>JAPOSH010000222.1 GCA_026709815.1 bacterium | reverse complement strand
CTCATATTCGTCGTCCACCCATTCGGCGAGGCCCCAGCGGTGCTTGTCCGCTCGTACCACACCGGGGAGCAAAGAGAGTTGCGCTCCCGCCCGATCGGGCCTCAGGCCGCTGAGTTCTCCGATCTCCTCTTTCGTAGCCGGGCGTCCGATAGCTAACAGAGCGGCCACTGTTCTTGTCTTTGAAGTGTCTTGGAGAGCTAGAGTGCCGTGTAGGCGGTGGAGTCCGCAGCGACTTAGCAGAGACTCCCAGTGTTCATCGATGAGTGCGTTGAGGTTCGTCTTCCAAGCTCTCTCGGAAATATGAGCTGTAGCATCAGGTAACAGACTCTCTATCTCAGTTTCGTCAACGAGACCGAATTCATCGGCAATCGAGTTCGCTATGGTCTTGATAGCGTCAACGAGAGCGATGGCATATTTATCAAATAAGAGATCATCAATATCCACGTAATCCAACTCCTTATGTAGCAAGTACCGAGCCATTTCATCGATGTGAAAAGTAGCATCTTCATTCGCTTTATAGATCGGGAATATGACTGAGATCTGTTCCTTCACGTCGCGTGGGGTTGTGATCGGACCTAATGTCCGTTGCAATAGCACGGCGAGCATGCCGATCCAGCAGTTGACGGCGGGGCCGGAGATCGAGGGATGGTTGAGGCGGCTTTCGATACGCTTCTCGATCTGGCGGATTCGCTCCCGGGTCAGGTCTGCCGTCTCTCCCAGTTCTTCGAGGGTCAGCGGATTAGCGGCGAGGATGCGTTTGTGGAGGATCGTCTGCTCAACGTGGGGGAGAGACTCCCAGAGTTCGGTCAAAGCCGAGAGGGATTCATGGGCGAGTTGCGGCTCACCTGTGAGATCGGCAAGGGATATCTCGCCGAAGTGGTCGGCCATTCCCAGCTTGGCCGCCAATCCCCCCAGGTCGCCGTTCAGGGCATCAGCCAGGGTGTGTGCTCCGTTGATCTCTGAGGCGGCGGTCAAGAGCCGTTGAAGCACAACAGTGGCCGTGCTCCAAGCAACCTCGGTGGGGTCGGGAGGCTTTGGCGGGTCTTGGGCGGGCAGCGCCGAGTGAGCAGCGAGTGCGGAGTGCGACTGGGCGTAGGGATGGGCCAGCGCCGGCTCTTGGAAATGTCCGAGGTCTTGGGCCGCTTCGATGACACACATCAGATCCAGGAGCGATACCAGGCCAAAATTTGTGATGCTGAGCAGGTCTTCAACGGTCATTTCTTTGAGCGGGGGAGGCTGCAATGTAGAAAGCCCCAATGAGGATGGCATGTGCTCGTTCAGCTCCCTCCGCAAGCAGTTCAGCGTGCGCATTCTGAGCGGGCATTGGAGCAAGCGGTCGATACTCAGCCTTTCAGGGATCACAACCTGGTCGTCAGGCGGGCGAGCCATCCGGTATGCCATTTTGACCAGGGCATCGTGCTCCTCCTTGGCCAATGGCTCGTTTCTGAGTTCCCAGAGGGTTGCCAGATCACCCAGAGTCAGGAGTCTTGCCTTCGAAGAAGCGAGCCTTTGCAGGGCCGGGGGCAGGGGCAGATGACTGCCTTGATGGGCTTCGAAATACCACTGAGGCAGAACAGGTGTCGGCGGGCTACCCCAGGGCGCAGGCATCGTCGTGCTCATAGCGCGCATACTGTGCAGGGGGTGGTGTCGTCGTCTTGGTCGAGGGTGTCGGCGAGGGCTTCGATGAGGGGGAGGTTGGGGCGGGATTGGGTGGTGCGGGCTAAGGCGGCTTCGTGGCGGTCGAGGATTTCTTGGCGGCGATCTCTGAGCTGCACCAGGGTCTCTCCGCCCGACCAGGTGTATTGACGGCCTTTCATGGCCTGGTCGGTGAAATCGGCGTCGCCGGACACGCCGGCGTCTTGGAGCACCTTCTGCTCGATGGCGACGGCCCGCTCGAACAGCTCGGGGTGGCGGTCGGCGAGCCCGATCCACTCGGCCTTTCGCTGGTAGAAGCAGAAGTAGCAGCCGGATCTCGTCCGCCACTCGTAGTAGGCGGGCAGGCCGATGCCGGCGTCGTCGAGGATCCGCATGACGCCGTCGTGGTCGATGCGGTCTTCCACGAACGGGAAGCGGGTCTCGATGTTGGGCTTGGTGGAGACGTACCCCTTGCGGTTGGCCTCGTCGGCTCGTATCGCCACATAGGACACCGCGGGATCGTCGCCGATCCAGTGCTCTAGCGGCTTGATCTTCATGTTCTTGGTACACCAGCGCATCTGCGGTGACGGCAGCGCCCCTCGGAATATCTCGAACCAGTGATCGAAGCCTCGCGCCGCGTTCAGCCGGGCGATGGGCTGGCCCAAGATCACCTCCAATCGGGCCAAGAACTCGTAGGTCTCGGGCAGCTCGGCGCCGGTGTCGCAGAAGAAATACTCCATGTCGGGCACCCGGTTCTTCAGATACACCGCCAGCGCGCTGGAGTCCTTGCCGCCCGAGATGCCGCAGATGTGGCGCACGTTGTCGCCGGGGATCAGCTCAGCCATGTTCGGCCCCCTCCAGCAGCTGCTCGCCCATGAGGGCTAAGAGCGCGTGTCGGGCCTGCTCTCCGGCGCCGACCAGCCGCTCCGCCTCGGCGATGACCCGATCGAGGGCGTCGCTCAGGTCGTCCTTCTTCTCGTCGTCGAGGCTCACGAGGCGGGCATCCTCGCGCCCGTCGGCCCGGGTGAACGTGATCCGCAGCTGCCGCGGCCCGCCGATGCTGGCGCCGTTTCCAGCATCAGCTTGGGAATGGAGGGCCACGAGGCGTTCGAAGGCGGCCATGCGCTCGGGCAACTCCCGGAAGAAGCGGTGCTTGTCGTCGTCTTTCCACTCGGCGGGCGACTTCTTGGCCACCACGGTGGCGATGATTTTGACCCAATCCAAGTCGTCGTCCACCCCGTCGTTGCCCAGAGCCAGCACGAATGGCCGGGAATCGGCGTCCAGCACATCGGCGTCGATTGATGCCGCCCGTTCGACCACCTCTGCCCTGTTGGCGCCCCCTCCGCTGACGAGCAGGAGATCGAGGGAATCCGCCAGCAGCCGCTCCGAAGCTGCCTCAAGGTCGGCCATTGCGGCGGCCACCGCGGCGGCGTAAGCATCGGCATCGGAGTATTCGCCGCCGGGTTCGATCTCTTGGAACCCCAGCGCCTCGGGCAAGGAGACGAACAGCAGCTCGTCGGGCTCCACCGCAGCCAGCAGCGCATCGCGCGCCGCGGCCGTCCTCGGTGACAACCCGGTCGTCTTGTGGGTGAAGCGATCCAGCCTTCGGGCCCGCGACACCAGATTCCCGACCGCCGCCAGCACGCTGTCGCCCTGCTGGTTGGCGCCCGCCTGGCCGTTGCCCGCTTGCTGGGGCGCGCTCAGCTCCCGCATCAGCGCGTCCAGCGCCCAGCGGCGAGCGCCTCGGGCGCTGGCGAAGTTCTTGACTTCGAAGAAGCCGGGGTTCTTGACCATCCGCTCGGCCATTTCCACCGTCAACTGGGGCTTGAACGTCCCGTGCTCATAGAGGGCGATCTCACCGGAGTGGGCCAACAGCGCCGCCGTGACCAGCACCGGCACCACGCCGGCCTTCATTCCCACCGGCGGCGAGCGCAAGGCGGCGTGGATGTCGTTGAGGCTCACCCGCCGCCGGCGGGCTCGCTCGAACTCCGTGGCCAGCACGTCCCAAGCCGGCTGAAGCGAGCGGGCGGCCTCCCCGCCGTCGGGGGAGCGGAACTCCATCTTGGTCGCGGCAGAGCGCTTGACATGGATCTGGGTGTGGGCCAGCGCGGCCCGGTACATCGCCACCTCGGGGCCGTATCCCTCCAGCCCCAGATTGGCCTGCTCGCTGTTCTCGATCATCGCCTCGATCAGCAGGCGGCGGGCCTTGGCCCCCTGGGAGGTGAGGTGGGTGCGGTTGAGCATCTCGTTGCGCACCAAGGGCGTGCTCGGATACGCGCCGTCGGCGGCCTCGGAGAGAGCGGCGCTGCCCCGCCTCGACCGCAGAGCACACCCCTCGCCATCGTCGAGCAGCACCCATCGGCACGAGTCGGTGGCGAATGCGGCGAATGCCGCTTCGTCGAATCCAGCCTGGGCCAGGGCCAATCGCTCACTCAGCTCGTGGCGGGCCACCCAATCCAGGTCCAACTCGGGATTCTCCAGCACATCGGTCAGCGCGCCGAGCTCCTGAGCGGCGGACTCCAAGTCGCCGAGACGGTCGGGCGGGGCGATGGCGGCCACGACCGGCTTCGACCCGTCCAGCGCCGATCCCACCAGCGGGGGCGGCCGGTCGCCTTCCACCAGCAACAGCACCTCGCCGTCGTAGGGGGAGAACGCGTCCAACGGCTCGGCTTTGCCGTTGCTGTCGGCGTATCGGCGGGAGAACACCCGGAGACAGTCGTGGACGGCGCTGTGGCGGGCGGCCACCGCCGGCTGCGGATCGTGGACCTTTGAGACCACCTCGAGCAGCGGCTGCTGTTTGACGCGGTGTCGGGAGGCCTCGATCAATCGCTGTATGTCGACGTCAGTGCCCTGCCACACCCGGTATTCGTCGGCGAACGCCCGGTAGGTCACCAGCCCGGTGTCGGCCAGCTCGCCCAGCACGTCTCCGGCGTCGGACTCCATCAGCGCCAGTACCGGCGCCGAAGCCCTGATCGGGCCTGATGTGGAAACCAGGTTGAGCACGGCCACCGATTTGGCCACTCGGGTCTGGCGCGCCGACAGGCCGTGGGCGTCGCGCAGTCGGGTGGTAATCTCCAGCCACCGGCTGTTGGCGGCCGCCAGGGACGACAAACCGGCGGCACCCACGAAATAGTCGTACACCGCGTCGAGCCCCAGCGTGGGGAGCCGACCCCGGGCCGGGAGCCGGGTGGCGGCCAAAAAGCCCTCAGGCCCAGCCATCTCGGGGCCGGCCAAGAAGGAGAACAGCGTCCTCTCATGCTGACCGTACCGCTGGCACAGCTCGGATAGCACCACTGCGGTCACCGGATGCAGGGGCCAGCAGGAGGCCACAGCGTTCGGGTCGCTGAGGTCGGCCGCTCCGAGCGCCTGCATGGTGCGGGCCAGCGGGCGGGCCCACCGGTCGATCCGGCGCCGGAGGGCCTCGTCGCCCACAGAGAACACCGATCCGATGAGCGCCCGGGCCTGCGCCGACGATTCCACATAGGCCACGTCCTCGAACCGGCCCTGCACCTTGGCCCATTCCCTGCGCTGGCGGGCGTCCACCCCGCTCAGGTAGTCGTCGAACGACTGGTGTTGCAGGGTCAAAAGAAAGATGGGCAGGCCGTCGCCCTGGCCTGCCTCCGCGAGCTGCTGGAGCAGGTATGGGTCGGATCCCGCGTCGCCCCACGCTCTCTGCGTCGAATCACCGGCCAGGGCCTCGAGGCTCTTGCCGAACTCGTCGATGACCAAAAGGAGCGGTCCGTCGGCGGCCAGACAGCGCGCCACCTCCAACAACGCGGCGGGCGACGGACCGCGGCGACGGGGATCGTCGGACGAGGCGTCTTCGAGCGCGTGTAGCAACGTCTCGGCGGCGCCGAAGCTCGACGCCGTGGGCATCGTCCCGAAGCTCCGGCAGACCGCGCTGTGAAGTGCCCGCAACACGGTGTGCGACAGCGGCTCGAGACCGGCGGTGACCAGGCCGCGGTGAAAGCCGCGTTGCTCGGTCCTATGTCGAAGATGAGAGCGCTCTACTCTCTCTCTCTCTCTCTCTCTCTCTCTCTCTCTCTCTCTCTCTGCAGGAACTGACCCGCGGCGTCGAGCAGGCCAAAGGCGGGGTCTGGGGCG
>JAPOSH010000156.1 GCA_026709815.1 bacterium | reverse complement strand
CTTCCGTGTGCGTGTCCGCTGGTCAGCACGTCGATTATGTCGATCCCGTCAGCCGGATACAGTTCCAGAGTGCTCTGTAGCCATCTGAGCGCATCCCACCACCTGGGTTCGTCCCATTCAGCATTCCGGGGGAAGCCCAACAGGTGTTTGACGGCTTCTGCGGGGCTCTTCTCGATCATCTGGTGCAGTTCTTCGGGGCGGCCCAGATTTGGCCGCTCTACTGGCGCTGACCCACTCCAACTCAATAGGTCGGGGTGGTCAGACGGTTGCCATTCAGGGTTTCTTTTCTGAATGGCGGAAAGCATCCGGTCGGCTGCTGTCTCAGTAGATGAGTGCTCAACGATCCACGCAAGCCACTCGTAGATCCGAAGCTCGGAGAATTCATCTTCATCTTGCAGCTCAGCCTCGATGTGTTTGACCAAGTGGTCGATGGTCTCGGGCGACGCTTCTGGCAGAGCGACAGCCGCCAACCTCATAGCCTCATGCCTCAAGAAGGTCGCGGATACCCAGCCGGAGCGGCACAGTTTGGCGATCTTTTCGTCGGCGGTGATGTCTCGGCGCTCGGCCCAGCCGTGGATGGACAGCCGCTGAAGCAGCGGCATCTGGGTCTTCTCCCACGAGCGCAGGTAGTGCTGGGCAAGCTTCGGGTGGTGTTCGAGCAGCGCCTCCAACGTGTCCCTCGCCGCGTCGATCAGGAGTCCGATGCCCTTATGCCGAGATGGCTCATCCTGCTCGTGGTTTTCAATAGCGCTTCTGACATAGCTGAGCCCTTCCCACTCCTCGTCGGCGTCGCCGTTCGACGCGGCGATGAGATGGGCGGTGTGCAGGTGCCGATCGAGGATCGCGGCCACGCTTGAGGCCAGCGCCTGGTCTGGCAGGTTTGGGAACAGGCTGCTTTTCCAGTAATTCCAGATGTCCCAGGTGGGCTCGCACAGGCTGGGTTCCAGGCTTGTTTCTTTCCCGAAACGCGCGTATCGAGAATGAACGGCTTGAGGCTCGAGGAGCTTGTCGAGAAGCAGCAGCATGGCGTGCCGGTCGCGCTCTGGGTCGTAGTCGGAAAGCAGCCATTCCAAGCGTTGGTTGCCATCCAGGGGAACGTGTCGGACTAATAAAGGCAGCCACTTCTTGACGTCTCGGGCGGCATCGCCCCCGTTTTTAAGCGAATTCCCGCACGAGATGGCCAACCCGTTCCAGAGGCTGGGGCTGAAGCCGCCTCCGAGGCTGAAGAAGACGGAAAAGGCCTCCTGGCGCAGTTCGGGGTTGTCGCCCATTGCGACACGGTCTGCGAACCATTGAGCCCAGAGACCGTTCGGCTGGAGATCGGCTCGGGGGTCGAAGATGCGCCTGAAATCGGGCAGCTCCTTCGCCCACCTGAGCCACTCCGCCCCGCGAGCACTCTCGGTGAAAAAGCGCAGCCGCTCGGGCGTTCGCACTGTCTCTTGCAGATACGACTCGTCTTCGCGTGATAGCGGCGGCGCTCCCTGGAGGATGGTCTTCACTCGCTGGCGGTGATCCAGTATTCCCATTCGGGCCCGCTCAGCCCATTTCCCAAGCAGTTCGGGAAGGGCCTGAGGGGCGCCGTAGCTGATGGGCTTTATGCCTCGCTGCTGCCAGCGCTCGTTTTCGGCCTCCTTTTGAGAGCACAAGGCAAACCGGTCTGTTTCATCGGCGGGCAGGGCGCGGGCCAGATACTCCATGAGGGTGTCGTCGTGGCTGTAGCCGACGAACAACACGGTGGAGCTTCTGAACACCCTGCTCAGGAATTGGGCCGCGGTCCACGGTGTTTCCAGATACGCCCGGCCGAAGTCGACGTCGGTCACCACCAGATGCTCGGCGGGCTCTTTGACCGAGCCGTGCAGGTACACGATGCCGGTGAAGCCCTCCCGCTGGGGGAAAGCCAAAGAGGGGTACTCTTCGAAGCCGCCGCCAAGCCGCTCTCCCAAGCAAGCGGAGAGGTGGCGGTCGTAGTTGGTGGTGACGATTCGGGGCTGTTTGACTGCCGCCAGCTCTGCTATGGCGTTGTGCAGGGCGTTGGGCTTTGACTCGGAACTGCTGACGATGGTTTTGACCCTCTGGTGGACATCCACTCCTTTCCTCTCCAGCCCCCCAGCGCTTTGTCAATGGTCGTGCCTTGCTCGGGCGGGGAAGCGTGGCTCTCGTTGCACAGCTTCTCGGTCAACTCCTGAAAGGTGGGCAGACCCGACGGAGGGGCAACCGAAGCCCCTGCGCCCACGAACAGCGCCAAACGCCCCTCGGCATGGGCTGAGATGAGCTTCTCGGGAACCTCTGCTTCTTGGCCGTCCGACAGTCCAAACCACATTGATGTCAGGATACGGCGATGAATGACAGTTTGGGTTAGCAGCGCGAGAGCAGGGGTTGGGGATTCGGCCCGAGAGGATACCTGTCGATATGAAGAAAATTTGAATATTTCCGCTGATCAAGGGCGGTTTTCAGGGGTAAGTGTCACCGGGTGCGGGTAGAGTAGAGGCATGGAGTTTTCCTCTAGGCGAACTGGGGCCAAACAGGCATCCGATGGCGGTTGCGGGGCGTCGGTTTGCATCCCGCGTGCCGATGTGGCCGGGTTGTCGGAGGCCGGTTTGCGCCAGCGTTTGGCCTCGTTGGGCGAGGCTGGTTCGAAATTGGAGGCGCTGCGGTGCGAGGTGCTGGCTGAGCTGTCGCGCCGCTGTGACACGGCTGGGGCCAAGCGGGCGGCCTGCGATGTGCTGCGGTCGTCTCCGAGCGCGGCCCATCGCGATGTGAAAGCGGCGGAGCGTATGTCCGAGCTGGCCGAGACGTCTGGTGCGTTGGCTTCGGGGGAGATACCGGCCGACCATGCTCGGCTGATCGCACGGGCCTCTTCGGAGGGCCCCATCTTGGAGACGGAGCTGGTGGAAGCTGCTCGCACGCAGACTTTCGACGAGTTCTCCAAGACGGTGAAGCGCCAGCAGCACGACCTGTCAGGCGACGGCGGCCAGTCGCTGCTGGAACGCCAGCGCCAGCGCCGGTCCGCTCGGCTGTTCCAAAACGGGGAGACGGGCATGTATGTGCTCAACGCCGAGTTCGACCCCCTCACCGGTGCCCACATTGCCGGGGCCTTGGCCAACAAAGAGCGTGAGTTTTGGCGCAAGGAAGACCCGAAGCGCCGTCGGACGCCGGTGCAGCGCTCCGCAGACGCCCTGGAAGAGCTGATGCTGTACCCCGAGAGAGGCAAGGCTGCCGGTGTCGCTTTGGTGCTAGTGGCCGATTACGACGCGGCCCGCAAAGAGCTGATCGACGCCCGTATTTCGGACGGAACGCCGCTTCCCGCCGATGAGCTGGTGAAGCTGGCTTGCGAGGCCGATATCTTTCCAGCGGTGTTCAACGCCAGAACCCAGGATTTGTGGCTGGGGCGCCGCCGCCGTTGCGCCTCAGACGCCCAGCGGATCGCGTTGATGGTGCGTGACAAGGCCTGTGTGGGCTGCGGGGCTGATGCCAACCGCAGCTTCGCCCACCATGTCGAGCACTGGCAGAACGGTGGCAGAACCGACTACCCCAACCTGGTCACGGTGTGCAACGACTGCCACCACGACATCCACGACCGCCATCACCAGGTGGAAACCGACCCCGAAACCGGCCAACACCGCGTTGTGCCCCCGCCCGACCCGTTCCCCGACACCGGGACTACCGCGTGGAAACCCAAACACATCAACCCGGTGCTCAGAAACTGAAATTCAGCCACTCCTATCCCAGAGCTGGATGCACAGTAGCGTAGCGCAGGGTGCTACGCTCGGGGTATGAGTCAGGAGATCAGTCAGCGCGAGCTGCGGAACAACAGTGGAAAGATCATGGTCGAACTCAATGAGGGTAAGACGTTCATCGTGACCCGAAACGGTGTTCCAGTGGGTGAGCTGACCCCGCTCCGCCGCCACAGATTCATTGCCGCCGAAGCTGCCGTCGAGTTCTTTCGCGTTGCCCCTTGTCTTGGCTACTCGGATCTTCAAGCTGACCTCGATGCCATAGCCAGCCAAGACCCGACCCCTCGTGTTTGAGATGCAAAGACCGTTCCGCGGACTGCTGGACACCTCCGTAATAATCGATATAGAGCAGATTGAAGCAACGGCTCTGCCTCGTGAGGTTGCCATCAGCGCCCTGACTTTGGCTGAACTCGCTGCTGGCCCACACGCCGCAACCTCCCCAAGCGAGCAGGGCCGCCGCCAAGATCGTCTGCAACGGGCAGAAGCGGCCTTTGACCCCCTCCCCTTCGATGCCGATGCCGCCCGGGCTTACGGACGGGTCTTCTCGGCTGTCTCCGCCGCCCAGAGGAAACCCAGGGGGGCAAGGGCCGTTGATCTGATGATTGCAGCCACCGCACTCGCGGCCGACCTACCGCTATACACCCGCAACTCCAGCGATTTCGCAGGTCTTCACGACCTCATCGAGGTTGTGACTGTCTAGTGGTGTGGAGTCCGGTTCCAGCGGCACCACTAGCGGATCCGAATCACAATGTGTCGCTGCGAGCCAATAGGTTTTACGAAATGACAGCAGGAGTTTGCCCAGGAGCGCAGCAGCCATGGTGATGGCCAACACCGAGCGCATCTCTCGGGCGCTGGGCTTGCTGCGCGATGGGCTGCGGCCCAAGTGCGAGGACACTTGGCGGGGGTTCTACGGCGACGGGTGGCTCGAGACGGTGAACGGGCGGCTGCACACCCCGGAACGCCAGCCGTCTACTGAGGATGCCGCGTTCTTGTTCAAAGGGATGAAGGCCACCTGGCAGGAGGTGTTCGGCCACGGCTTCGGCCCGGCGATCCGGGCGCTGGTGTTCGAGGTAGCCGATGCCCGCAACAGCTGGGCCCACCAGCAGTCGCTGTCCACCGACGACGCAGTACGGGCCCTCGACTCGATGGAGCGGCTGCTAGAGGCCTTCGGCAACCTCGACGAGCGCCGGCAGATCCGCAACCTGCGCCGCGACCTCATGCGCCAGATGGTGGAGGAGGAGTCGCGCTCGGAGCGTCGCAAGACGGCGGCCAAGCCCACCGAGGGCCACCCCACCGCGGGGTTGACCCCGTGGCGAGAAATCATCGCGCCCCATGCCGATGTGGCCCAGGGGAACTTCGAGCAGGCCGAGTTCGCCGCCGACTTGTTCGAGGTGCTCCAGGGCAACGCTGAGCCGGAGTATCAGGATCCAAAGGAGTTCTTCGCCCGCACCTACATCACTCAAGGGCTGCGGGATCTGCTCGTCGGGGCTGCTCGTCGGCTTTCCGGGGGAGGGGGCGATCCCGTCATCGAGCTTCAAACCAACTTCGGCGGCGGCAAGACCCACAGCCTCATTGCCCTCTACCACTTGGCGTCGGGTATTCCCGCCAAGGAGTTCCCCGGCGTTGGAGAGATGCTGGCCGAGGAGGGGCTGCTTTTGCCCGACAGGGTGTCTCGGGCCGTGCTTGTGGGCCAGATGCTGTCGGCCGCGGATCCCGAGCAGGCCGAAGACGGCGTTGCGCTGCACACGCTGTGGGGCCGGATGGCCTACCAGCTCGGAGGCCGAGACGCCTACGAGCTGCTTCGGGCCGACGATGAGGCGGGGACCAACCCCGGCGCAGCGCTCCGGACCCTGTTCCAGCAGTGCGGGCCGGCGGTGGTGCTGATCGACGAGTGGGTGGCCTATGCCCGCCAGCTGCGCGACGGCGGCGACGGGCCCCGTCTCGCCGGCGGCGACTTCGACACCCAGTTCACCTTCGCCCAGGCGCTCACCGAGGCCGCCGCCGCCGTCCCGAACACGGTGGTGCTGGTGTCGATCCCCGCCTCCGACATCGAGGTGGGAGGCGAGCGGGGCCGAACGGCGCTGGAGAAGCTCAAGAA
>JAPOSH010000197.1:5214-5855 GCA_026709815.1 bacterium | reverse complement strand
CCGAGCCGCCCGACAGATAGTCGTTCCCGGCGCCGGCGTACAGCCGGTCGTTGCCCTCATCGCCGTGCAACCGGTCGTTGCCGCCATCGAGCCGCTCATCGTCTTGACCGCCGAACAACACATCGTTGCCGTCGCCGCCGTGCATCTCGTCGTCACCGGAGCCGCCCGACAGATAGTCGTTGCCGTCGCCGGCCTGGAGCTGGTCGTTGCCGGCCTCGCCGTACAACTTGTCGTCGCCGCCGCCGCTGTTCAAGGTGTCGTTGCCGTCGCCGCCGAACAACCTGTCATCGCCAGAATTGCTCCAAAGTGTGTCATTGCCGCCATAGCCCCACATATCGAAATCGGAACTCTCTTGGATAATAAAACTGTCGTTGCCATCGGTTCCACGCTCCTCCTCCCTGCGACCTGAGAGAACAAAAGGAGTCACTACTGCCATAATTATGCCCATTTCCGTTTCCTTTCAATTATCACGCACACAACAACCCCGCTTGTCGAGACTGCCGCACACGCTGCTTATAATTCCCCCGCAACCTACACCCCCCCCCCCCCCCCCCCCTCCGCCCCGCCCCCCCCCCCCCCCGGCCCGCACCCCCCCGCCCCCCCCGCCGGATACCGCACACGCGCCGACCCCCGCGCCGGGC
>JAPOSH010000197.1:0-5204 GCA_026709815.1 bacterium | reverse complement strand
CCACCGTGCTTAAACTCCCCCCGCACCCAAACCCCCCCCCCCCCCCCCCGTCAAGCCCATCGCCCTGAGGCTGTGCCGATAGGCGGCGCGCCTCTCGGCGGATGTCGCTCTGACCGCGAACCGCCGGTACCGCGTTTGCTCCCTCGAGTGACCGCTGCTACATTGAGCGGGAGGGGTCCAAGGGGGCGGGGGCGGCTTTGGCCATGGAGTCCTGCTGGAAGGCGGCCACCAGCTGCCCGGCGGCGGTGAATACCTCGCCCCGGCCGTAAACCCGGCCGTTGGCCGCTTTGGTGGCCTGCATCTGGATTAGCAGCCACTGAGAAACGTCGAGGCGGTCCAAGAAGTGCAGGGTGTGGGCGATGACCCCGGTGGACAGGGTGCGGTGGGCTTGCTCGATCCGGGCCGCTTCGGGGTGGGGGCGCATGGCCAGCCCGATGATGCTGCCGCAGGTGGCCCACCCGGCGATCCCCTGGTTGGCCGCCTGGGAGTCCGACCCCGGTTCGTAGCGGTGCCAGGCCCGCTCCACCGGCACGCCGTCGATTTCCGGCTCGCCGGGCACCGGTCGCCACTCGGCGCCGGGAAACACGAAGGCGGATCCGGGGTGGAGCCCGTCGGGGCTGGCCACATCGGGCATCGCGGGCTCGTGGCGCATCAAATCGTCGTCCAGCGTGCTCATCAAGATCAGCGCCCGACTCAGCAGCTTGCCCCCCTGGGCCGCGGTAACCGCATCACTGGCCCAAGTGCGCCCGACCTGCATGGAGTCGACGTCCACCTCAATCGGCCGGGTATAGGTACCGGCCCGGGCGAAAACGGCATGCACCGAGCGGATGTCCTTGGCCCCGTCGGCCTCGGCGTCAGACGCCATCATCATCTGGGCCATGAGCTGCCCGCTGAACACCACGTCGCGCCCCTCGGCCGACTCAGGGGGCTGAAAGACCTGGTACCGCTGCTCGCCGACCTCGGCCAGCCTCAACAGGTCGGGCACGTTCCCGCTCATCGCAAAGACAGGCTCACTCGTCCATCCCGAACATGGCCGGGTCCAGCTCGATCATGCCGGCGATCGCCTTCGGCCACGGATCGTCCCAGGCGTCCACCAGCGAGGCGTTGATATGGCCCTGATCCACCACCATGCTGACTCCGTTGATGGCGCTGGCCGCCTCGCTGCACAAGAACAGCAGGGTGTCGCCCATCTGCTCAGGAACCATGGTGGGAACGTCGGCGGCCTCTCGATAAGCCGCTCCGAAGCTGAGCCACACATCGGCGTTGGCCTGGGCCAGCGGCGTGTCGGTGGCGCCCGGCATGATGGCGTTGATGCGCAGGCCCTTTTGCAGGAAGTTGAGAGCCTGGCCGGCCACATAGGCATTGATGGCCTGCTTGCTGAAGCTGTAGTTGTCGGTGCCCTCGTGCTCGTCCACCCAGGCTGCGGCAGTGTCCCAGTCGGGGGTGGTCAAGAAGTCCTGCACCTGCTCCAGGTTGTTCATCCAGCCCAATGCGGCCCCGGAGGATATGAAGCCCACTGAGCCTCCCCGGCCCAGCTTTCCGCTCTTGATCAGCGCCTCGATCAGGTGGCGCTGCGACGTGAAGTTGATCAGCATCAGATTGCCGGTGCCTTCGGCCACGCCGGCGCAGGCGAATACCGCGTGCACCGGTCCCTCAATGGCCTCGATGGCGGCGTCCACGCTGGCTTGGTCGCTCAAGTTGACATGGATGTACTGCCCGCACCCGTAGGCCACCTCGGCGATGTCCAGCACAATGGTGTGGGCACCCAGCGAGGCTGCCTTCTGGGCCGTCGCCGCCCCCATCCCGGTAGCGCCTCCCACCACTACAACCCGCTTGCCCTCGTAGTTGACTAGATCAGCCATGACTGCCCCCTTTTCGGTGTCGCTCGTCAATGGTCTAGCCGATATTGGGGGACTTCTGAAAATGAGCACCGGGGCGAGACCCCCTGGCGTGACCCCTTGAGTTTGGTCCATGTGTTGTGGGAGTCCGTTGTCCAGTATTGCTGGACGGAGGAGGATCACGAGTATGGCTAGGCGAAGGCACACGCCCGAGCAGATTGTGCGCAAGCTCAGGGAGGCCGGTCGGCTTTTGGGCGAGGGAGCGTCGGTGGCGGATGTGGCCCGGCATCTGGAGGTGTCGGAGCAGACGTTTCACCGGCGGAGGCCAACCCGGACCGGGATCTGCGGGCCGAGCTACGGGAGTTCGCTGGCGACCACCCCCGGTGGGGGTATCGGCGGGCGCATGCGGTGCCCCAGCCGAATACGCGGACCAACGGGCAAAAAACAACCCGAAAAAACTCTCATAACGGGTGGACCAAAAAACGGGGTCCGGTCACCCCATCTGGGCCTGGTGTCTTAGATTCTGAGGGGAACCCTTTATGCTCTGGGTCAGCACCGGCGCCGACTGCCTGTCGGCACCTGAGCATATCTGACGCCGGCAAAGATCAAATCCCGTGAGGACACGCCATGGACGACTGCAAATACCTCAAATACGAGACTGCCGATGCGGTGGCCACCATCACCTTGGCCCGCCCGGACAAGGCCAACGCCCAGAACGAGCGGATGCTCGACGAGATGAAACAGAACCTCAACCGGCAATAGCCGCCCAAAGCCCCAGCTCGCCTCCACCGGCATGGCCACCGACTACGACGCCATCTTCAAGGCCTACGACGTGCGCGGCACTGTGGGCGATCAGATCGACGCCGACGGCGCCCGGGCCATCGGCGGGGCCTTTGCCCGGTTCTGGGCCGCGTCCGGGTCCGACACCGTCCTGGTCGGGCGAGACATGAGGCCCGAGGGCGAGGAGTTGGCCGCGGCCTTCGGCGATGGGGTGGCAGACCACGGCGTCAACGTGGTGGACGTGGGGCTTTGCGCCACCGACATGCTCTATTTCGCTTCTGGAAGCCTTGATCTGCCCGGGGCGGTGTTCACCGCCTCGCACAACCCCGCCGGCTACAACGGCATCAAGATGTGCGGGCCCGGCGCCGCGCCCATCAGCGCCGACACGGGGTTGAAGGCCGTCAAAGCCATGGCCGTCGCGGGCCCCGACCCCGCAGCAGCCAAAGGCGTTCGCTCCACCCGCGACCTGTTGAGCGGCTACGTCGCCCATGTGCGCTCGTTCGTGGACATCGACGCGCTGACCCCGCTGCTGGTGGTGGCCGACACCGCCAACGGCATGGGCGGCCTCGTGGTGCCTGCGGTGTTCGACGGTCTGCCCCTTGTGCTCGATCACCTGTTCCCCGAATTAGACGGCACTTTCCCCAACCATCCGGCCGATCCCCTTCAACCCGAGAACCAACGAGACCTGCAAGAGCGAGTAGTGGCGCTGGGCGCCGACGTCGGTCTGGCCTTCGACGGAGACGCCGACCGCGTGTTCCTGGTGGACGAGACGGCCCGACCGGTGTCAGGGTCGTTGACCACGGCCATCATCGCCCGCTCGATCTTGGAGAGCGATCCCGGCGCCACGGTGATCCACAACCTGATCTGCTCCCGGACTGTGCCCGAGGTGATCGCCGAGGGGGGCGGTACGGCGGTTCGCACCCGAGTGGGCCACTCCTACATCAAGCAGGTGATGGCCGAGAGCGGCGCGGTGTTCGGCGGGGAGCATTCCGGCCACTACTACTTCCGGGACAATTTCCGGGCCGACAGCGGGTTGATCGCCGCCCTCATGGTGCTGGAAGCCCTCAGCCGCCACCCGACGGGGCTGTCGGGTCTGGTGTCGAGCCTCGACCGCTACGCGGCGTCAGGAGAGCTCAACTTCGCCGCCGGCAACGCCGGCGCCGTGATCCAGAAGGTGGCGGCCGCGTACTCCGACGCCCCCCAGGACCGGCTCGACGGGCTCACGGTGGACTTGGGCGATTGGTGGTTCAATCTGCGCTCGTCCAACACCGAGCCCCTGCTGCGGCTGAACCTAGAGGCCCGCAGCGCCGACGAGGTGGACCGGAGAGTGGCCGAAGTCCAAACCCTCATCGCCTGACGGCGGGGTGACAGGACAAAAGGGGAGGAAGCGCCGCCAGAGGCGGTCAGTCCCAGATGGCAAGACGAGTTGCGGGGTCGAAGAAGCTGATGCGCTCGGCGTTCACGGTGACCGAGGCGGTTTCGCGGGGGCGAATCTGACTCCTGGGGCTGAACCTCGCCACCACCACTGCGGTGTCGCCGAGTTCGACCACCGCGTCGGGGTCGCCGGAGTCCACCGGGGTGGCGTCAACGCCGAAATGAACCAGTATCTCCGCCCCCAGCGACTCCACCAGGCTGACCTCGCCGTGAATGCGCGGTTCAGCGGCGCCGGGGTCGAGGGAGGCGTCCTCCATGTCCTCGGGTCGGATGCCGTAGATCAGCGGTTTGCCGCTGTATTCGGCCAACTTCGACCGCGCCTTGAGCACCGCTGGGGGAATCGAGATGGTCTGGCTGCCCAGGGTCAGGCTGCCCCCTCGGCCGGCGTCGCCCAGCGTGAGGACGCCCTCGAATAGGTTCATCGACGGCGATCCGATGAACGCGGCAACGAAGACGTTGTCAGGCCGGTCGTAGAGATTCTGGGGGGTGTCCACCTGCTGGAGGCGCCCGTCCTTCAGCACCGCAACCCGATCGCCCATGGTCATGGCCTCCACCTGGTCGTGGGTCACGTACACCGTGGTCACACCTAGCTCGCGTTGCAGCCTGGCAATCTCCGCCCTCATCTGCACCCGCAGCTTGGCATCGAGGTTGGAGAGCGGCTCGTCCATCAAAAACGCCGCAGGCTGACGCACGATGGCCCGACCCATCGCCACCCGCTGGCGCTGCCCGCCCGAGAGCTGGGCCGGCTTGCGCTTGAGATGCTCATCGAGCTCCAGTATTCGAGCTGCTTCTCGTATGCGGCGGTCGGCCTCGGCCTTCGGGGTCTTGGCCAGCTTCAGGGCGAAGCCGATGTTGTCGTACACCGACATGTGGGGGTAGAGCGCATAGTTCTGGAAGACCATCGCGATGTCCCGGTCTTTGGGCTCCACCGCGTTGACGACGCGATCGCCGATGCGCATCTCACCGCCGGTGATCTCCTCGAGCCCGGCGATCATCCGCAGGGCGGTGGATTTGCCGCACCCAGACGGGCCCACGAGAACCAAGAACTCGGTGTCGGCGATGTCCAGGTCGAGGTCGTGGATGGCGTGGTACCCGTTGGCGTAGACCTTGTTGATCTTGTCGAGGGTGATGGTGGCCATGATCGATCCTCCT
>JAPOSH010000053.1 GCA_026709815.1 bacterium | reverse complement strand
GCCCGAGGGGAACCGTGTTCAGCTCCACGGTGCTGCGCATCCCGGTGCCTGAGCGAACCCCGCCTTTCGCGCTGGCTTATGTCGACGTGGACGACGGTCCTCGCATCCTCGCCCACGTCGACGGTGCGGGCGAGGGGCCTGCCCCCGGCAGCCGAGTGGCCTTGTCGGGGTGGACGGAACTGGGTGATCCGGTTGTGCGGGAGCTGACGCCGGAGCGGGCGCGATGAGCCGGGCGGGCGCGTCGGTTTGGGGGGTCGGGACTTCGGAGTTCGGCAAGCAGGAGTCGCTGGACGCCCGCCGCTTGGCATGGCAGGCCACTGTCGAGGCGCTGGACGACGCGGGGCTGAAAGCCTCCGAGGTCGAAGCGGTTTTCGCCGGCACGGTGTTCGGCGACCCGGGCGTTGTCACCCGCAGCCTCCAGCAGATCGGGCTGGTGGAGATCCCGGTCGTCACGATCGAGAACGCCTGCGCCAGTGGCACATCGGCATTCCACGAGGCTCGCGCGGCGGTGGAGACCAGCCGTTACGAGCGGGTGCTGGCCTTTGGCATCGAAACGATGACCGCGCGTTTCGACGGGGCTATCAGCCCGATAGCCTCCGATCCCGAAGGCGCCCAGGGCTTCGCCATGCCCAGCATCTACGGCATGTCGGCCACCCGGTATCGCCATGAGTTCGGCGTCACACCCGAGCAGATGGCCGCGGTCGCGGTGAAGAACCGCCGCCACGCCCTCGGCAATCCCCGAGCCCAGCACCGCAAGTCGGTGACCGTGGAGCAGGTGTTAGCCAGCCGCATGGTGGCCGACCCGATCACCCTGTTCCAGTGCTGCTCGATCGCCGACGCCGCGGCCGCCGCAGTGGTGGGCCCGCGGGGGGGCTCCCGGGCTCCCGACCAGGAGGTCGCCGTCCGATCCAGCGTGTTGCGCTCGGGCCGGCTGTGGGACCACCGGGCCGAGAAGGTCTGGGGCTGGGACATCGTGGCCGATACCGCGGCTGAGGCCTATGAGGCTGCGGGAGTGGGCGTGGGCGACATCGACGTGTTCGAGGTTCACGATGCCTTCACCATCGGCGAGATCATCACCACCGAAGCGCTGGGCATGTGCGAGCTGGGGGCGGGGGGTCGTCTGGCGGAGTCGGGCCACACCGCGCTGGGCGGGCCGCAGCCGGTCAACCCCTCGGGCGGGCTCTTGTCGCGGGGCCATCCGCTCGGGGCCACCGGTTTGGCCCAGATCGCCGAGATCGTGTGGCAGCTTCGGGGTGCCGCGGGCGAACGCCAGGTGCCAAACGCCCGCCTCGGTGCGGTGGAGACCATGGGCGGGGCCACCGCGGGGATAGACGGCAACGCCTGTGTGGTCACGGTGCTGGAACAGGGGGGGTGACCCGGTGAGGAGCCAGCAGGCGGCGCCGATCGACGACGAAGTGCTGTCGCCGGAGCGGATCGCCGACCCCCATTCCTATTTCTCAGTGCTACGAGAGCACGACCCGGTTCATTGGAACGAGAAGTATCGGGCGTGGTTCATCCATCGCTATGACGATGTGCTCGCCGCCCTGCGAGATCCCCGGTTCTCCTCTGAGCGCATCGGTCCGGCCTATGCGCGCTTGACCGACGAGCAGCGGGTCCAGCGTCAGCCCACTTACGACATCTTGATGGACTGGCTGGTGTTCCGGGATCCGCCCGACCACACCCGGCTGCGCCGGCTGGTGAGCCGGGCCTTCACCCCCCGGGCGGTGGAGGCGTGGCGGGGCCGGATCGCCGGAGTGGTCGATGAGCTGATCGACGACCTCTCCGGCCAAAATCAGTTCGACCTCATCGAGGACTTCGCCTATCCCATTCCCGCGGTGGTGATCGCCGAGATGATGGGGGTTCCCCCGCAGGACCGCGACCGGTTCAAGGACTGGTCCGATGACGTGATGATCCTGGTGTTCGGTGCCCGGGGCGTGGGAGACCGGCGGGCCCGGGCGCAGCAGGGCCTGGTCGAGCTGGCCTCTTATCTGGGCGATTTGGTGGCCCACTATCGGCGCCGTCGGTCAGACAACATCATCTCCAATCTGGTGGAGGCCTCCGAGGGCGACGACAGCCTCGAGGATCCTGAGATCGTGGCCAACTGCGTGCTGTTCCTGTTCGGCGGACACGAGACCACCACCAACCTGATCGGCAACGGCATGCGGGTGCTGCTCAACCATCCTGAGGAGCTTGAGCGGTTGCGGAGCGCACCCTCGTCGATCAAGCCGGCGGTGGAGGAGATCTTGCGGTTCGACGGGCCGTCCAAGATGGAGGTCCGCACGCTAGCCGAGCAGGTGGAGATGAGGGGCAAAACGCTGCCGGCGGGCGACATGGTGTATCTGGTGCAGCACGCGGCCAATCGGGATCCTGAGATATTCGACCACCCGGACAGGTTCGACATCGCCCGCGACCCCAATAACCACATCGGCTTCGGCTTCGGGCTGCACTTCTGCCTGGGGGCGTCGGTGGCCCGGCTGGAGGGGACGATCGCCTTGGAGGCGCTCGTCCGCCGTCTGCCCAACTTGGCGCTTGGCCCTGAACCCGAGGTGTGGGTCCCCACCATGCTGAGCCGAGGCTTGGAGCATCTGCCGGTGAGCCTGTCGTGAGCCTCCCGAGGCCTCTGGGGGCGGCGGCCCGCCCGGCGGCGTTGTCGGCCTAGTTGCCGGTGAGGCGCAGCCCCGCGTCCAACCGCACGATCTCCCCGTTGAGGAACGCGTTCTCCATGAAATGGATCACCAGCGCGCCAACGTCAGCGGGCGCGCCCAGGCGGCGGGGGAACACGTTGTCCTCCACCAGCTTGGCGATGAACTCCTCGTTGAGGGTGGCCAGCATGGGGGTGTCCATGGTGCCCGGCGCGATGGCCATCACCCGTATGCCCCACACCGCCAGATCGCGGGCCATGGGAAGGGTCAAGCCGATCACCCCGGCCTTGGAGGAGCCGTAGGCCGATTGGCCCACCTGGCCCTCGTAGCCGGCGATGGATGCGATGTTCACGATCAGGCCCCGCTCCCCGTCGGCGTTGGGCTCGTTGGCCGTCATAGCCGACACCGCATGGCGGGCCACGTCGAACAGCCCGATCAGGTTCACCTCGATGTGACGGCGAAAATGCTCCAGCGAGTTGGGGGCGCCGTCGCGGGAGACCACCCGCTGGCCCGAGCTGATGCCCGCGCAGCTCACCAGCACGTCGACGCGGCCGTGAACTCGAGCCGCAACGGCCACGGCCTGTTCCACATCATCGGCGTCGGTGACGTCGACGGGCACGAAGGCCGCTGCGTCGCCCAATTCGGCGGCCAGGGCTTCCCCGGCTGACGAGGGCAAGTCCAAGATCACCGCCCGGCCGCCCTCGTTCACGAGCGTGCGCACCACGCCAGCGCCCAACCCGGAGGCCCCGCCAGTGACCAGCGCCACGGATTCCGCGGCTTGCATCGCTCAGAACTCCCGGCGCCGGGCGCTGGTCGGGTCTACCTCGGTGCGCAGAATGTGCAGTTCCTCTGCGGTGGGCCGCGCCGTGATGGGAACGTCGCCGTCGGGCATGGCTATCTCGAAGCCGGTGGCCTCTTGCACCTGATCGGCGGTCACACCGGGGTGCAGCGAGGCCAACCGCATCCGCTTGCTCGCAGGCTCGAAGTCGAACACGCACAGATTGGTGATGCACAGCCGCGGGCCGCCGGGCATGCCCATGCGCTCCCGGTGGTCGCCGCCGTCGCCCCAGCCCATGCCGGAGCGGAAGTCCAGTCGTTCCACGAACGTGCGGGGATCGTGGGTGGACGACCACAGGTAGATGCGGGGGATCATGGCTCCGAGGTCGGCCATCCCGCCCCCGCCGGGCAGCCGAACCTTGGGGGACTCGTAGGGGCCGATCACCGTGTTGTTCACGTTGCCGCAGGCGTCCATCTGCGCCCCCCGGAAGGCGAAGGTGTTGTAGCGGGCTCCTTGGGCGTAGCTCCAGAAGTCGAAGGGGGAGTTGCTCAGCATCGATGCTCGGCCCCACAGGGAGTCCGAAAGGGTGGAGTCGCCGATCTCTTCGGGGTCGGCGTCGACGGCGATGGAGCTGGCCGCCCACACCAGCTCAGGGGCATGGGTGCGCCGGGCCAGGAGGTAGCCGCACACCGGGATGAACGACACCGCGCCGTTGAACGCCCGGGTGTCGTTGGACATGGCCCGGGAGAAGGTCACCGCCATCAGCTCATCGATGGTGCAGTCGTAGCCCGGCACCGGAGTGCTCATGCCGGTGCTCCCGTCGAGACGTCGTTGGCGGCCAGGAAGTCGTCCCAGGTGTCCGGTCCCACCACCTGCTCGTGGAAGAACCGGCGGAACGTCTCCGGGTCGCGGGCCGCCTGGGAGTAGGCCGTGAAGAACCCCGAGTCGTGGCCGTAGTCGGGAAAGCACGAGCAGGGGTAGGAACCTCGGGGGGCCGGGGCCACCGCGTCGATCATGAACCGGGGATAGGTGGTGCGCTCCGGCTGAGAGGTGAACGCCTCGGTATCCACCACCCGCTCCACCGAGGCCACCGTGCGGGCCGCGGCGTTCACGATCTCGTTGTCCATCCACACCAGCTTGGGGTTCACCCGGGTGGTGCCCCGCTCGTCGGCCTCATGGGCGTGGACCAGGGCCACGTCCACCGGCAGGCGGGTGCAGGCCACGTAGTGCTCGCCGGTGGGCCCGTCCTTCTCCTCGCGCACTGCGCCCGAGGCGGCGTGCAGCCCCAGCACATCGGTGCCCAGGCCGGCCCGGGTGGGCATGAACGGGAGGTTGTGGCTCTGGGCTTGGAGCCGGCAGATCAGCAGGTGCTCGCTGTATTCCTCGATGGCCACCCGCCCCGACTGCACCGCCGCCCGGAAGTTGGGGGCCAGGCCCAGTCCCTCGAAGCTGACCAGCCCGGACAGCACCCGGCGCACGCAGCCCCCGGCAACCAGCCAGTCCACCGCCATGCCGGCCACGATGGCCACCAGCTCCAGGTCCTTCTTCTGCTGGCGCGCCAGCTCGCGCACCAGCGCCATGGGGGCGCTGTTCATCGACAACCCGCCGATGGCCACAGTGGCGCCGTCGGGAACCGACGCCGCGGCCTCCTCCAGCGTGGTGACTTTGCTCATGGGTCTGCTTGCCTCTCCCCGGGATCGCTGTTGTTGCGGTTCTCGCGGCCCGCCGTACTATACGGCTCATGACCGCGGCCCCCGACATCCTCTCACCCGAGTACGACGCTGATCCCTACCCCCTCTACGAGGTGCTTCGCAACGAGCATCCCGTGATGTGGCACGAAGGCACCCAGGCTTACGTGATCAGCCGCTACGAGGATGTGGCCGGAGCATTTCGCGATCCCCGGATCTCCAGTCGCAACTACGAGTGGCAGACCGAGCCGGTGCACGGGCGCACCATCTTGCAGATGGAGGGCAAAGAGCACTCCTCGTACCGGGGCATCGTCAACCCGATCTTTCGGGGCAGCCACCTCGAGCAGAGCATCGTGCCGGCCATCACCAAAGCCGCCCGCAGCCAGATCGCCGAGTTCTCAGCCGACGGCGAGGTGGACCTGTGCCAGCGGTTCAGCACCTACTACCCGATCGGGGTCATCGTGCAGCTCCTGGACCTCCCTATGGAGGACGTGCCCCAGTTCTACGAGTGGTACCAGATGATCATGGACTTCGTGTCCAACATTACCGGCGACGAGGAGAAGAACCGCCGGGGCATGGCCGCCCGGGCGGAGATGGGGGAGTACCTCATGCCCAAGATCGCCGAGCGGCGGGCCAACCCCGGCGACGATCTGCTCACCGCCATGGTGACCAAGGAGTTCGACGGCGTGCAGATGAGCGACGACGACATTCGGGGCTTTTGCAGCTTGCTTTTGACCGCCGGCGGGGAGACCACC
>JAPOSH010000061.1 GCA_026709815.1 bacterium | reverse complement strand
CTGCGCCCGCTTCTGGCCGAGACCGGCGCCGAGCCCATCGGCAGCGTGGTCATCGGCACGGTCAAAGGCGACATCCACGACATCGGCAAGAACCTGGTGGCCATGATGCTGGAGGGCGCCGGATTCGAGGTCACCGATCTGGGCATCAACACCGACGTGGAGGAGTTCATCGCCGCCCTCGACGAGCACCAACCCGACATATTGGGCATGTCGGCGCTTCTCACCACCACCATGCCGTACATGAAGGTGGTCATCGACACGCTGGTCGAGAGGCACCTGCGGGACGACTACATCGTGCTGGTGGGCGGGGCGCCCCTCAACGAGGAGTTCGGCGAGGCCATCGGGGCCGACGCCTACTGCCGGGATGCCGCGGTGGCCGCGGAGACGGCCAAGGAGCTGGTGGCCGCCCGCAGAGCGGCGGCCTGATCATGATGGCGTGTGATCGGCTAGAGATCCGGGAGCGGGCCGCGTGAGTCGGCGGCGGGGGGACAACGACAGCCTGGTGGTGATCTGTTGGCGGGACATCCCCGCTCAGGTGAACGCAGGCTCGGGATCCTCGAAGATCCAGCGCATCCTCCCCCGCCGCTTCCAAAGGGCCATCGACCGGGCGGCCATGGCGGCCGGCAAAACCGGGGCATCGCAGTACATCGGCGAATGGCGCCGCAAAGTACTTCCCGGCGAACCCGGCGAACCCGAGGCCGCGGTCCTGCGGGCAGCCACCGAAATCGAGCGCTCGTTCCCCCCCGAGCGGCTGAAGGACTTCGTCGCCGCCGGGGGCTGGGATCCTGAGAACGCGACCGAGAACCCGCTGGAGGCGACACCGTGACCGACACCGTGCTCAGCTCGGCCGGCAAAGAAGTGGTGATCGGTTTCGACCGACCGTTCGTGATGATCGGCGAGCGCATCAACCCCACCGGGCGCAAGCTGCTGACCGAGGAGATGAAGGCCGGCGACTTCAGCCGGGTGGAGGCCGATGCCTTGGCCCAGGTGGCCGCCGGCGCCCATATGCTGGACGTGAACGCCGGCATCCCGCTGGCCGACGAGCCTGCCCTGTTGGCCCGGGCCGTCACGTTGGTGCAGTCGGTGGCCGACGTGCCGTTGTCCATCGACTCGTCGATCATCGAGGCCCTCGAGGCGGGCATCGCGGCCTACGACGGCAAGCCTCTGATCAACTCGGTCACCGGGGAGGAAGAGGTGATGGAGCGGGTGCTGCCCCTTGTGGCCCGCCACAGCGCCGCGGTGGTGGCCATCTCCAACGACGAGACCGGCATCAGCGAGGATCCCGACGTCCGCTTCGAGATGGCCCGCAAGATCGTGGAGCGGGCCTGCGACCACGGCATCCCCCGCGCCGACGTGGTGGTGGATCCCCTGGTCATGCCCATCGGGGCCATGGGCACCGCCGGGCAGCAGGTGTTCGCCCTGCTGAGGCGCATCCGCGAGGAGCTTCGGGTGAACACCACCTGCGGGGCCAGCAACGTGAGCTTCGGGCTGCCCCATCGCCACGCGGTGACCGGCGCCTTTTTGGCCATGGCCATCGGCGCGGGCATGACCTCGGCCATCATGAACCCGCTGCACGCCGAGGTGAAGCAGGCGGTCATGGCCGCCGATGTGCTGGCCGGCCACGACCGGGATTGCATGGCGTGGATCGCCGAGAACCGGGATCCCACCGCTGCCGGCGAGGGCGCGGCCCGCCGTCGAGGAGGACGCCGCCGGGCTGCGATATGACCGTCGAGCACCGCGTGGTGTTCACGCCCAGCGGCATCGCGGCCCGTGCCCCCCACGGTTCGACGGTGCTAGACGCAGCCCGCGCCGCCGGGGTGGACATCGACTCGGTCTGCGGGGGCCGAGGGCTCTGCGGGCGCTGCCAGGTGGCCCCCGGCACCGGTCAGTTCGCCAAGTGGGGGCTGACCAGCGCCGACGGCGCCCTTTCGGTTCCCGGCCCCACCGAGCTGGACTACCGGGGGCGGCGCCCGCTGGAGGCCTCCCATCGGCTGAGCTGTCAGGCTGCCGTTCTGGGCGATGCGGTGATCGACGTCCCCGCCCAGAGCCAGGTCCGCCGCCCGGTGGTGCGAAAGACCATCGACCTGGGCGAGATCGCCATTGATCCTGTGGTGACCCTGCACTATCTGGAAACAGCCGCCGCCGAGCTGGGCGACGACATGTCCGACGCCGAGCGGCTGGCCGGGGCTCTGTTGAGCGAATGGGGACTGCCCGACGTCGAAGTACACGCACCGGCGCTGCCTGCGCTCTCGGCCGCAATGGCCGACGGCAAGGGCTCGGTGACGGCGGTGGTCCGCACCCGAAGGCGATGCTCCGACCGACCCGGGCCCGCCGAAGTGATGGAGCGACGGGTGCTCACGGTGCGCCCGGGCTACTCCGATGCGGCCTTCGGCGTGGCGGTGGACGTGGGCTCCACCACCGTGGCCGGCTATCTGCTGGATTTGGCCACCGCAGAGGTGGCTGCCACCGCAGGGCGCATGAATCCGCAGATCCGTTTCGGCGAAGACCTGATGAGCCGGGTGTCGTATGCCATGTTGCATCCCGGCGGCGCGGCTGAACTGACCGGAGCGGTGCGGGCCGCCATCGATGAGCTGATCGGCGAGCTCTGCGAGGCCGCGAGCGTCAGCCGGGCCGACGTCTGCGATCTCGTGGTGGTGGGAAACCCGATCATGCATCACCTGGTGCTGGGCATCGACCCGACCCCGCTGGGCGCCGCCCCGTTCACCCTGGCGGTGCGAGACGGGGTGTGGGCCATGGCCGCCGATGTCGGCGTGGACCTGCCCGCCGCATCCCTCTATGTCGGGCCGTGCATCGCCGGCCACGTGGGCGCCGACGCGGCGGCGGCCATGCTGGCCGAGGGGCCGCATCGGTCGCCCCAGCCGCAGCTTCTGGTGGACGTGGGCACCAACGCCGAGATCGTGCTCAGCGACGGCCGGCAGGTGTGGGCCGCCTCCAGTCCCACCGGGCCCGCGTTCGAGGGGGCCCAGCTCAGCTGCGGGCAGCGGGCCGCCGCCGGGGCGGTCGAGCGAGTGCGGATCGACCCCGCCACGCTGGAACCCCGGTTCAAAGTGATCGGCTGCGACCTGTGGTCCGACGACCCCGGCTTTGACGCTGCGCTGGGCCCGCTGGAGGTGTCCGGTCTGTGCGGCTCGGGCATCATCGAGGTGATCGCGGAGATGTTCCTGGCCGGAATCATCGATCATCGGGGCGTCATCGTCGGCGAGTTGGCCGAGCACAGCCCCCGGATCGCCGCCGAGGGGCGGACCTTCTCCTATGTGCTCCAAGACCAGCCGCTTGCGCTGTCGGTGACCCAGAACGACGTGCGAGCGGTGCAATTGGCCAAGGCGGCGCTGCGAGCGGGGATCGACCTGCTCTGCGAGCGCGCCGGGATCGCCGCTGTGGCCGACGTGCGGCTGGCCGGGGCGTTCGGCGCCCACATCAGCCCGGTTCACGCCATGGTGCTGGGCCTGGTTCCCGACGGGCCGGTGGACGGCGTGAAGCCGGTGGGCAACGCCTCGGGAGCGGGCGCGGCCCGGATGCTGGTCTCGGCCGAACAGCGGGCCGAGGCCGAGCGCGCCGCCCGAGGGGCGATCAAAGTCGAAACCGCCACCGAGGCCCGCTTCCAAGAGCTGTTCGTGGCCGCCATGTCGCTGCCCCACGAGACCGCCCCGTGCCCCCATCTGGCCCAAGCGGTGAATTTGCCCCCGCGGGCTTCATCCGGCGGCGATCAGGCCACCGCCAATCGACGGCGAAAAGGTCGAAAACGACAAGCGATACAGGAGCAACGATGAGCCAGCGACAAGGCAGGCGAGGCGGCGGACGAGCCGGGCGCCAGGCGGCCCGGGCGGCCAGCCGGGCAGTGGCCGCCCCGGTGCTGGAGCGGCGGCTGCCGCCGGTGGAGATCATCGACGAGGCCGGTCTGGCCCAGATCGAAGAGAACGCCGAGACCATCTTGGCCGAGGTGGGCGTGGCCTTCCAGAACTACCCCGAGGCGCTGGAGCTGTGGCGGGCGGCCGGGGCCGACGTAGCCGGCGAACTGGTGCGGTTCCCCCGAGGGCTGTGCCGCCAGATCGTGACCGGCAGCGCCCCGGCCGCCTACATCCAGCACGCCCGCAACCCCGAGCGCAGCGTGAGCATCGGGGGCAATACCACCGTGTTCGCCCCCAACTACGGCTCGCCGTTCGTCACCGACTTGGACCGGGGGCGCCGCTACGCCACCCTGGCCGACTTCGAGAACGTGGTGAAGCTCGCCTACCGCCTGCCTCACCTGCACCACAGCGGGGGCACGGTGTGCGAGCCGGTGGATGTGCCGGCGGAAGTGCGCCATCTGGACATGGTGTACGCCCACCTCCGCTACAGCGACAAGCCCTTCATGGGCTCGGTGACCAGCGCCCAGCGGGCCGCCGACTCGGTGGAGCTGGCCCGCATCGGCTTCGGCGGCGACCTGGCCGACCGCACGGTGATGACCTCGTTGATCAACGCCTCCTCTCCCCTGCGCTGGGACGCAACCATGCTGGGCGCGGCCACCACCTACGCCCGGGCCAACCAGGCCAGCATCATCAGCCCGTTCATCCTGGCCGGGGCCATGTCACCGGTGACGGTGGCCGGCCTCTGCGCTCAGGCCCTGGCCGAGGCGCTGTCGGGCATGGCCTACCTGCAGCTGGTGCGACCCGGCTCGCCCGTCGTGCTCGGCACGTTCGCCTCGTCGATGTCGATGGCCACCGGCGCCCCCACCTTCGGCACCCCCGAGGCCGCCCAGGCCGTCTTCGTCATGGCCGCGCTGGCCCGGCGCTGCGGGGTGCCGTTCCGCTCCGGCGGCCAGCTCACCGCCTCCAAGGCCCTCGACGCCCAGGCGGCCTACGAGTCGGCCCATACCCTGTTGCCCACGGTGCAGGCCGGGGTGAACTTCGTGCTCCACGCCGCCGGGTGGCTGGAGGGGGGCCTGACCCTGGGCTACGAGAAGCTCATCACCGACGCCGACCAGCTCGGCGCCATGGAGGTCCACGCCCGGGGGGTGGACCTGAGCGACAACGGCCAGGCCATGGAGGCGTTTCGCACCAACGCCCACGGCGACCACTTCTTGGGCAACGCCCACACCCTGGCCAACTTCGAGACCGCCTTCTGGCGCTCGGAGCTAGCCGACAACAACAGCTACGAGCAGTGGTCGGAGGAGGGCTCGCTCACCGCGGCGCAGCGGGCCAACACCCGCTGGAAGGAGCTTTTGGCCGACTACCAGCCGCCCCCCATCGACGACGCCATCCACGCCGAGCTGCAAGACTTCATCACCCGCCGCAAAGCCGAGATCACCGGCGAGGCCGTCTAAGCGCCGGACTCACAGACTGCGTCAACGGCCTAGGAAAGCCATGAGCACAGCAGATATCTGACGGCTCACTTGAGGGGATACCGCTCCTAAGCAATGCACCAGCCTGCCTCGAGAGATCGAGCGTATGAGTTCACACTGGGCGTAGCTGACATCAACCAGCCCATTCTGGAGAGTTGGCTCCACCTCGATATGGAACGGGAGCCCGCGGGCAGAGGTGGTGAGGGGAACCACAAGCACGAATGGGAACTCATTTTCCGGGCTAGACCAGAAGGAGAAGACCGGCGAAGGGCCTACCTCTATGGCTGGCCGAAACGATGCTGGCTCCCCCGGATAGGGATTACCGAAGTCGACCATCCACAGGTCGTCAACCAACGCCGTCAGCCACGAAGGTGGACTCAGCCTCAGCTAGGTAGTCGGCCCATGCACCGGGATCTTGGCGCAGGGCTTCTAGCTGCTGCATCGACTCGCGCGCGAAACGCATCCTCCAGAGCGCTTCAGCCGCTTCGCGCACTGTCTCTCCGATAGTCGCACCCGCTTCGCGCCCCATCAAGGCAAGGCGGTCACGCGTTTCGGTGTCAACCCTGATAGTCGTCTTTGCCATGCCATGAGTAGAAGCCACTAACGGGAC
>JAPOSH010000015.1 GCA_026709815.1 bacterium | reverse complement strand
TCCTGTTCGTGACCGACGAGGTGCAAACCGGCTGGGGGCGCACCGGCGAGCACTTCTGGGGCTATCAGGCCCACGACATCGTGCCCGACATGTTGACCTTCGCCAAGGGCGTGGGCAACGGGATCACGCTGGCCGGCATCGTGGCCCGGGCCGAGATCATGGACACGATCAAGGCCTTGAGCTTCTCCACCTTCGGCGGCAATCCCTTGTCGGCGGCGGCGGGCCTGGCCACGCTCAGATACGTGCGGGAGAACGACCTTCAGGGCAACGCCCTGCGCATGGGCCGGCGGCTGGCCGACGCGCTGCGACCAGCGGCCGAGCAGACGCCGTGGATCGCCGAGCTGCGGGGCAAGGGCCTGATGCAGGCCATCGAGATCACCGAGCCGGGCGCCATACAGCCCGACGCCGCCCGGGCCGCCGATCTGCTCGAGGGCTGCAAACGGCGGGGGCTTTTGGTGGGCAAGGGGGGCCTCTACGGCAACGTCCTGCGGATCACCCCCATGCTGGATGTGACCGAAGCCGAGATCGACGAGGGCGCAGCCGCCATTCTGGAGACGATCGAGGAGGTCGACAGGGAGGTATGACACGGTGACAACGCTCATCAAGAACGGCACGGTGGTGAGCTCGACGGGGGCTGATCCGGCCGAAGTGCTGATCGACGGGGAGGTCATCGCCGCCGTGCTGCAACCCGGGTCCGACCTGGCCATCTCGGCCGAGGGCGGCGCCGAAAGGGTGATCGACGCCACCGGCAAGCTGGTGGTTCCCGGCGGGGTCGACGTGCACACCCACATGGAGCTGCCGTTCGGCGGCACCGTCGCGTCCGACGACTTCGAGACCGGCACGCGGGCTGCGGCCTGGGGCGGCACCACCACCATCGTGGACTTCGCCACCCAGAGCTACATGGAGCAGGCCGAGGGCCGGTGCGCCATCGATTACGGCTTCCACATGATCATCGGCGACGTCACCGATGCCGCCCTCAAGGAGATGGATCTGCTGGTTGACGAGGGGGTGAGCAGCTTCAAGCTGTTCATGGCCTACCCCGGCGTGTTCTACAGCGACGACGGCCAGATCCTGCGGGCCATGCAGCAGTGCGCCGGCAACGGCGGTCTTTTGATGATGCACGCCGAGAACGGCATCGCCATCGACGTGCTAGCCGAGCAGGCCTTCGAGCGGGGCGAGACCGACCCGGTGAACCACGGGTATGTGCGCCGGGCCGAGTTCGAGTCGGAGGCCACCCATCGGGCCATCCAGCTGGCCAAGGTGGGCGCCGCGCCCCTCTACATCGTGCATCTGTCGGCCAAGCAGGCCCTCGAGCAGGTGGCCATCGCCCGCGACAACGGTGCCAACGTGTTCGCCGAGACCTGCCCCCAGTACCTGTACTTCAGCCTCGAGGAGCACCTCGACCAGGGCTGGGACGGCGCCGCCTATGTGTGCTCCACCCCCATCCGCCCCCGCTGCGACCACCATCAGCACGAGCTGTGGAAGGGGCTGCGCACCAATGACTTGGCCGTGGTGTCCACCGACCACTGCCCGTTCTGCATGAAAGAGCAGAAGGAGCTGGGCGTCGGCGACTTCCGGGCCATCCCCAACGGCATCGGCGGCGTCGAGCATCGGATGGACCTGATCTACCAGGGGGTGGCCACTGGGGAGATCACCCTGCCCCGCTGGGTGGAGCTGTGCTCCACCACCCCGGCCCGCATGATGGGCCTGTATCCCCGCAAGGGCGTGATCCAGCCCGGCGCCGATGCCGACGTGGTGGTCTACAACCCCCGGGCCACCTGGACCATCAGCGTGGACAACCACCACATGAACATCGACCACTCGGCCTACGAGGGGATCGAGGTCAGCGGCCATGTGGACACCGTTTTGTCGAGGGGCCGGGTCATCGTCGACCACAACCAATACCTGGGCTCTGCGGGCGACGGGCAGTACCTGCGCCGCGGGCTCAGCTCCTATCTGATCTAAAAACCCAGACCCGCGGGAGAGGGGAAGAAGTGCGCGACATCCATCATCTGATCGACGGCCGGCGCGTTGTCGGCGCCTCGGGGCGGACATCGCCGGTTTTCAACCCGGCCACCGGCGAGCAGACGGGCGTGCTGTCGCAGGCGTCGGCCGAAGAGGTGGACGCCGCGGTGGCCTCGGCGCAGGCCGCGTTCGCAGAGTGGAGCGCTGTTTCGGTGGCTCGAAGAACCGCCTTGATGTTCGCCTTCCGGAACCTGGTGGTGGACAACGCCGCCGAGATCGCCCGCCGGCTCACCGCCGAGCACGGCAAAGTCCACGCCGATGCCCTGGGCGAGGTGGCCCGGGCCATCGACAACATCGAGTTCGCCTGCGGCCTGGCCGAGCACCTCAAGGGCGGCCACAACGAGATGGCGTCCACCGGGATCGATGTGTACACCGTGCGCCGCCCGCTCGGGGTGGTGGCCGGGATCACGCCGTTCAACTTCCCGGCCATGGTCCCGATGTGGATGGTGCCCAACGCCGTGGCCTGCGGGAACACCTTCGTGCTCAAGCCCTCAGAGCGCGACCCGTCGGCGCCGATGTTCATGGCCGAGCTGTTTCAGGAAGCGGGCTTTTTGCCCGGGGTGCTCAATGTGGTGAACGGCGACAAGGCGGCCGTGGACCGGCTGCTGGAGCACCCCGACGTGGCCGCGGCCAGCTTCGTGGGCTCCACCCCCATCGCCCGCTACGTCTATGCCACCGGCACGTCGCACGGCAAGCGGGTGCAGGCCCTGGGCGGGGCCAAGAACCACATGGTGGTGCTGCCCGACGCCGACATCGACCTGGCCGCCGACTCGGCGGTGTCGGCGGCCTACGGGTCGGCGGGCGAGCGCTGCATGGCCATCTCGGTGGTGGCCGCGGTGGGCGATGTGGCCGATCCGCTGGTGGAGGCCATCAAGCTCCGCATGGAGAAGCTGGTGATCGGCGACGGCGCCGATCCGGCCTCCGATATGGGCCCGCTCATCACACGGGAGCACCGCGACCGGGTGGCGGGCTATGTGGGCTCAGCCGCGGAGCAGGGGGCGACGGTGGTGGTGGACGGCCGCCAGGCCCGGTTCGACGGCGACGGCTTCTTCTTGGGGGTGTCGCTGCTCGACCGCGTCACCGTCGACATGGACGCCTACCGCGATGAGATCTTCGGCCCGGTGCTCAGCGTGGTGCGGTGCGACACCTATGGCGAGGCGGTGCAGCTCATCGCCGACAACCCGTGGGGCAACGGCGCCGCCATCTTCACCCGAGACGGCGGCGCAGCCCGCCAGTTCCAAGAAGACGCCGACGCCGGCATGGTGGGCATCAACGTGCCCATTCCCGTGCCGGTGGGCTACCACTCCTTCGGCGGGTGGAAGGACTCTTTGTTCGGCGACACCACGATGTACGGCCCCGAGGGGATCCGCTTCTACACCCGCCCCAAAGTCATCACCTCCCGCTGGCCCGACCCCGCCACCAGCTCAGTCAACCTGGGCTTCCCCACCAACGAGTGAGAGTCTGTGCCCGGCGTAGAGGCCGGTTTCAAGGGGTTGTTGCAAAACCTTGGTGAAGGCGGGTCTCGGCTAGCAGGCCAAGGCGGTTCGCAGGGCGGTGCAGGCTTGGGCTAGTCGGTCTGGTCCGAGGGTGCAGATGCGCTCGACGAGGAGAGCTTTGGACACGACTCGGAGGTTATCGAAGCTAGCGGCGCAATCTTGGGGCATGCCGTCGTCTGGTCCCATTCGCAGTTCGGTGGGGATGTTACGGATTGTGCGGGTGACGGGGGCGGCAACTAGCTGGTGTAGGACGGGGATGGCCGATGGTCTGGTCATGATGAGGAACGGCCGCCGGCCGAGGTCTTCGATTTCCCCCCACCAGATTTCGCCGCGGCCATGGGTGCTCACCAGGGTTCCTCTTCGATTGCCTGGCGCATCGAAGCGAGCGCGGTCTGCTTTTCTGCCTCGGTCTGCGGGTGACGGGCGTAGCCATCGATGATCTCCCGGTCTATTTGGCGCTGCCGCTCTTTGTGCAGGATTGCCTGGATGCCGGCTCGGATGGCTGCGGCCCGGGACCGGTATGCGCCGTCTGCCACGAGAGCGTCTAGGTCGGCGAGCAGGGCTTCGGACAAGCGCAGCGGTATCTGCTTTGTCTGCATCCCGAAAGTATATCATTATTGGGATTCGCTCGGCATGAACCGCCTGGGCCTTCCGTTGGCCCGACCCCGCCATCAGTTCAGTCAACTTGGGCTTCCCCACCAACGATTAACCCTGGATCCGCCGGTGGCGGGGGTTGCGCTTTCGCCCACTTTTGGCGTTCTGCCTGCGGCATCGGCTCCGAGCAGGGACGAGTGGGCTCGGGTCAGACGGTCTGGGTCTTAAAAGGGAGTTGTTGAGTGAGTGCGCTCGGCCAGCCTCGATCGGTTGTCAGAAGAACGTCGGCGCGGTGGACTATTGCTGTGGCGATAACGAAGGCGTCGGGCAGTTTCACCGACCGGTGACTGGCCCGCAGGAGGGCGGCGCGGCGCGCTGTGGCCGCGTTGGCATCGAAGATTCCGATAGGTATGGTCGCCAGCGCCGCCTCGAATCGTCTGGCCGCGTCGTCGCTTGCCTGGGCGGGGTAGACGAGGCACTCGGCGAATGCTGTCACCGGGAGCATCAGGCGTTGCGCTGCTGAGACTGCTTCTGACAGCGCCTGTGTTGCTGAGGGGTGGTGTGGGTTGGCCCGGTCAAGGTGGCCGATGACGATGCCGGTGTCTACGACGACTAGGCCGGATGAGTCAGTGCCACTCATTGCGGAGTTCGTCCACGGCGCGGTCAGGGTAGATGCCGTCAAAGATTCCCGCAGTCTCTGCCAGGGGGTCGCGGACGCGCTCAAACAGAACTCGGCCCGGCCCCAGGGCGCGGCCAGACAGCGAGTCGCCGGCAACGAGACCCGCGGCGGCGAACGCCTCAGCAGGAATGGTCACTTGGTGCTTGGACGTGATGGTAGTTCGTCCCGGCATCCGCTTTCTTACTGATTGTTCCATAAGTAATACTTTACACTCGGGTGCTCGCCGCCACCGAACGCATGGTGGTCGGGCTGAGCTTCCCCCCTAATCGTGGAGAGGTTGGTTATGAGGGTTGGGGGTGAGGGTGTGTTCGTGTTCTGTGGGTGGGGTCATGCCGATGGCGGAGTGGAGGCGTTGGCGGTTGTACCGGGTGTGGACCCACACCGATATTTCTTGTCGGGCTCGGGTTTTGGTTTTCCAGGTTCTGTGGTCGATGAGCTCGTGCTGCAATGTGGAGAAGAACGACTCGGCGGGGGCGTTGTCCAAGGCGTTGCCTGTCCTGCCGGTGGATCGGGCGATGCCCAGGCGGTCGCAGGCGGCGGCGAACGCTGCGGCGGTGTATTGAGAGCCCTTGTCGGAGTGGAAGATCGCGCCTTTGATGTTGCCGCCTCTTGTGGCCACTGCGGTGTTGATCGCGGCTTTGGCCAGCTCCGCGGTCGGAGCGGTCGGATAGGCGTCGGAGGTGGCGAAGCCGACAATGCGCCTAGACCACAGATCCAGCACCGTGGCGAGGAACACCGGGCCCTGTGAGGTTTTGAAAAGTCGCCGCACCATTTCTGGTTGACCGACTTGGCGCCGAAGTCTCGCCTTAGAAGGTCTGACGGGGCTGCGGCGGCGGGGTTCTGGCTGGTCAGGCTCTTCTTGTTTTTGGGGCGGGCGCACAGGCCCTGGCGGGCCATCGACGCCTCCACCGTCTTCTTCGACGCCATGATCCCCTCGCGGCGCATCTGGGCTCTGACCCTGGGCGACCCATAGGTCCTCCCGGACTTGACGAACGCCCTTTTCACCTCGGCGTCCGCGGCCCGGCGGCGGACCTGCATCTGAGCGGGCGGCCGGTCGAGGTGCTTGTAGAACGTCGAGGGCGCCACTTCCAGCGCCCGACACGACACAGAGTGGGGCACGCTGCGACCGGTCCTTTGGGCGGCGATGAACTCGGCCAGCTCGCCGGTCACCGCGTCGCCTCGTTCACCCAGCCGACCACGGATCGT
>JAPOSH010000115.1 GCA_026709815.1 bacterium | reverse complement strand
CCATTGAGCGCATTTTGGACCGACCTCCCAACCATCTCGAATTGGCGATGTATGCCGTGATGTGGTCGGAGCACTGCTCGTATAAGTCCTCCAAGGTTCACTTGCGCAGACTTCCCACAGAAGCGCCATGGGTTTTGGTCGGCCCAGGGGAAAATGCCGGGGTGGTGGATGTGGGCGATGGCATTGCCGCCGCCATCCGAATCGAGAGTCATAATCATCCCTCGGCTATCGAGCCCTACCAGGGTGCGGCCACCGGCGTGGGCGGCATTCTGCGGGATATCTTCACTATGGGCGCCCGTCCGATAGCGGTGATGGATTCATTGCGGTTCGGTCGTCCCGACGACCGCCGCAGCCGCTGGATTGCCGAAGGGGTGGTGTCGGGCATCTCGGGCTATGGCAACGCGGTCGGGGTTCCCACGGTTGGGGGGGAGGCGGTGTTTGATGAGACCTATGCCGGCAATCCACTGGTGAACGTGCTCTGCCTCGGGTTGATGCCGGTTGAGCGGCTGGTGCTGGGCCGGGCCAGCGGTGAGGGCAACCTCGCGGTGTTGCTGGGGGCGTCCACCGGGCGCGATGGCATCGGCGGGGTCAGCGTGCTGGCCTCGGCGTCCTTCGACGGCGAGCGCCAGGAGGCCGAGAAGCGGCCCAGCGTGCAGGTGGGCGATCCGTTCGAGGAGAAGCGCCTCATTGAGGCGTGCTTGGCGCTGCTGGATGCCGGTCTGGTGGTGGGCATCCAGGATCTCGGGGGCGCCGGGCTCGCCTGCGCCACCAGCGAGACCGCCTCCCGGGGCGGGGTCGGCATGGACGTGGACGTGAGCGCCGTCCCCCGGCGAGAGCCGGCGATGGCCCCCTTCGAGGTGCTCACCAGCGAGTCGCAGGAGCGGATGCTGGCCATCGTGTCCCCCGACCGGCTGGACGATGTGCTGGCCATCTGCGATCGCTGGGACGTGCAGGCCGCGGTCGTCGGGCGGGTCACTCGGGGCGGGCAGCTGAGAGTGCTCCACGACATGGCCGGCCCAGTGCTGGGCGAGGTTCCGGCGGCCTCTCTGCACGAGGAGGCGCCCCTCTACGACCGGCCCCGGCGCCCGCCGAGCGACTGGGAGGCCGCGAAAGCCGACACCGCCGACCTGCTGGCGCCACCTGTCGACGCGGGCGCCGACTTGCTGGGTTTGTTGAGCAACCCCTCGTGGATATACCGCCAGTACGACCACATGCTGTTCTGCAACACGGTGGTCGGCCCCGGCGGCGACGCCACCGTGCTACGGCTCAAACACCCCGCAACCGGCGCCGACACCGGACGGGGATTGGCGCTCACCACCGACGGCAACCACCGGTGGTGCGCGGTGGACCCCCGGGCCGGCACCGCCATGACCGTGGCCGAGGCGGTGCTCAACCTGGCCTGCGTCGGCGCTCGGCCGCTGGCGATGGTCAACTGCTTGAACTTCGGCAATCCCGAGCATCCCGAGGTGATGTGGCAGCTTTCTGAGGCGGTGGACGGCATGGCCGAGGCCTGCGCCGCCTTCGGCATCCCCGTTGTGGGCGGCAACGTGAGCCTCTACAACGAATCCGACGGCCACAACATCGACCCCACCCCGGTGGTCGGCCTGCTCGGGGTGATCGACGCCCTAGCCCGCATCCCACCCGGCCTGGCCTGGCGCGAGGGCGACCGGGTGGTGGTACTGGGCGAGGGGAGCGCCGAGCTGTCGGGCTCGCTGTGGGCTGCGGCCGCGGCCGGGCACAAGCGGGGGCGGCTGCCGCCGCTGGACTACGAGAAGCACCGCCGGGTTGCGGGCCTCGTGGCCGGGCTGGTGGCCGACGATCGCCTGTCCGCGGTCCACGACGTGTCCAGCGGGGGTTTGGGCGTGGCCTTGGCCGAGATGGCCGCGGCGTCCGGGGTGGGCTTTCGGGGGGCCCGAGTCCGCAACCACGCCGAGCTGTTCGGCGAAGCCCCCTCTCGGGCAGTGGCGGCGGTGAGCCCCGAGCACCTGCTCGAGGTGGAGGCGGCCGCCGCGGCAACGGGGGTGACAGTCACCCGAATCGGTTTGGCCACCGGCCACCGCTTCTCCATCAAGGGGCTGGTGGACTTGGACATGTCGGCGGTGGCGGACCGGTGGCGTTCGGCCATGTCAGACTAGGGCGGTGGTTGATCCCATGGACGGCTCCCCCCGGGAGGCCTGCGGGGTTGTCGGCATCTACGCCCCTCATGATCACGTCGCCCATCTGAGCTATCTGGCCCTGTACGCGTTGCAGCACCGGGGCCAGGAGTCGGCGGGCATCGCGGTGAGCGACGGGCACAACATCACCGTGGTCAAGGACATGGGCCTGGTGGCCACGGTGTTCGACGACCGCACCCTGGCCATCCTCCAGGGGCGCTTGGGCATCGGACACACCCGGTATTCCACCGCGGGCTCGAGCTCGTGGCGCAACGCCCAGCCCGTCTACCGCAGCACCGCGGAGTGCCAGTTCGTGCTCGGCCACAACGGGAATCTCACCAATGCGGCGTCGCTGGCGCGGGAGACCTCGATACTGCCCGGCATGGTCGGGTCGGACAGCGATCTGATCGGCGAGCTGCTGGCCATGGAGATATCGGCGATGTGCTCATCGGATCAGACCCGGGGGCAGGCGCTGGAGCGGGCGCTTGAGAGGGTGCTGCCCCGGTTGGAGGGGGCGTTCTCGCTGGTGCTGGCCGACGAGGAGCGGGTGATCGGGGTGCGGGATCCCAACGGATTCCGCCCCCTGTGCTTGGGCCGGTTGGACCGGGGGTGGGTGTTGGCCTCGGAGACCCCTGCGCTGGACATCGTGGGGGCCCACTTTCTGCGCGAGCTGGCCCCGGGGGAGATGGTGGTGATCGACGGCGAGGGCGTGCGCTCGGTGCGGCCGTTTCCCGAGGAGCGGGTGGACCCCCGCCTGTGCATCTTCGAGTTCGTGTACTTCTCGCGCCCCGACTCGGTGATCTACGGCCAGAGCGTCCACCACGCCCGGGTGCGCATGGGCGAACAGCTGGCCGAGCAGTCCCCGGTGGAGGCCGACTTGGTCATGGGAGTGCCCGAATCGGGGCTGCCCGCGGCCGAGGGCTTCTCCCGGGCCAGCGGCATTCCCTACGGCCAGGGACTGGTGAAGAACCGCTACATCGGGCGGACGTTCATCGCCCCCAGCCAGGAGATGAGGTCGATGGGGGTGCGCATGAAGCTCAACCCCCTGCGCGACAACATCGAGGGCAACCGCTTGGTGGTGGTGGACGACTCCATCGTGCGTGGCACCACCACCAGGGCGCTGGTGGCCATGCTGCGCGAAGCGGGCGCCGCCGCCGTCCACCTCCGCATCAGCTCGCCGCCCTACCGCTGGCCCTGCTACTTCGGCATGGACACCGGCGACCGCACCGAGCTTTTGGCCGCCCACCTGAGCGTGGCCGAGATGTGCGATTACGTGGGGGCCGACACGCTGGCGTTCATCGACATGGAGGGGTTGACCGCGGCCACCGGGGCGGTGGGGGCCGGTTTCTGCAATGCCTGCCTCACCGGGGACTATCCGGTGGCGGTGCCCGTGGCGCTGTCGGATTCGGCTGCCCGTCGGCAAAGCGCCCCGCCCGTCGCCCGCACCCAAGACGAGCCCGCGCCATCGCTCTGGGCCACCGGCAATGGGTGAGGCGGCCATGATCGGGGGCATCGGCGATGGCTGAGGCAGCAATGCCTGGTGGGCGAGCGGCGACGGGCACAGCCGATGGGTGAGACAGATGGGTGAGACCTATGAATCGGCGGGCGTGGACATCGCCGCCGGCGAACAAGCGGTGCAGCGCATCAAAGATCAGGTGCGCTCCACGTTTCGGCCCGAGGCCATCGGCGACATCGGCGGATTCGGCGGGCTGTTCGATTTCAGCCGCCACGGCTACAAGCGGCCGGTGCTGGTGTCGGCCACCGACGGGGTGGGAACCAAGGCGTATGTGGCCGCCGCGTCCGGGCGTCTCAGCACCATCGGCATCGACTTGGTGGCCATGTGCGTGGACGATCTGGTGTGCCAGGGCGCCGAGCCGCTGTTCATGCTGGACTACATATCGGCGGGCAAGCTCGATCCCGAGCGCATTGAGCAGCTGGTGGTCGGGGTGGCGGAGGGGTGCCGGCAGGCCGGGTGCGCGCTCATCGGCGGGGAGATGGCCGAGCATCCCGGCCCGGGATCGGGCGATGAGCCCGACGGGGCTTTCGAGTTGGTCGGGTTCGCGGTGGGGGTGGTGGAGCGGTCTCGGCTCATCACCGGGGCCAAAGTGCGCCCCGGCGACGCGCTCATCGGCCTGCCTTCGCCCGGTTTGCGCAGCAACGGCTACTCCCTGGCCCGCCGGCTGTATTTCGAGGTGGCCGAGCGGGGGTTGGACGATCCCGCCTGGGAGGGAAGCGCCCACTCGGTGGCCGACGAGCTGCTTTTGCCGTCGGTGATCTACGCCCCCGCAGTGAGGCACATGCTGTCCAAGGTGGAGGCCGCGGCCATCGCCCATGTGACCGGCGGAGGCATCGTCGGCAATCTGGCGCGGGTGCTGCCTGGCACAGTCGATACCGTGGTCGACCGCAGCAGGTGGGATCTGCCCCCGGTATTCGCCGAATTGCAGCGCATCGGCAATGTGGCCGACGAGGAGATGGCCAAGGTGTTCAACCTCGGCCTGGGCATGATCGTGGCCGTGAGGGACAAAGACGCCACCAAGGCCATCGACCTGCTGCGAACCGGCGGGCATCGGGCCACCGTGGTGGGAGAGGTGCAGAAAGGCGACGGCCGGGTTCGGTTCACAGGGGAGTTCGCGCAAAGCGATTCTTAGCGGGCACGCGGCAAGCGGCGATGGGGGCGGCTGAGATCCTGACGGGCGAGATTCTGCTTCGGGCTTGTTTCCCCGCGCCGAGAGACCAAAGCCTATTGTCAGTGGCTGATGCCGCTCAGCAACTCCGATGAGTACCTGCATGCGCCGCCGCCGGGCAGTGACGCCCTGTGGAGCGACAACTTCTGGTTCTCGGTGTGCGACCGGGAGGCCGACGTGTACGGCATCAACCACATCCACGCCAGCCTGTCGCACGGCTATGTGCGGGCCAGCGCGTTCTATGTGATCGACGGGGTAGCGGTGCAATGGGCCTCCCGGCAGCCGCTCGGCGCCGAATTGGCGTTCTCGGCTTTGGGCGACGGCCGGCTGTCGTACTCGGTGGAGGCGCCGTTCTCCCGCTATCGCTGGCAGCTCGACGCCCCCCGCTTCGGATTCGATCTGCTGTTCGAGGACCGCTTCGGCGTGTTCGACTACAACGACTGCTTCGGGGGCAACCCGCTGGGGGCCTATGAGGGCTATGGCGGGCACTACGAGCAGGCTCTGGTTTGCCGGGGCCAGTTGGAGACCAGGGGCGGCCCTCGGGCCGGGGAGCGACGGGCGGTGGAGAGCTGGTCGCATCGAGACCACTCCTGGACCCATCGGTTCGAGCGGCCCGGCCCCTGGGATGTGCGGCACCGTCGCACCCAGGCCGAGTCGTGGGGCCATTTCTGGCCCTCGGTGCAGCTGCCCGATCGGCACTTGAACTCGTTCGGGTGGATGAGCCCGACGCAGCCGCTGCCCGGCGGCGCGCCCCCGGTGGGGGGTTGGATCGGCGATGCCGACGGCACCCGGGCCTTGGCCTCGGCTGCCTGCGTGCCCCGCTTGGAGGAGGATCAGCGCACCGCCATGGCCTTCGACATGACTTTCGAGACCACCGGCGGCGAGGTGCTCACGGTGCGCACCGGCCGCAAGCACGCCCACACCCGCAACGGGCTCATGCGCGATGAGAACGACGCCGAGGTCAGGCTGGATTGCCACGAGCCGTTCTTCGACTTCGAGGTGCTGGAAACCGGCGAGCGGGGTTACGGGGTGGTGGAGTACTCAATCCACCCGCCCTGGCCCCGGTATCGGTACTAGGGCTAATGGATCTGGGCATCATCGCCACGGCGGCGCCAGCGTGGTGGAGTCCGGCCCTGTGGAGACTGGTGCCGTGAGGTGGGGCGTCCACCTGCCCCAGCTCGGGCGGTCCGCCTCGCCGGAGCTGCTGGTGGAGATTGCCTGCCAGGCCGAGGCCGCGGGCTTCGACGACGTGTGGACTGCCGACCACGTGGCCGTTCCGGTGGATTTGGCGGGGATGCCGTCGTTCTTCCCCGAGCCGGTGCCGTTGCTGTCGGCGGTGGCGGCTCACACCCAGCGGGTGGGGTTGGGCACGTCGGTGCTGATCCCCGCCTATCGGAACCCCATGCAGTTCGCCAAGCAGTGGGCCACCCTCGACTGGCTGGCGCCGGGCCGCACCATTCTCGGCGTGGGCGCCGGATGGCTGGCGCCGGAGTTCGAGGCCTGCGGCGTGGCCATGGTGCGCCGGGCTCAGCGCTTGGACGACTACTTGGGCGGGTGGCGGGCGGCCTGGTCGGGGGCGACTGAGTATCGAAGCGAGCACTTCAGCTTCACCGGTGTGCGGATCAATCCCCAGCCCGCAGCGCCGATCCCCATCTGGGTTGGGGGCTCGTCGCCGGGCGCGCTGCGCCGAGCCGCCCGCTGCGACGGCTGGATGGGCACCTGGGCCCCGCCCGAGGTGTTCGCCGAGCGCCTCGCGGTGCTGCGGGCCGAGCAGAACCGGCTCGGTCGCCCGCCCGGGGAAACCACCATCTCCATCCACATGGAGCTGCGGTTGGGCGATCCGTTGGACGGCGCCGGCCGCTGGTCGGTGGTGGGCGACGGCTACGGCGACCGTGAAATGGTGATCGGCAGCCTCGATCACGTCGCCGAGACCCTGGCCCCCTACATCGATGCCGGTCTCGAACACGTGCTGCTCGTGCCCCTAGCCCTCTCCCCCGACGAATGGCGCCACCACATCGACGCTCTCGCAGAAATGATCCGCTAGCAGTGTGCCACCGCCTGCTTCCGCAGCCCCACCCCGCACTTGCCGATCCAATACCCGTCCCCGATGCCCGACGCACAAAGGTCTGTTTGCTCGGGTAGAAAGCCGTGCTACTTTTGCGGCGTGAATCGACGGAGGATAAGTACTACGGTGGACGGTCGGCTGCTTGCCTCGGCCCGAGAGTCGATGCCTGGAGTGCGGGATGCCCGTCTCATGGATGAGGCGCTGGCTGCGCTGTGCCGCCAGCGTCGCAGCGAAGAGATCAACCGCCAATATGAGGCTTATCGCTCGGTGCCTTTGGATGCTCCCGATGCATGGGGCGACCTCGAGTCATTTCTCAGCGCCCGACGCGACAAGTGACGCGGTCGCCCCGCTACGGCGAGGCACGGTCTCTTGATTGTTTTGAGCTTTGCCGGATACGGTTTGCGGCTGTGGCGGGGCCGGGGGGTGGAGATTCGGCGGGGCGTGCTGCGGAGGGTCGCTGGAAGTCGAAGGCCACGAACGTCAAGAGTGCGATGGCTGCGGGCGGTCGGCGGGGGTTGGCGAACGCGGCTGGGATCGGGATGGTGACGGCTTGGAGGGTTCGGGTTGGGAGCCGGGCCGCGGTTGATGGGGCGAAGCAGCGTGCCGCGCGGGTGGCGGCGGCGGCGCAGGCGCTGACGGCGAGCGATTTGTCTGGCGATCTCAACCGGCTGGTGGCGGCGGCGGTGAAGGGGGCGCCGACGGTTTACGACAAGGCGATGGACGCCAACTACCTCGACCCGGCGCTGCGCTCTGGCCTGGGCGGCAGTTATCACCGGCTGTTCGACGGGGGCCACACCATCGCCGGGGCGTTTCGGGCCACGAAGGGCGTGTCGCCCGACGACGCGGTGGTGAAGGAGGCGCTGGGAACGATCAAGGCGCTGCTGCGAGATGCGTCCACCCCTCGAGGCCTGCCGCTGGCCAACTGGGACAAGCCCACCTTCGATTCGGTGGCGGCGGCATTGGAGTCGAAGTTCAATATTCCCAAGGCCTGGTTCTATGAGCTGAACACCTACGACGCCGCCGATCTGCTGGGGGGCGCCATCGGCGTGGTGGCGGTGATCTACCGGTGGAACGACGACGACACTGAGGAATTCGCTCGGCTGGCCTCGGCCATCGGTACCTCGGCTGCCGCCAGCGTCAACCCTTTGTTGATGGTGGTCTCGGTGGTGGCCATGGCCCGGGCCTACAACAAGGCCAGCAGCGCCGAGGAGTTCGCGGAGCTGATCGATGGCGGCTTCAAGGGCGCGGCCACCTCCGGCGCCAGCATGGCTGCCATTGCAGTGGCGGGCTCGGCCGGCGCCTCTGCTGGGCTGGCGCTGGTGGTCGGCGTGACCGCCGGCGTTCTGGCCTACAAGGTGTCCGACAAAGTGAGCCTGATGGCCGTCGCCCGCTTCGTCAAAGACCAGGCAAGGGTGCTTCGGCATGGTGCGGTGAGCGAGAAGTCTGGCTCAGCCCACGAGTTGGGGGACGGTGGCCCAGCCGGATTGCTCGGGGGGGCCGATGGTGTGGTCGGTTTTGGCGGTGAGGCTGGCGTAGCTGCCGGCCACGGCGATGCTGATGGAGGCCGCTTCGAGCAGTTCGAGATCGTTCACGCCGTCGCCGACGGCGGCGAAGTCGATGTTGCGCCCCCTCCAGCGGCAGAAGGCCTCGACGCCGGACACCTTGGACACCCCGGGGGGCGACACGGTGAGCCTGCTTCCTCCGTAGAGCGGGTCGGGTTCGTCGACCCGAGCGATGCCCAGAAGCTGTGAATGAACCGCTGCTGCCGCCTCGTGGGCGAGGCTTGAGGGCAGGCCGGTCAACACCAGCTCCAGCACGTCGGACTGCACATCGTCGGGGCTGAGGCCGTGGTTCACGTCTTCGTCGAGGAACTCCAAGTGGCTGGGCTCGCTGGAGGGGTTCTCGGGCAGCACCACGTCGCCGCCGGGCTCGCCCCGGTCGTCGATGTAGAGGCAGGGCCGGATGCGGTGGGTGTCGAGGATGTCCAGCAGCTCCTGCAGGGCGGCGGGGTCGAACGCGATGCGGTGGAAGCGCTCCCCGGTGTGAAAGTCCATCCCGATCGATCCGTCGAGGGCGACCGAGGGCAGTTCCATCTGGTTCACGTCGAGCAGCCGGGCGATATTGCGCGGCCTTCGCCCGGTTGCCGCTAGCACCACATGCCCCGATGCCTCCAGCTCGGCCAGTGCCCTCAGATGGGCGGCCGGCGCAATGCAGTCCAGCCCCCAGAACGTTCGGTCCAGGTCGGTGACCACCAACATCATCGGCGGCTGGGGCGGGGCTCGTCGCCTGGTTTGAGGCGGCGCCAGAGGCCGGGTCGGACTCGCCACCGGGATAGCTGGCGAACCAGGGCGGGCGGTGTGCCGGACCGGGGGCCCGGTGCCGGGGCTGCGGCGATGGGGCCGGAGCGGCCCTGGTAGGGCTGTGCGTCCTCCTCGTGGCCCGGCCACACCACCACCTGCGGGAAGGCGATGGTGATGCCCGCGGCGGCAAAGCCCTGGTGGACCGACAAGATCACGTCGTGGCGGGCGGCCAGCTCCGCCGGCACGCTGCTCTCGTGCCAGTAGTACAGCGTGAAGTCGATGCTGGACGACCCGAAGCGGGTCAACAGCGCCTGCGCCGGCGGCTCGGCGCTCACCCGCTCCACCCGCCCGAGCGCTTCGATCAGGCAGTCTTGGGCGGCTTGCAGGTTGGTGTCGTAGGCCACGCCCACCTCCAGCTCGCTGCGCCGCAGGGGCTCGCTGGTGAGGTTGACGATCGGCCCAGCGGCCACCTCGCTGTTGGGCACCCGGATCACGGCCCCGTCGAGGCCGCGCAGCACGGTGGTGCGGGAGTCGATGTCGGTGGCGATGCCGAGGTGGTCGCCCAGCCGCACCGTGTCGCCCACCCTGAAGGGCCGGCGAGCTTGGAGGATCAGCCCGGAGAAGAAGTTCTCCACCAGCTTCTGCAAGGCCAGCGCCAGCACCAAACCGCCCAGCCCGATGGCGCCGATCAGCGGCCCCACCCGCACTCCCAGGCTGGTGAGGGCGTAGAACAGCCCGACCAAAAAAAGGAGGTAGCCCACCAGCCGGGCGGTCACGATCGCGGCGAAGCCCGGCCCCACCACATGCACCAGCACCCTTCGCACCAGGCGGGCCGCCAGCACCGCCACCACCACCGTGGCCGCCACGATGATCCCGGCCTGCACCCAGTCGGACACGGTCAGGGACTCGTCGATGATCGAGTTGTCGGACGACTGCGCCAGCCGGTCGGCTGCTGCCAGGGCGATCATCGGGTTGCTGTTCGCAGGAGCAGATCAGCGTTCACCGATCCATCACCCTAGCCAACGCCCCTGCGCCCCACGGCACCGGCTAATTATCTCTAGTTAACTGCATCGTAGGTATTCGACATAGCCTGGGTACCCTCGGCTCTGCCGCGCCGCGGCGGGGGAGCAGCAAGGGCTGGCATATGGACGACTTTCTCCTAGACCGGGATCCCATCGCCTGGTCGGCGCCGGCGGGGTTTCCATCGTTGCTGATCCCGGCGGGGGTGTTCGTCCAGGGGGCGCCCAACGGCTTGGAGGTGGCCCTGGTTCGGGCTGCGGCCCAGCCCCGAGCCGCCCACCTGCGCGAGGCGTGGTCGAAGCGGCGGGCGGGCCGGGCCAGCCCGGTGCTGCTGGCGGCGTTCTATCCCACCGCCGAGGGTCAGCGGGTGTCGCTGTGCGGTCCGGTGGGCGAGCCGCCGGTGGTGCATCACGGCATCGAGGTGTCGCAGGCCGAGCGCCTGGCCGAGGTGGCCCTGAGCGAGCCCAGCCACCATGCTGCCACCCGCTTTTTGCTGGCGGCCTTGCCGGAGTTGGAGTCCCCCTTTCCCGGACTCCGCAATGTGGGCCTGCTGGCCACCCAGGAGCTCCGGGCCGGCGTGCCCGAGCGGAGCGACTGGCCCGAAGCCACGCGCCGGGCCCTGCCGCTTTTGGGCCGCCGGGGCCGCCGTTTGGTGGAGGGGCTGGGCTTTCAGATCCAATCGCTGGCTTCCAACGCCTCGATGCTCACCATCGGGGGACGCAACCACGCCGTGGCCGTGTTCTGCGACGAGGACGAGCCGTTCGAGGCGCCGTCGAGCCGGTTCGACAGCGCCTCGCCGGTGTCTCGGGCGCTGGCGTTGGCCGACCAGCATCGGGTGGAGTGGGTGCTGCTCACCCGAGCCTCGGAGATCCGCCTCTACGCCGCCCGCCCCGACACCGGTGTGGGCCGCAAAGGCCGGGCTGAGACCTTCGTGGAGCTGAACCTGTCGCTGGTCCCGACCGAGTTGGCCGGCTACCTCCACTTGCTGTTCTCCGCTGAGGCTCTGGCCGATGGCGGCATGCTCAGCCAGATCCTGGAGCGGTCGGGGGACTTCGTGGCCGAATTGGCGGTGCGGCTGCGCGAGCGGGTGTACCACCAGACGGTGCCGGCTTTGGCCCGGGCGGTGGCCGCCCGCCTCGGCGCTGCTCGGCCCGCCAGAGATGCCATAGATAGATATATTGCGGGGGGTTCCCAGCCTGGCGGTGAACTGAGCGAGGGCGAGCTGGCCGCGGCCTATGAGCAGGTCATGGTGGTGCTGTTCCGGGTGCTGTTCGTGGCCTACGCCGAGGACAAGGATCTGCTGCCGTATCGCACCAACGGCCGCTACGCCGACCACTCCCTGTCGCGCATCGCCCGACGGCTGGCCGATAACCGCCGCGAGGGCCGGGCCGGCTACGACGGACGGGCCACCGACTTATGGGGCGACGTGAACCAGCTCTGGGATGCGGTGAACCACGGCAACGCCGATTGGGGGGTGCCTGCCTACAACGGCGGCCTGTTCTCCGCCGATGCCCAGGTGAGCCCGTCGGGGGCGGCCATCGCCGAAATCGAGCTCACCAATGCCGAGTTCGGCCCCGCCCTGTCGGCGGTGCTGGTGGACGAGGGGCCCGAAGGGGTGGGGCCGGTGGACTTCCGGTCGCTGTCGGTGCGGGAGTTCGGCACCATCTATGAGGGCCTTTTGGAGTCGAAGCTGTCGGTGGCCCAAGACGACCTGGCCGTCAAGGCGGTCAAGGGCAAAGAGCAGTATGTGCCCGCCGCTGAGGGCGATGCGGTGGAGGTGGAGGCGGGCTCGGTGTATTTCCACAACCGCTCCGGGGTGCGCAAGGCCACCGGCTCTTATTTCACCAAGCCGTTCGCGGTGGAGCACTTGCTCAGCAACGCGCTGGAGCCGGCGCTCGACGATCACATCGCCCGGCTGGATGAGCTGCGGGAGGCGGGCGACGACGCCGCGCTGGCCGAGGCGTTCTTCGACTTCCGCTGTGCCGACATCGCCATGGGCTCGGCCCATTTCCTGGTAGCCGCGGTCGACCGCATCGAGGCCCGCCTGTCGGGATGGCTGGCGTTGCACCCGGTGCCGGCGGTGACCGCCGAGCTGAACCGCCTGCGCGCCGCGGCCCTGGGTGCGCTGGGAGAGTTGGCCGATGGGGTGGAGATCGAGTCCAGCTCGCTGCTGCGCCGCCAGGTGGCCCGCCATTGCATCTACGGCGTGGACAAGAACCGCGTCGCCGTCGAGCTGGCCCGCCTCGCCATCTGGGTCCACACCTTCGTGGCCGGCCTGCCCCTCAGCTTCTTAGACCACAACCTGGTCTGCGGCGACAGCCTCACCGGGGTGGGCACTCTTGATGAGGCGGCGGCGGCTTTCGACCCGCAGGGCGCATCCCACAAACCGAGCATGTTTCACGAGCAGGTATCGGCGATGCTCGACCGCTCCTGGTCGGCGTTGGCCAGGCTCGGACGGACCTCAGACGCCACTAAGCGAGAGATCGACGAGGCCCGTGAAGCGCACTTACAGGCTCGAGAGGATGTGGCCGGAGCCAGAGCGCTTTTTGATCTGATAGTCGCTCACCGGGCGGGCAGGGGGGCGCTTCCCGAGAGGTTCGACGAAGCGTCCTTTTTATTGAGGTCACAGGCCGAGGCAGTCGTCGGCACCGTCAGCGCCTTCCAGCCCGTCCACTTCCCCGCAGCGTTCCCCGAGGTTTTCTTGCGAGACCGCCCTGGTTTCGACTGCCTCGTTGGCAATCCCCCATGGGAGCAGGTGGTGGTCCAGGAGCACGCCTGGTGGGGAATGCACCTGCCTGGAATCCGCGGTCTGCCTATCAACCGCATGAACGCTCAGATCACCAGGTTTCGCCAGACCAGACCAGACCTAGAGGATCAGTTCCAAGCTGAGCTGGAACTGGCCGACGACATGCGGAAGCTGCTGCGTAGAGCCTTTCCCGGGCTGGGCTCAGGGCGGACGGACTATTACCAAGCGTTCGCGTGGGCAAACCTGAACCTGTGCAGAGAAGGCGGAAGAATCGGAATGGTACTGCCGCGAACCGCGGCCAATGCCGACGGAATGGCTCGCTGGCGCACCGAAGCCCTGAAGCATCAGACAGCATCAGACAGCATCAGACAGCATCAGACAGCATCAGACAGCATCAGACAGCATCAGACAGCATCAGACAGCATCAGACAGCATCAGACAGCAAGTCTACTACGGCAGATGTCGATGGCGACGGTTATCAATCACAAGGGCTGGGTGTTCGAGGGGGTTCACAACTCCTACACGGTGGCGTTGGTGGCAGTCACCCGGTGCTTTCCGTCGTCACCTGCCTCAACACCAAGCAGTGGGCCTTCGACGGGGTTGACGGCCGCTACTCCGTCGCCCTTGTCGCCGGCTGCAAGCTCAATCGCCGAACCGAGCCCCGGGGGTGGCTTTGAGGGCGACCCTGACGAACCCTATGTAGCGATCTACCCCGGCCCGGCCAGCTCTCTGGCCAACTTCTGCGAGCTAGTAGATGGCAAGCCCGAACTAGTACCAGTCACCGAATTCACCACATGGTCGGCCACGGCTTCTTTCCCCGAACTGCCCAATAGGGCGGCATTTCGCGTCTGGCGCAAGATGAAGCAACACCCTCGCCTCGACGCGGAGCCGACCGACCGACCGACCGACCGACCGACCGACCGACCGACCGACCGACCGACCATTTTATCGGACTTGGAGGGCCAGACCGCTGCAAGGCGATCTCAACGCAACGATCGACAAGCACAGGTTCATCCTCGATGGTGGAAAGTCCGCCCGCACCGGGAACTCGACGCCACCAACGACAAACGACTCTTCGTCCTCGACGGTGGAGAGTCCGCCCGTTCGCAGAACTCCACGCCACGGCCAACAAGGGCCAACTCATCCTCGACGAGGGCAGAGCAGCCGTGAACGGTGAAAACGGTCGCTGGCTGGTATACAAAGGCGCATCGTTTGACCTATGGAACCCCGACACCGGGGTCTATTACGCCTCGGTCGACGCTGAGGCCATTACCCATCATCTCCAAGATAAGCGGCAGCGCCAGCACCGGACATCCAAGTCGCCATTTTCAGAATTCACTGTCGAACACATTGAAGACCCTGAAACCCTGCCTTGCCTCAACCCGCGTATTGCTTTTCGCGATATAACCAACAGTACGAATACTCGCACAGTGGTTGCAGCTCTGCTGCCCGGTGAGCTAGTGATCACGAATAAGGGGCCCTACTTACTTTGGCCCAAGGGCGGTGAATCAGATCAGGCATTCCTACTCGGGGTGCTGTCGTCGATGGTCTTGGATTGGTATGCCCGCCGGGTTGTCGAACTCAACTTGAATTTCCACATTCTCAATAGCTTCCCCATCCCCGACCCCGGTGAGGGCCACCCTGTTCGCGACCGGGTGGTGGAGATTGCTGGGCGGTTGGCGGCAACTGATGAGCGCTTTGCTGATTGGGCGGCTGAGGTGGGGGTGCCGGTGGGGTCGGCGAACGACGAGGTGGTCAAGCACGATCTCGTTTGCGAACTCGATGCCTGCGTCGCTCACCTCTACGGCCTCGACGAAGACGATTTGGCCGTGATCTACGAAACCTTCAGCGAAACAGTCGACTACGCCGAACGCCACGCCGCCGTCCTCACCCACTTCCAAAGGCTCCTAGAGTGAATACCCGCTACTTCTCTCCACTTGTATCGAGAGTCGAGAACAACCTTGGTAGTAGTAGCCATCAATCAGGGTGTGTGTGTTCTGGTACCCATCCATCGCCGTGGCGCTCAGCCATGAAGATTTCCATTAGCTGTGTATCCCTGTACCCGAGTTTGAGCAGCCTGTTCAGAAAGTCGACGAAATCTGTGGCACCGTCAAGGGCCTGTCGAAAGAGGGCTGGGTCGTTGCTGGTAGGGGGGCTTGTTTCCGACATGGCCACACGGTTGCATACGAGTGCTCGCAAGTCAACCCTTTTATTTTATTTCAGTATTTTTCCATCAAAATCTCTTGAGGTGGCCTCATGACCGGGTTTGAGAAGCCGGAGCTGGCGCTCAACCGGGACGGGCAGACGGTGGCGGAGGCGCTCTGCGGGTTCATCTCCCACGCCGCGACCGGGTTCGTGGGCGGGGCGGGCGTGGACATCGCCACCGCCTATTTTAACGTGGGCGGCTACTCGCTTCTGGCCGATTCGCTGGATCAGGCCACCGGGGTGCGGCTGCTGTTGGGGGCCGAGCCTGCTCAGCCGGAGAGCCGGCGGCGGGCGTTGGGCTCGGAGTCGGCCAATCCCCAGCGGGCGGCCCGCACCCGGTTGCGCCGGGCGTTGGAGGGCCACGAGCAGAACCTGCTGGCCGAGCGCGATCACCTGGGCTTCACGTTCGAGGCCGATGCCGCCGCTCGGCGCCTGCTGGAGTGGCTGCGCTCGGGCCGGGTGCAGGTGCGCCGTCTGGAGGGGCGGTTCTTGCACGGCAAGGCCTTTCTGGTGGGGGATCGCTCGCACGGGGTGGTGGCCGGGTCGTCCAACTTCACCTATGCCGGGCTGGCCGCCAACTTGGAGCTGAACCTGGGCAACTACTCGCCCCATGTGGTGGGCCAGGTGCGGGACTGGTTCGACGAGCTGTGGGACGAGGCCGCCCCCTACGACCTGGCCGCCCTGTTCGAGGCCCGCTTCGAGCCCCACGCCCCTCAACTCGTGTACCTGCGGATGCTGTGGGAGCTCTACGGCGAAGAGTTGGAGGCCGAGGCCGCCGACGAGGGTGCGCCCCAGATCCATCTCACCTCGTTCCAGTCCGACGGGCTGTGGCGAGCCCGGCGCATCCTGAAGGAGCACAACGGCGTGGTTATCGCCGACGAGGTCGGCTTGGGCAAGACCTTCCTGGCCGGAGAGCTGATCCGGGAGGCGGCGCTGGAACGCCGCCAGCGAGTGCTGGTGATAACCCCGGCCACGCTGCGCGACGGGCCGTGGCGGGCGTTCATCTCCGAGCACCTGTTGCCGGTGGAGCTGGTGTCGTACGAAGAGCTCATGGCCGATGGGCGGCTGAACCCTGAGCACACCGACGCCGTCAAGCTGAAAGCGGCGATCAACGACTACGCCATGGTGGTGATCGACGAGGCCCACAACCTGCGCAACCCCAGCACCCAGCGGGCCCAAGCGCTGCGGCAACTGCTGGGCGGGTCGCCGCCCAAGAAGCTGGTGATGCTCACCGCCACCCCGGTGAACAACAGCCTGTGGGACCTCTACCACCTGCTGGGCTACTTCCTGCGCAACGACGCCGCCTTCGCCGACGTCGGCATTCGCTCGCTGCGCGACCACTTCGCCGCCGCCATGGCCAAAGGCCCCGACGACCTGACCCCCGAGCACCTGTTCGACGTGCTCGACGCGGTGGCGGTGCGGCGCACCCGGGCCTTCGTCAAGCGCTTCTATCCCAATGACACCATCAAGGTGGGCGGACAGGATCAGCAGATCGTGTTCCCCACGCCCAGGGTCCGCAAGGTGAGCTACAGCCTCGACGCGGCGATGCCCGGGTTCTTCGACCGCTTCGCCCGAGCCCTCGACCCCGACGCTGGCGCCGAAGACTCCGGCGCGCTCAGCCTGGCCCGCTACTGCCCGTCGCAGTATCGCCTCGACCGCCAGGCCGACACCTACGAGATACAGCTCGCCGGCCTGTTGCGCTCGGGCCTGCTCAAGCGGTTCGAGTCGTCGCCCCACGCCTTCGCCGAGACCTGCGAGCGCATGGCCAGAAGCCACGACGCCTTCTTGTCGCTGCTCGGCAACGGCCGGGTGGTGGCCGGCGAGGCCCTGGCCGACTGGATCGCCACCGACTCCGACGAAGCCGACGACAAGCAGCTCGACGCCTTTTTGGACGGCATCGTCGGGGTCGGCGACGACGCCGCCCGATACGACGTGGGGCGCCTGCGGGAGCACGCCGACCGCGACCGGGGCCTGCTGAGATCGTTCGCCGCCGAGGCCCGCACCTTGACCCGCCGCCACGATCCCAACCTGGCTGCGCTGGTGGACGAGCTGGCCGCCATCGCCGCCGAAGCCGCCGCCGAGGGCATCGGCGACGACGATGCCCGCAATCGCCGCAAGGTGCTCGTCTTCAGCTACTACGCCGACACCGTCGACTGGGTGTACGAGCATCTGGTGCAAGCCGCCCAAGCCGACGAGCGCCTGGCCCCTTATCGGGGGCGTATCGCCTCGTTGTCCGGCGCCACCGGCGCCGAGAGCAAGGAGCGGGTGCTGTGGGGGTTCGCCCCCCTCACCACCGACGCCCCGGCTGATGCCGCCGACGACCGCTACGACATCGTGGTGACCACCGACGTTTTGGCCGAAGGGGTCAACCTCCAGCAGGCCCGCCACATCGTCAACTACGACCTGCCCTGGAACCCCATGCGGCTGGTGCAGCGCCACGGTCGCATCGACCGGATCGGCTCTCACCACTCCGAGGTGTTCCTGCGCTGCGTGTTCCCCGACGACCGCCTCGACGATCTGCTGGGCCTCGAAAAGCGCTTGCACCTCAAGATCGCCCAAGCGGCGGCCAGCATCGGGGTGGGCGAGGTGCTGCCCGAGCAGGCGGCGCGGGCCGAGGTCAACTTCGCCGAGACCCGGGAGGAGATCGAGCGCCTCCGGCGCGAGAGCCCCGAGCTATTCGAGCGGGGCGGCACTGCCCGCGGCGCGCTGTCGGGCGAGCAGTTTCGCCAGGAGCTGCGCCAAGCCCTGGAAGACGCCGACCTCGCCGAGCGGATCAAGTCGCTGCCCTGGGGCGCCGGCTCCGGCATGGCCGCGCCCGACGGGCAGGCCGGCTATGTGTTCTGCGCCCGAATAGGCGACCATCCCAAACCGTTATTCCGCTTTGTGCCAACCGGCGATGCGGGCGGCGAGCCCGTCGGGGACGAAACCCTGGCCTGCCTCGACACCGCCCGCCCCCCGGCGGGCTTCAGCACCCCCCGTCGTCTCGATGAGGCCGACGTCACCGGCGCCTTCACCGCCTGGGAGACCGCCCGCGTCCACATCGTGGACCGATGGAACGCCATGGCCGACCCGGCCAACCTCCAGCCCAAGCTGGCCCCCCGGCTGCGCCGCGCCGCCGAGATCATCCGCCAGCACCCACCCCCTGGCCTCGTCCAAGACGACATCGACCGCGCCATCGACACCATCAACGCCCCCTACTCCGAGCGCACCATTCGCACCTTCCAGGTGGCCGTGGCCAGCACCGACGATCCTGCTGTCCAGGCCGAGAAGATCCTCGAAGTCATCCGCGATCTTGGCCTCGAGCCCTACGTCCCTCCCGCCCCGCTACCTGAGATCACCTCCGACGACGTCCACCTCGTTACCTGGCTGGCCGTCGGCGGTTGAGCCGCCGTCCGGCGCAGCTTGCGACAGCAAGCGCTAGGCGGGTGGAGGCGGCGGCGCCGACGGAGGCGGCGGCAGGGTCGGGGGCAACAGCTCGGGCACATCGGGCCGATCGTCTTGAAGATCGGCCAGCTCGGCTTCGAGCCGCTCGATGAACTCGTCGCCCCGCTCCTGTTGCAGGGCGATGCCGAACATGATGCGGCGCATCACCAAGTCTGCCATCGATGATGTGCCCACGAAGATGCCGGAGACCCGCTGGCGGTTCTCCACCGGCATCATCAGCACGTATGACTTGCCGATCTGCTCCGGGGAGACCGACACCAGCTTGTCCCAGCGGAACTCCCGGGTGTGCAGGTTGCCGCGGTACACGCCGCGCTGGTTGGTGACTACGAACACGCCCTCGCCGTCCTTGCCGTCGATCACGCTGGTCTCCTCGGGCGCCTGCTCGACCCGCCCGCGATGCACGCTGGGCCGGTAGTACACGCCTTTGGCCACGCGCACCGACAGCCCGTGCGACCGCCCGCCGTAGTTCGTCTTGGCGCCGCGCCTGGTCTCGGTGAGCATGGCGCCGTTGCAGATCATGAACACCTCCTCGCCGCGCTTAGTGATGATGGGGCAATCCGGGCCCATCTCGTCGACCAAGTCCTCATAGGAGCGCAATGATTCGATCTCATCGGCCAGCTCCGCGCACTCCCGCTGACGCTCCAGCGCCTTGCGGTGGGCTCGCTTCGACGACTTGTCAGCCGCCTCAGCCGGATCGCCGCTCAACAGCCTCTGCAATTTCTTCAGCACCATGGCATCTCCTCGCTCGGGGTTTGGATGTGGTCCCTCAGCATCGCACGCCGGTGTGACACTTACCGGCGGCCCCTGGCCCGCCCCCTGCTCACTAGCTCGTCGCTGATACCATGACGGCCTTGTCGAACCCAACCCGAGTCGCCGGCACAACCCTTTCGGGAGCATCAGCAGCTTGCGGGCGGCTGGCTGTTATTGCTCTTGCGGCGGGAGTCATTGTCTTGTGCCTCGGCTCCTGTAGTTCTTCTGAAAAGCAAACATCTGTCATTGAGTTTCAAGGAGAAGAGTTTCGGTTCGAATTGACTCAATTCAACAGCAGCAACGAGGCTCGTGATGATGAATACTGTTTGACCGTTGTTCTGCCCGTTGTCGGCGAAGATCGGCAGTGCGTGAAATGGGAAGGCGAAAATCCAGTCATTCTATTCACCCCCGATAACGCCTATGTCGAACAAACAGAGTACTTAGTAGTGCCTTTCGCTGCAGGACTTGCACCTGCTGAGGTCTCTCAGGTTGCGTTCCACTACTTCAATGGGGTTATCGATGCGAAAGTGCTTGAACCATCTGAGCGCAGCCCGCAAAGTCCTGTTGTCTGGCTGATAGTTGATGAATTCTCCACGCTATCGAAAAGTCCGAGAATGGAGCGCTCTACGTTTAGCGACGCATGGGTTGAATAGAGTGTGAATTCCTTATCGGTGTAGCAGCAGGTGGGCGGCTTGGGGGCAAGGCATGCCTATATCTACGCCTGCGGCCGCGGCCGCGGCGTTGGCGGCAGAGATGATGCCGTCGTGATAGTGGGAGAGGCCGTTGCCCATGCGAGCTCGGCGGGCGTCCACGGTGGCACCGGCGAGGCCGTCGGCCTCCACCATGTAGAGCCCGGCTATGCCGGAGTCGTCCATGCCCCGCCCGCCGTCGGAGCAGATGAAGCCCAGCGGGCGGCAGCGGCGCAGGTAGGGCACGGCGGAGCGGCCAGTGTGGCCCGCGGTCACCAGCACGTTGCGGCCGGTGTCTTCCGAGGTGCCGAAGGCGATGGAGTCGGCGGCCACCACGCTGCGACCGTCGGGGGCGGTCTCCATCACCGTGCGGTTGGTGATCTCCGCCGCCGCGGCCAGTGGCGGGTCGTTCTCCAGCAGCACCGCCGCCGCCCCCCGCACCGGCAAGCCCGCGGCCACCCCGCAATCTAGGGCCAACCGGTTGGCGAAGCGGACCACTCCGGTGCGGTAGAGGTGGACGCCGTCGCCCAGATGGGCGGTCATCACGTCGGCGGTGGCGGCGGGGATTCCCAGCGCCTCCAAGTACCACAGCCCGGCGATGGCCGAGCCCTCCGGCCCCACACCGCAGTCCATGCCGATGGCGGCCCGGGGCCGGTGCTCGGCGATGAACCGGGCGGGCAGCACACCGCAGTACGAGGAGTTGACGCACACATCCCGGCCCCGGTTGGCGGCGTCCACGTCGTAGGCCGAGTCCATGCACATCACCCGGCCCCGGGCCGAGGCCAGCACCTCGGTTTGTTTGGCCGGGGTCTGCGCTGCTGGGGTCTGTTTGGGGGCGCCCGCGCTCATCGGGCGGTTCTGGGGGGGAACTGGGGCCGGCGCTTCTCCATGAAGGCGGTGGCGCCCTCGATCATGTCGGGCGACCCGATGGCCTGCGCCAGCATCCCCAGCCCCGAGGCCATGTTGTCGCGCAGCTGATTCCAGTACACGTTGGAGCTGATCTTGGCCGCCTCCAGGTAGCGGGGGCTCATGGCCAAAAGCTCCTCGCACCACGCCACCACCTCAGCCTCCAGCTCCTCGTCGGGAACCACCGCGTTGATCCAGCCCATGTCGCAGGCCTGTTGGGCGGTGTACTTGCGGCACAGCATGGCCACCTCTTTGGCCCGCTTCTCGCCCACGGTCATGGCCAAAAGGTTGGTGCCGCCCAGCACCGGAGCGCTGCCCACCTTCACCCCGGTCTGGCCCAGTTCGGCCGACGCCGCGGCGATGGCGAAGTCGCAGGCCACCACCAGCTCGTTGCCGCCGCCGAAGGCGGGGCCGTTCACCGCCGCGATCACCGGCATGGGGGCGTTGCGGATGGCGTCGAACAGCTCCAGGGAGCCGTAGAACATCGTCCGCAGCTCGTAGAAGTCGGCCTCCGCCAGATTGGCCAGGTACCCCCCGGCGCAGAACGCCCGGCCCTGCCCGGTGATCACTACCACGCCGGCGTCGACATGCTCCCGGAAGGCGGCGACGATCTCGTCGATGGTGCTGCGGTCGTAGGAGTTCATCCGCTCGGGCCGGTTCAGCCTCAGCCACACGATGCGGTCGTGTCGCTCGACGATGATGTCGCTCATGGTGGTCTCCCTGGGACAGAACGCGTGCTGCCCCAGCATCGTATGGCGTTCGAGCCCGACGCCGACACCCTCGACGCCAACGCCACCCGCCTGCTGCGGCTCTAAGCGAGCCCTCACCGCTAGAGATCGGTCAAAATCTCAATCTCTGCCTCTTTGATCTTGGGCCATTTGGTGTCGCATGTCACTGCGGGCCAGCCTCGTTCAATGCTCAAAGCCACGACCGCAGCGTCCACCATCGGGAAGTCCCGGTTGCCGTATTCGGCTCGCAGCTCTCTGGCCCGTTCGGCGACGCCGTTGTCGAGAGCTTCTACATAGAACCCAAGCTGATCAAGCACCGCGGTTGCCTCATCGAGCTTCTGCATGCGACTCGGATAGATCAGCGCTTCCGCGTGGGTGATGTTCAAGATGGCGACCTCCCCAGCCTCTAGGCAGCGTCGCAGCGCGGCTCGATGGAACTGATGTTTGGGGTCGAGCACAGCGATGGCGATGTTCGCGTCGACAACGATGGTCATCGCTCTGGGGCTTCAGACCGCTGATCGTCCAGATAGTTCTTGGGCCAATCGATTCCCAGCTCCTGAGATCGGGCCGAGATGGCATCGATGCGGGCTTCGAGGGCCGATTCGTGGTGCTTCGCAACAAAGTCTCGGATCGCCTGTTGGGTGAGCCGGGAAAGATTGAGCCCCACTCGGCGGCTGACCTCGTCGAGGTCAGCGGGAAGGTAGATCGTCCGATTCGGCATATGTATATCTTACCAATGGCTATACGTACTCGCTTGACCGCCCCCGCGGCGCGGGGCGGTTTGTTTGTGGGGATCGGCGGGGGTGTGGTGAACTTGCCGCCGTGCCTGCGCTGCATGACGTCGATTACACCCTCGAGTACCCCTACACCCGCACCACCGGGCCGGTCATCGGCCCGTTTCTGACCGGGTTGCGCGACGGCCGCATCCTCGGGCAGCGCTGCGGCTCGCGGGTGCTTTGCCCGCCCATGGAGTTCGACCCGGACACCGCCGCCACGCTTGAGCCCGATCTGGTGGAGGTGGGCCCCGGCGGGGAGGTGGTGAACTGGACGTGGGTGGCCGAACCCTCGGCCAAGCACCCCTTCGACCGGCCCTTCGGCTTCGCGTTCATCAAGCTCGACGGGGCCGAAACCGCCCTGGTCCACGCAGTGGACACCGGCGGCGATGCCGGGGCCATGAGCACTGGCATGAGGGTGCGAGCGCAGTTCCGGGCCGAGCGCCACGGATCGATTGCCGATGTGTATTTCGTGCCCGAAGCCGACGCCGTCGAGCAGGTGATCGAGCCGGGCGAGGAGCCGGTGACCATCACCGAGCACCTCATCAGCTTGCGCGTCAACGAGCCGCTGTATCCCCACCGGGCCCGATTCGCCCAAGGGCTGTTGGACGGCAAGATCATCGGCCAGCGCAGCCCGGTCACCGGCAAGGTGTACGTGCCCGGTCGGGGCTACGACAACATGTCGCGGGTGCTGCTGGACGAATCCGACGAAGTGGAGGTGTCCGACGCAGGCACTGTGGTGGCCTTCACCGAGCTGAATCCGGTGCAGTACTACGGCCAGACCGAGACCGAGCCCTATGTGCGGTGCTCGATCCTGTTCGACGGCACCGACCAGCCGGTGATCGGCATCGACATCCGCGACATGACGGTGGACGAGATGCGGGTGGGGATGAGGATGCGCTGCGTCTGGCGCGACCCCGAGGACCGGTCGGTGGCCGACATCGACAACCGCTACGGCAATGTCCCCGAGACGGTGTACGCCCGGTTCGAGCCCACCGGCGAGCCCGACGTGCCCGCCGAGGAGCTCAAGGAGCACTCGTGGTAAGCCCCGCCAGAGCCGACGGCATCCGTCCCGCCCGCCACGCCGAGGAGCGCCCATGACGCAGCCGATGCAGCCCCCTGAGGACGTGGCCATCGTCGCGTTCGCACAAACCCCCTCCTATGCCTGCTTCAACGACAGCGAGCCGGCCATGATCATGCCGTGCGTCAACTCGGTGATCGAGCAGACGGGGATGGACCGCCACGACATCGACTTCACCATCGCAGGCAGCTGCGACTACTTGTCGGGGTTGCCGTTCGCCTTCGTGATGAACATCGACGCGGTGGGGGCGTGGCCGCCGGTGTACGAGAGCCATGTGGAGATGGACGGCGCCTGGGCCCTGTTCGAGGGCTTTGTGCGGCTCCAGTCGGGCGACATCGACACCGTTTTAGTGTCGGGTTCGGGCAAGTGCTCGCCCGGCAGCTACCGGGAGGGCTTCTCCCTTCAGACCGACCCCTATGTACACGCCCCCATCGGCCTCGACCCCCGGACCCAGGCCGGGTTCCAGGCCCAGGCCCTCATCGCCGCGGGCAAGGCCACCGAGCGGGACTTCGCCGAGGTGGTGGCCCGCAGCCACGCCAATGCCAAGGCCAACCCCTATGCCCAGCTCAGCGGCGACCTGTTAGTGGGCGACCTGCTGGCCGAGCCCTACCTGCAGCAGCCGCTGCGCCGCCACGACTGCCCGCCCACCAGCGACGGGGCCGGGGCCATGATCATCGCCCGGGCCGACAAGGCCCGGGAGCTGTGCGACAACCCGGTGTGGATCCGGGCCATCGACCACCGCATCGAGTCGCATCACCCCACGCTGCGGGACCTCACCGATTCGCCGTCGGTGCGCCTCGCAGCCGAGCGGGTGGGCCTCCACCACGGGCCGGTGGACGTCGCCGAGCTGACCGTGACCTACAGCCCCGAGGAGATCATCCTGCGCGAGGCCCTCGGGCTCGACGAGGCCACCTCGGTGAACCCGTCGGGCGGGCCGCTCACCGGCAGCCCGTTCATGGCGGTGGGGCTCACCCGGGTGATCGAGCTGGCCCGGGCCATCGCCAACGGCGACGGTGGCCGGGGCGTGGCCCACGCCTCGAGCGGGCCGGCGTTGCAACAGAACCTGCTCTGCGTGTTGGAAGGAGACAGCTGATGCGCTGTGGTGAATCGAGCAGCCCTGAATCGGGGAGGACGATCTGATGGCCCCTCGACCGTGTGCGGTGCTGGGCATCGGCCAAACCAAGTACCGGCGCCGCCGCGACGACGTGACCTTGGACGGCCTGGTGCGAGAGGCCGCCCTCGGGGCCTTGGAGGACGCCGGGGCCGGTTTCGACGACATCGACGCCATCGTCCTCGGCAAGGCCCCCGACGCCCTCGAAGGGGTGATGATGCCGCTGCTCAGCCTGTGCGACGCGCTGGGCGCGGTCGGCAAGCCCATCCACCGGGTTCACACCGCCGGGTCGGTGGGGGCGTCCACCGCCATCTCGGCCGTCAACCTGGTGGAGTCGGGCATGTACGACACCGTTTTGACCATCGCCTACGAGAAGCAGTCGGAGGGCAACGCCACCTGGGCGCTGTCGGGCGGCAAGAGCGGCGGGCAGGGAGCGGGCGGCACGTTCGCCCCGTGGATCCGCAACTACATCGCCCGCTCGAAAGCGCCCGAGCACATCGGCTGGATGGTGGCGGTTAAAGACCGGCTCAACGCCCTCAAGAACCCCTTCGCCCACCTGCACCTGCCCGACATCTCCGTTGAGAAGGTGCGGGAGTCGCCCATGCTGTGGGATCCGCTGCACTTCTTGGAGTCGTGCCCGTCGTCGGACGGGGCCGCGGCCATGGTGCTGGGCAACGACGACATCGCCAAGAAGTCGGGCCGCCCGCCGGCGTGGGTCATCTCGCACGCCAAGCGCACCGAGTTCGGCCAGTTCCCCGGGCGCGACACGGTGCGACCCCAGGCCGGTGTGGAGTGCTCCGAGGCCCTGTACCGCAAGGCGGGCATCACCAATCCCCGGGAGCAGATCGACTGCGCCGAGCTGTACGTGCCGTTCTCGTGGTACGAGCCTATGTGGCTAGAGGGCCATCTCATCGCCGAGGAGGGCGAGGGGTGGAAGATGACCGACGCTGGCCACACCGAGTTGGGAGGATCGTTCCCGGTGAACATGTCGGGGGGCGTTTTGTCGTCCAACCCCATCGGGGCTTCGGGCATGATCCGGTGTCTTGAGGCCGCCAACCAGGTGCGGGGCACCGCGGGCGAATACCAGGTGCCGGGGGCCAAGATCTCCATCGGCCACGCCTACGGCGGCGCCGCCCAGTATTACGCCATGTGGATGGTGTCGTCTGAGCTGAACCCGGAGCTGTAGTGACGGCCGGCGTGGCGGAGGGCCGGGTGGTGGTGGTCACCGGGGCGGCCCGGGGGCTGGGCCGGGCCCACGCCTTGGAGTTCGCCGCCGAAGGGGCCCGAGTGCTGGTGAACGACCTCGGAGTGGAGCGCGACGGCTCGGGCGGGGCGTCGGCGCCCGCTCAGGAGGTGGTGGCGGAGATCCGGGCCACCGGGGGCGCGGCCGAGGCCAACGCCGCCGATGTGGCCGACTGGGGCCAGGCCGAGGCCATGATCGCCCAGGCCGTCGAGAAGTGGGGCCGCCTCGACACGCTGGTGTGCAACGCCGGGTTCTTGCGCGACCGGATGCTGGCCAATATGAGCGAATCGGAGTGGGACGCCATCATGCGGGTCCACCTCAAGGGCCATTTCGCCCCCGCCCGCCACGCGGCGGCCCACTGGCGCGACCGGTCCAAAGCGGGGGAGCAGGTACGGGGCCGGCTCATCAACACCAGTTCGGGCGCCGGGCTTCTGGGCTCGATCGGCCAGGGCAACTACGCCGCGGCCAAGGCCGGGGTGGCCGCGCTCACCATCCAGCAGGCCGCCGAGTGGGGTCGCTACGGGGTGACGGTGAACGCCATCGCCCCCGACGCCCGCACCCGCATGACCGCCGGGATCATGTACACCGAGGAGGCGCCCGAGGGCTGGGACGAGAAAGACCCGGCCAACGCCTCGCCGCTGGTGGTATGGCTGGGTTCGGACGCCTGCGACGTGACCGGCCGGGTGTTCGAGATCGCCGGCGGGGCGCTCAACGTGTGCGACGGCTGGCAGCACGGCCACGTGGTGGACGTGGGGCGCAAGTTCGCGGCTGCTGAGGTGGGCGACGCGGTGCGCGCCTCCATTGCCGGATCGCCCGAGCCGGCGCCGGTGTACGGCGCGGGCTGAGCCCTTCGCCCTGGCTGGGCCTGGCTCGCCCTAGCTGGGGATGTCCCGGAAGGGGATGCCTTTGTCCACCCGGATGTCGGGGGGCAGGCCCAGCACCTTCTCGCCGATGGTGTTGCGCTGGATGTCGTCGGTGCCGCCGCCGATGCGCGACGCCCACTGGCCCAGGAACTCGTACTGCCAGCGCCCCTCGTCGCGGGCGCTGTCGCCGTGGAGCATTCCGGCGGCACCGTTCATGGCCATCACCAAATCGCCCAGCTCCCCGAAGTGCAGTGATACGCCCAGCTTCATGGTGGAGCTCTCCGGGCCGGGCTGCACGCCCCGGCTGGCGGCGGTCCGCACCCGGTACCCCTGGTACTTCATGATCTCCATGCGGGTGTAGGCCTTGGCCAGCTCCTGGCGCATCACCGGATCCCGGTCGGTGCCGGTCTGGCGGGCCAGCTCCGCCAGCTCCTGGAAGCCGGTCCGGGTGTTCGACCCGCCGATCAAGGCCCGCTCGTTGGCCAGGGTGGTCATGATCGGCCCCCACCCGGCGTTGACCTCGCCCAGGATGTTCTCGTGGGGAACCCGTACATCCGATAAGAAGACCTCGTTGAAGTGGGCCGCCCCGGTGATCTGCACCAGCGGGCGCACCTCGATGCCCGGGGTGGCCATGTCCACCAAGAAGTAGGTGATGCCCCTGTGCTTGGGCTGGTCGGGGTCGGTGCGGGTCAACAGGATGCCCCAGTCGCTGTACTGGGCGCCGGAGGTCCACACCTTCTGGCCGTTCACCACCCACTCGTCGCCGTCTCGCACCGCCGTGGTTCGCAGTCCGCCCAGATCCGACCCGGCAACCGGCTCGGAGAACAGCTGGCACCACACCTCGTCGCCCTTCAGCAGGGCGGGCAGATACCGCTCTTTTTGGGTGTCGGTGCCGTGGGCGATGATGGTGGGCCCGGCCATGCCGATGCCCACCGCGAACACCCCGGTGGCCGCCACCCGCTTGGCCTCCTCCTCTTTGAAGATGCCGTCGTGGATGCCGCTCAGACCCTTGCCTCCGAACTCGACCGGCCAGGTGATCGACCCCCAGCCGCCGTCGTACTTGGCGCGCTGCCAGGATTTGCACCGGGCCACGTAGGCGTTCTCGACCTCGGGGTCCGAGATGGTCATGGCCGTCTGGTCGCGGGCACCGCCGCCGTCGGGTGGGAGGTTGGCGTCCAGCCATTCCACGCACTCGGCCCGGAAGGCGGCTTCCTGGGGGGTCTCGTCGAAATCCATGCCGCACCGATGGTAGCCAGGGGGTTCCCGTCAGGCCCCACCGGAAGACGGCGACCGGCGGTGGGGCGACCAGCATTCGGGCTCGACGGGGTGGGGGTGGTTCAATGGCGGCGTGAAATTCTCGATGATCTTCGAGGCCCAGATGGCCGACGCATCCCGGCAGGCCGAGCGGCAGGTCATCCGCGATTGCGTGGAGCAGGCGGTGCTGGCCGAACAGGTGGGCTTCGACCGAGTGTGGGCGGTGGAGCACCACTGTCTGAAGTGGTACGCCCACATGAGCGCCCCGGAGATCTTCTTGACCTGGGTAGCGGCCCGCACCTCGCGCATCCGCATCGGCCACGGGGTGGTGTGCATGCCGTTCGGCTACAACCATCCCTTGCGGGCGGCCGAGCGCATCGCCATGCTGGATGTGCTGTCAGAAGGGCGGCTGGACGTGGGCGCTGGCCGGGGGGCCACCCTCCAGGAGATGTCGGCGTTCGGGGTCAAGCCCGAGGACACCTACGCCCAGGTGGAGGAGTCTTTGCGGATCATCTCCCGCTGTTGGCGAGACGAGGAGTTCGAGTGGGAGGGCCTGCTTGACATCTCGCCCCATCCGATACTGCCCCGGCCGGTGCAAGACCCCCACCCGCCGCTGTATCTGGCCTGCACCAAGGCGGACACCGTGAGGCTGGCCGCCGAGCTGGGCGTCGGGGCGCTGGTGCTGGGTTTCGCCGGGGCCGATGAGATCCGGCTGATGAAGCAGACCTACGACGAGGCCATCGCCTCCCGCACCGGGCAGCGGTTCGTGAGCGACCACCCCAACGACTGGTTCTCGGCGCTGTGCCCCACCACCATCCTCGACGACCGGTCAGAGGCGTTTCGCATCGGGGCCCGGGGCCAGCGGTTCTTCGCCGAGGCCATCATGCACTGGAACCTGGGCACCCCCCCGCCCCGGGCCGGCTCAGCCGACGAGGACACCGCCGCGGCCATAAGCGAGGCGGTGGGCAACGTCGAGGCCAAGATCAGCGAGATGAACATCCCGCTCAGCCCCAATGCCACCAGCACGTTCAACATCCAGCACGCCTACGGCGACTACGAGGACGCCATCCGCTATGTGAGTGAGCTAGAGGCCATCGGCTGCGACGAGATCATGTGCATGATCCAGATGGGCACCATCCCCCAAGAGGTGATGCTCGAAACCATCCGCCAGTTCGGCCACCACGTCATCCCCCACTTCCGAGCCCAAGAACGGGTGCCACAGCTTGTTATGTGATATATACTGAAATTACTTTGATTTCCCCTGTGCTTGCGGGTGTCTTGTTGTTACCCTGAACCCATGGCGACGCTGGTGGCGCACAGAGCGCCGACGCTTGACGATGCTGCGCTCACCGCTGAGGCGATTGCTGGGCACGATCCGCGGGTTTTGCGCGTCATGGTGTTCGGGTCGGTGGCCAAGCAGGCTCAAAAACCCGGTTCTGACATCGACATCGTGGTCGTCTCCAGCCCGCATCGCTCGTGCGTCGATGATCGTGGTGCGGTGGAATATGCCCTGCGCCAAGCGGCTGAGGCGGCGTGCGGGCTCAAGTGCGAGGTGATCCTCGCCACCATCGGCGAATGGGAGTGGAGCTTGGACCATGCCCGGTCCTCCGTTCTCGGAGAAGCGCACGCTTGCGGCATCACCCTCTTTGAGCGCCCCTGCCCGTCTTCGGCGCTGTGCGCCGGGGAGACTGTCATGCCGAGAGACGACTGGGGCCTCGCCCTTGGAGACCTCGAAGGGGCTCACCGCAAGAATCTTGAACTGGTCCGAATTCTCAAATCCGTTCCCGGTGAGGCAGCTGCGGGCAAGTGGCATTCCGCCGATCGCGACAACACCTGCCTGTCCGCGCTCGAGTCCGCTCACATGAGCATCGAGAAGAGCTTGACTGCGCTGGGAAGGCTCCACCTTCGCCGGTATCTCGATAATACCCACAACATCGACGCCATGGCCGAAAAGCTCCGTCCCACCCCCTCTGGCCCTTTGGTCGACCGCGTGCTGGGTACGCTCGACACCGCTGAATGCGACGGCTCCCGCACCAACTGGAGGCTCGCCCCCTATCGGGGGCAGTCGGACTCATTCCAGCAGATGATCACCGCTCAGAACACCGCCACCCATATCCGCGCCGCCGCTGACTTCCTCGACCACGCTCTGGCCGTTACCGCCAAATCCGCCCTGCGCCCCAGCCCCATTCCCACCGACGCTGCGGCCACCCTCAACCGCTGCGCCGACCCCATCGACTACCTCCGCCATCACGCCACCCCCGACTACCTGCAAACCGCCACCCCGCCCCCGCCCGCCGACTGAGCAGCACCCGCTCAGAGGCAGCGCTCCAAGCCGAGCGTGCTCGTCGTCGACCCCTCCGCACTGGTGCCGGCTATTGCCGGCGGAACGGAGATCGGCAAAAAGCTACGCTGACGCCCGCCTCGCCCGAGCCCTCGGTGCTGCCTGTGGGGTTGAGCTGGTCCGATAGAACGCCCTGGCTAGATCGGCGATTTGCTCGAGAGTGTCGGTTGGCTCTGGTCAGGGCCGTGTCGGTAACCCTCCGTTTGTCGGCTCCTAGACAAAGACGGAGAGCTATAGCTTCTGGGAGTTCAAGCGTCATTCACACGCGCTTGCATTATCGGGCTGATTCTGGGTGGTGCCGAATCCCCGGCCTATGGCAACACCTGTAGATGAGTTCACCGAGCAGTCCAGCATTGAGGACCCAAAGGAAACGAGGGCCAGGGATCGCTCCCCGGCAAATTGGAAGGCCTTCTATGGCCCCCTTCGGACGGCGGTTTACGTTCAACGAGAGCCAGAATTCGGATCTGGCAACTGTCCGATCCTTGAGAACCTCAGAATTCGCTTGCATGTCTCCTCTCCATGAGTTATGATCCGTAACTTCGTACTACAGTTTAGTAGAAAGTAGCTATGCCGTGCACTATAAGCGGATTTCGCGGACCTATGTAGAACAGACGACGGATGAGGAGATAGTAGCGGGTGCTGGCCGTGCCCATCGCCGGGTCAATGAGCGCACGCATGCCTATGAAGAGCTATGGGTGAACAAGGATTGGGAATCAAGCAATTTGAAGGACAAGCGACTGTCGGTGAGCCGGTCGGCGAATCACCCCCACCTGCGCCAACCATTTGATGGAAATAGCTAAATGGATCTGAATCTGCCTTTTGAACAGGCGATTTGTGCCAAACATCCTGGTGTCCGCGATCAAGTGTCACTGCCTATTGCTAACTTGTCCAACGTCCGATTCAGACCACTAGAGAAGGAGAGGGCTTTATGACCCAGCTAACCCTGAGCATGCTGCGAGGAGCGTGCGACGAAGACGCCACCGGTGGCGCGATTGTGCTGGACACAGCGCTGGAGCCAGTTGGAGGGGGTGGCACTCCGGTGAACCCGGCCATCTACTCTGGTGGTCGCTACCAGCATGACAAAAGGTGGGAGGGTTCGAACGCGGCTGAGCCAACGTCTGTGATCATCATCGACAACGTGCCCTCGCAGGCCAACCGTCTGGAGGCAGCGTTGGAAGCGACAGCCGACCAGACCGGCACGCCCCGATTGATTCTGGATCTAACCGGCGAGGACTTCGCACACCTCCCCCCACATCTTCCACGCAGGCTGTCGAGCTTGCGATGGCCGCACCGCAACGGGGATGCCTATTTGCGCGATGCCCTCGTAGACGGCAGTTCGTTCGTCAAGTCTCCTATTGGACGTTCCATTATTAATGCCACGACCGACGCAGCCGCTGCGCTAGTCGCCTGGTTCCCCCAATCGCTGCTGTATGGCTTTTGGCAATCGCACCTCGGGAGCAACCGCACCCAGGCCAAGCACGCCCGAGCTTGGGTATCTGAGATCGTCGGCTGGAAACCCGCCTCGGGAGGGGAGCCTGACGAACTGACCCGGACCCTCGGAGTCAAAGGCGACCCCTACAACATCCAGGATACCAGCAAGGTGGATTTCGATGATGCCGATTTGCTCGGCAGTGGGTGGAAGCTCATCGAAGGCGAGAAATCTGTCTCGAAAGGCGGTAAGAAAGCTGGAGCGATCTCGAACATCGGCCATGGACAGGTTCCCGCCGACTCAGGGCTGGCACCGGTATCATTCCAGCGGGTCAGCCAGCGAGCCACTCTCTCGTTCCCGCAGTTGCGCCGGGTCCACCTCGGTGACGGTTTCTCCGATGATCAGGATGTTGCGGCAAGGACCGTTATTGCGGCCTTAGGGCTTCACGCACACCAGACAGCATTCGGACGCCCCTTCGCGCTCCGGTCCGGCACAGATCTGTTGCCAGCCGACAAGACATCTCGGCTCGACTCAACCGATGTCGCCATCGGGAACGCAGCGAGCTTGCTGCAAGAAGCCCTCGAAGCGGCCCGGTCCCTCAATGTCCCGACCGACGGGTGGGGTGCCGACCCTGTCATCCTTACCCCCAACAAGTCATTGACCGACGCGATCCGGGCCACTTGGCCGGACCTCGACTCTGTAGGGCAGTAGGGTGCTCGTCTTTGATGTTGATTTGTTGCACGGCACCTATCGGGCCGACCCAGATGGCTCCGCTCCAACCGGGCGGCAGGCACACGGGGAGTGGCCACCGTCACCCGCTCGTCTCCTCGCAGCCCTGATAGCTGCCGACGGTACTCGTGACCGATGCCGTCGAACAACGGGTGACGAACTGAGTCTGCTCGCAGCGGCAGACCCGCCGGTAATCCATGCCGATCCAGCCCCGTACCACCAGCCACTCCTTGAGCGCTACGTAGCCGGGCAAGACCGGAAAACAGGTCAGCAACAGGAGTATCCGGCTCGCAAAGGTGTGCTGATCCGCCCAGGCGTGAGAGTGGCTCCTCGGAATCCGTCAGTCCGGTTCGTCTACGACATCGAGGTGAGCGTCGACGATATGGCAGCTATCGCGTATCGGGCAGCCCGTGTGGGATATCTAGGTTGTGCCGACTCCCCGGTAAAAATCACGGTAGCGAGGAATTCCGACTTCGAAGCCAGCCACAGCACCGCTTGGACCCCGGATGATGAGGGCACCGAGGTCGTCAACGTCCACAGCCGCGGCGACGTGGAGAGATGGCAGGCAGCGTTTGACGCATGGTCAGAGCACGGAGTGACGCGGGGCCAAGCGTGGCGACATCAGCAGCGCGCCATGTACCGCCACCCCGATACTCCAATCCCGCATCCCGAGCGCGGCCGAGTTCGGATCTGGCTTCCGTTCAAGGCACCAGTGGCTGGCCGCCAGGCCGCGGTAGTTGCCCACGCGCTCAAACAAGCTGCCCTGTCTCTATATAGAGGAGATCCGCCTGCCTGGTTGCACGGTCACATCAATAGCAGCGACGAATACCAGTTGGCCCGGTTCCTCGTGTTGCCCAATGCTGGCCACCGCTATTCCGACGGCCAGCTTCACGGCGCCGCGGTCTGGGTGCCAGGCGGCATTGACGAGGGAGAGGCCAGAAACCTGGTTGCTGCGCTGTCGCCCATGTCATCTCTGCTCCTGACTGGTGGCAGACGGATAGAGATAGACCGCTCCCGGAGAGTATGGACGACGAAACCCCGGAGATGGACGCGCTCGGCGCGGCGATGGGTAACCGTCCTTCCAGCGGTCAGCGATCGGCATGGGCGCATAGACTCGGGAGCAGTGGTTCGCTGGTGCGAGCAGGCGGGACTGCCCAAGCCAGTCAAGTATTGGATAAGCCGGAAGCCGTTGCTACCGGGTGGTGTTGACCTGCACCCCTCTGAAACTCGTCGGCCCGGTCATTCCCAGAATCGCCCTTACGCCCATGTCGGCCTCATATTCGATGAGGAGATTGAAGGCCCAGTTGTCATCGGCGCTGCCCGCAGCTACGGGCTCGGCCTGTGTGCTCCGTACGACCCCGAAGAGAGGGAGTTGCCATGAGTATTCCTGAGTGCCCCTCGTTCCACGAGTGGTACCGGGCGATTAACGGGCGTGAGCCGTTCCCATGGCAGGCTCGCCTTGCTGATGTAGTGGCTGACAATGGCGAATGGCCTGAATTGATCGGCATCCCCACCGGTCTTGGCAAAACCGCTTGCGTCGACGTAGCCGTTTGGACGCTTGCCTGCCAAGCAGATCTGTCCCCAGCTGACCGTACAACTCCGACAAGGATCTGGTGGGTGGTGAACCGTCGCCTCCTCGTCGACGACACATACCGGCACGCGTCGAAGGTCGCAGCGATGCTGGCTGACCCTGAGAACCCGTCCGATGTCATGATTGACGGGCATTCTCTCGCGGTGTCCGGGATTGCCGGCGAGGCGGCGGAGGCAGTTCGGGCGGTTGCGGACCGGCTTCGAAACATCGCCGCAGGCGACACGCCGCTGCGGGCTCTCCGCTTGCGAGGCGGCGATTCCCACAATCGCCCCGACACACCGGCCCAGCCGGCGGTCATATGCTCGACCATCCCCATGTACGGTTCACGGGTGCTTTTCCGAGGCTACGGATCTTCAAGGACGATGCGCCCGATTGACGCCGCGCTCGCCGGAACGGACAGCCTCGTCCTCTTGGACGAGGCCCACTTGGCCCAGCCGCTACGGATGCTTCTAGGAGCCATAGGTGGCTGCAACGGACTCGGAGCTGGTGAGACGCAGGCTTTGTCGGACCGGCGGATGGGTGTGACGGTTGCTGCGCTGACCGCCACCGGCAGCGCCGCATCCAGCAAGTTCGAGCTCGACGATAACGACAGGTCTAATCCTGAGATCAAGAAGCGGCTTGAAGCGCCGAAGCCTCTGAGTGTCTGTAGACACTCAGGAGGTGACCCGGCAGGTGTCATAGCTTCTGAGGTGAAGAAGTTGTTGGACAGCGTTGACTCCGAAACCACAGTCGGGGTTCTTGTTTTCGCTAACACGCCCAAGACAGTTCTAGCCACCGCGAAGGCACTGGGCTCTCGTCGCGATAGCGACGTGAAGGTGGCCACCGGAAGAACCCGTGGGGCTGAAGCCGGCGAAGTGGTTGCAGTGCTCTCAGAGAGGATGCGGGCTGGGCGACTACCAGGCGAACGAGGCGGCAAGCACCTTGTCGTCGTCGCCACGCAGACCCTCGAAGTCGGCGCCGACCTTGATGCCGACTACCTCGTTACCGAGGCGTGCGGTGCCCGGGCGCTGACGCAGCGCCTCGGACGGCTCAATCGGCTTGGAGAGAAGCCTCACGCCCGAGCCGTCTATGTCCACGTTGACCCCAAGGATGGACAGTGGCCCGTTTACGGTAGCGAACCGGCCGGAGTGCTTGACCAGCTGTTAAAAAACATGGGTTTCGATGAGACCGCCGATATGTCACCGGGGAAAATCGCCGACGTGCTCGGTGACACTACCGAG
>JAPOSH010000212.1 GCA_026709815.1 bacterium | reverse complement strand
TAGGAAGACCGGATGGAGTACTCGGCCACCTTGGGCGGGCGGCGCTCGGGAAACGCGGAGGACTCTCCGCTCTGTTGGATCTGGCTGGCCTTGGCGTAGGCCCGGCTGCGTTGCACCACCAGCGCTCCGAATATCTCATCGCCGGACAGCGCCTCTCGGGCCTCTGGCGTGTACCCGTCGGTGAAGGCCAGCTCTCCGCCTCCCAAGGACTCCTGGAGTTGCCGCTCCATGACGTTGAAGTGGCTGGTGAGGTTGTGGACGCCCAGGCTGTGCGCGAAATAGGCGTCGTCACGCCGGGAGAATAGCTCGACCATGTGGCGGAAATCGGCCAGGCGGTTGTTGACCGGGGTGGCGGTGAGCATGAACACCTGCTTGGGCCGCTCCGAGCCATCGAGCAGGTCGTAGAGGCGCCAGTAGCGGGAGCGGCTGTCGGGCTCGTCGGGGGATTCGGGGCGATGACCTCGACGACCGGGGTTGCGGAAGTGGTGGGCCTCGTCGATGATCACGGCGTCGGCCAGCTCGGAGATGCGCTCGAATCGCTCGGGGAAATCGCCGGTGCGGCTCAAGTCGGTGTGGCTGAACACGGTGAGGTTGGAGAAGTCGGCGCCGCCGCCGAAACCGCCGATGTGCGACAGCCACCGGCGCAGGTGGGGTTCCCAGACGCCCTCCTTGGCCGCTTTGGGGGCGAAGATCACCACCCGCTTGTTCTCGTGCAGCACGAGGCGCTCCACCAGCATCAGCCCGACGAAGGTCTTGCCCAGGCCCACGCCGTCGCAGAGGAAGGCCCCTCCGTGTTGGCGGGCGATCTTCATCAGCGACCAATAGGCCTCCCGCTGGTACTGGTCAAGGTGGGGGAACATCCGCGAGTGGGACTCGTCCCACTCGCCGGCGGTGAGCTCCCGACCCCGGAAGAACTCGCAGAGGGCCTTGGAGTAGACGTCGAAGGGGGTGAAGTCGACGGTGTGGCGGGTGACGGTCCGCAACACATCCTCGGTGACCTCTTCGGCTTGTTCCCAGTGGACGTCGAACCAGTCTTGGAGTTGGGCGACTTCCCGGCCGCTCTGGATCTGGATGTTCAGCTCGACGTTCTCGGTCAGCCCGGCCCGAGTGAAGTTGCTGGAGCCGACCAGGGCCTGGGCCCCGACCACGTCGAACTTGGCGTGGGTGATGTAGGCCTTGGCGTGGAACTTATCCCGCCGGTACACCCGGCACTCGATCTTGCCCTCCCGCAAGGCTTCGACCACTGCCTCGGCGCCCTCGAGGAACGGATCGCTGGCTTTCTCGGCCTCCAGGCTGTCGTCGAGGCGCCCGAGTTGGCGCTTGAGCGCCTCGACGAAGGCTTTGCGGGTTCTCAGCGACACCTCGTCGCCCATGAGGATGCGGATTTTGTCGAGCTGCTGCCACTGGCCGTCAAGGGCCAGCAGCGCTCCGATCTCGAAGAACCCGGTGGCGATGTCGAACGAGCGGGCGATATCGGTCCACTGCCGGAGGTATTGCAACCCCGTCCACCCCGACACGCTGTTGTCGACGATGAACAGCTCCCCTCCACCCCTATCGCTCACCCCCGCAAACTACCCCGCGCCTGTGACAGATGGTGAACAGGGGTCAGATGCCTTGTCTCATCTGAGCTTTTGGTGCCGTGAGCTAGACGCGAGCCGCAGCCTGTACGCGAACTGCACGAGCTTGTTCGCGCAGCCTTTGACTGATCTCACCATACACATCGATGTGAACGTCTTGACCGACCTCAAGAGTCGCTGCCAAACCGAACCGAACAGGTTCATTCAGCCTCCCAACCCGAACCCGACAGTCAACGTCGATGGCCAGCTCATCGTCCACCGTGTATCCAGCAGCGTGCTCTCCAACAAGCACCTCATGCAAGACGGTCCCGTTACCGTTGGCGTGGTGATCAACCTCCTTAGGGGTGACCTTCAGCTGATCACGCGGAAACCCGAATGACAGGTGGGCTACCCGGTACTGCTGAGTCCTAGGCATTATTGGCGAGAACCAGGCCAATGTGACGATAAGGCGACGCCAACCCACATAGTTCGACAGTGAAGGGGGTAGAGGGAAACGGAATGAGTGCCGTTGGTCCTTATCGATTGCGCCAGCCCCAATCACACAGGCTCGAGTTCGGGAAGCAGCCACCGCTCGCAGGGGATCCAGCACTCCAAACCCGAGCATCTGGGTAAGAGCACGTCGGCGGTGCTTGCCAGAGATATCGAGTTGTTCGGCCCACCGCCCTGCTTCATCAGGCCAAGAAGAAGCGTGAACTAGCAGAGTTTTGATCAAGACCGGGTGGTACTCAGGGCTCAGAAAATCCCACTCGCTCCTCTCAAGCTCCAAACGTCTGAGTTCCTCCTCAATCTGGGCTGCTGCCCGTGTTGTCAAGGCGGCTGCATTGCTGGTGCCGTGGGTATATGCGAAATTGCTCGTGCCAAACCCGTCTCCTGCTGCGGCAGTGCGGATACCAGGACCTAGAGCTTGCATCTCGGCTCTTTCGAGGACTATTTCTGTACTGTCATGGTCTTGGTGGGTTGGTCGGACAACCAATGCGCGTCCGCCCGGAGCGAACAGATCGGGCTTGGGGGAACGATGATGCCCAAAGCCGCTCGACGAATAGGCCGCAATCGAGCCTCTTGCTTGTGGGTCAATCACTGTGTCTGGAATATGCCCTTTAGCCGCATCTTCATGTATCGCTCCGACAGTAATCGCGTTGATGGCCTCGGCAGGAGCGAGGAGACCCCGCTGGCGTGCTGTGTGAAACCAAGAAGCTCTGATCGCTTGATCGAGGTTCTCCTTGTCTCCTGCAAGAGCAGAATTGGAAACCCTCAGCTTTATTCCAGCTTCGTGCGAGCGAGCAATTTTGTGGTTGCCAGCTGAAACAATGACTAGAATATTGTGAACCACCATTAGGTAGTCAATGAGCCGAGCGAGAGGACTCATACGTCTGATAAATACTCGAGCTGGCTCGCCTATGGATAAGTTGACGATTCGTACTGATTTTCCAGCTTGGTTGTCTTGAACCATTAGCCGCTGAAATGCAGCATGAATAACATCGACAAATAGCTCATCTTTTGGTGCCGTCTCCTGGCCTAATGCTGACTGAGCCGGCACAAGCACCGGATACACGTAGAGCGGCGTGGACAAAGAGGGACCCGGATCATTCAGATCACCATGGACAATGAGCGAAGCCATCTCGGTCCCATGCCCGCGTTGAGATGCTGAGTATTCCGTCTCCCTGTCACATGGGTCATCGATGATCAATCGACCAGTAAGAACGTCGTGATTGGCTAGTGGTAAACCATCGAGTAGAGCAACGGTCGGCTCCCCCTCTGGAAGCGCAGCATCAATCGCCACTTCACCCTCTTCGCTTTCTGCGAGACTGAACGACATGGGCACAGAGGGCGATGCAAACAGAACATCCTCACAACAAAGCAGATCGATCGCACCGGGATCTTCTCTAAGAACCAACTCCACCTGCGAACGCGGCAGCTCGGCAAGGATCGCGTGGTAATGAATTGACTCAATCACGGCAGTAGCTACCATCACAGCACCTGGAGTAGCGTCAAGAATCTGCTGCACGCGGATTTGGGCTCTGCCACGAGCCGCTGTGGTATCCCTCCAAACGAGTTCTATTTCGACTCGAAGAAAATTTAGTGATTCGCCGAATATCTCGATATCTTCTCGCCAACGGTCTAGCAACCCAGTTTCGCCCACTCGATCTTCAGGACCCCATCGACGCACGGTGTGAAGCAACTTGAACACTTGCTTGAGCGGCGCTAGTCCCCGATTAAACTTGACGTTTTGATCATGTTTGTAGAGCTCAAACAATCGAATCAGTTCATGAACAGCTCTCGCATTTACTATCACCAGATATAGCTTCTGTGGTAGTCTTCTAGCGCTCAGATCTCCATCTTTGTCCAGATAGCAAAAGTCCTCATCGGGCTCTATGCCAAGTCCAACGATGTCGTCTACGAAATTAAGGCCCTCTACACCTTGAGTAGCTCGAATAAATCCAGGGATAGTGCCCACAATCTCGAACACCACAAGGTGCTCTGGATCGGACACATCAGTCGCATCTGTCAGAGTTGCCGTTTCTTCGGCCAACGCCCGCTGGAGCGTCTCGAACTGTGGGGACAGGCGTTGCCCCTGTCTGCCTATTCCAGGTAGACGCGGACGCGGCGGCCGGCCCCGATTCCCTGTACCAGTCGGTATGCGACCGGTATCTGCGGGACCAAAAGGGAGCAGGGTCCGGGAGTCAGACGAATTCAGCTGCGAGCTTGCTTCTGCCATTGGGCTATTTTGTCCTGTGCGATAGCCCGCAGTTCCGCGTCAGGAAGGCTGAGCACATAGCGCCGTCGTACGTCAAGGGCGAACTCCTCTAGCTCTGCAAAACTAGCACCCTTCAAGCGGTCGGCCAGTGTACGGGGTGCATAGCCAAGCTCTCCTCCCAGTCGGCGGGCAGTCTTGTCAAGGAAATCTGTAGCTGTTGCTCGTGTTGGTTCTTCGATCGACAGCCGTAGCTGGAACCGGCGCCAGGCCGCCCGATCGAGCAGTTCGCTGTGGTTGGTCGCGCATACAACAATGACGTGTGCTGGCAGTCGGTCGATCTGCAACAACAGTGTCGAAACCACCCGCTTGATCTCACCGGTCTCATGCTCGTCGGCACGCTCTTTGGCTATGGTGTCGAACTCGTCAAAAAAGAGCACGCAGCGACGAGTGCGGGCGAACTCGAAAACCTCATCCAACCGGCTTGCAGATTCCCCGAGGTAGCTCGACACCAGACCCTCGTACCGGGCGACGTACATCGGCAACATCGTCTCCGCAGCAATGGCCTCGGCGATACTGGTCTTCCCATTTCCAGGCGGCCCTGCGAGCAGCACTCGATGCCGGGGCTCAAGATTGTGGCTTCGCAACAACTCGCCACGGTGATGTTCCTCTATCAATTCGCTGATCGCCCCACAGACGGAGGGTGCGAGGGTGAGATCGAGCAGGCGACGCTGCGGCACGACTTCCAGCAGCAGATCACCAACCGACGCGGCTAGCGAGTCGCGGCCAGGGCGGTCTGCTAGGCCGACAGTGGTAATCAGCTCAGCGAGCCGATCGGCAACGAGGTGATGGCTCTTGGCCCGCTCCTCCGCGATTGCTGCTTCGACCAAAGCCCGAAAGCGGGCGCGGTCGCCGTGCTGCTCTGCTTCCACGAGGTCGATTAGGAGGTCAGAACGGGCCATCGGATGCTCCTACCCAGGTCACCATACCAGCCAAAGCACCCAACTCCACCCACATGACACAGGGCTAGTGCAGGATGCGGGCAAAGAGTCTTGAGAAGAGGTGACGATAATGTCTTCTCCAAGTGGACAGGGGTGAGGACAATGCTGAGGACAGATTAGTGGACAAAATAGGGGGCTATTAGTACGGTTCGGTAATGAAGCTCTACACCGACTCCCATCCGTGGATCACGTTCAGCGCCTCGGATGTCAATGATCTGCCGCCGCGGACATGGATGCTCTTAGGTGAGGCCAAGGCGATCTGCGAACAGATCGCCAGCACTCCGCTGAAGCCCGGGGTTGTCGAGCACCTCAACGAGGTCGCACTCATCAAAGGGGCGCAGGCCACGACCGCTATCGAGGGCAACACCCTCAACCAGGAGCAGGTGGCCGGCATTTACCGCGGCGAGTATGCCGCGCCCCCGTCACGGGAATACCAAGAACGCGAAGTGCGCAACGTGTTGGATGCCCTCACCAAGATCGACGAGCAGGCAACGAGCAGAACGCTCGCGCCCGTCACCGCCGAGCTCATCTGCGACTACAACTCCCAGGTTCTCGACAAGACCGAGCACGCGTCTGAGGCTGTTCCCGGCGAACTCAGGACGCACTCGGTCATGGCGGGAAGCTACCGCGGGGCACCAGCCCAGGATTGCCCTTACCTGATCCGCCGATTGGCCGAGTGGCTAGAGAGCGACATGTTCCGCTCTGATGATCCCGACACCGCCTTCGCCCTCACCGTCATCCAAGCCATCTACGCCCACCTCTATATCGCGTGGATACATCCGTTTGGAGACGGCAACGGGCGCACCGCCCGTCTGCTGGAGTTCATGCTCCTCGCCCTGATCGGGCGAGGAG
>JAPOSH010000193.1 GCA_026709815.1 bacterium | reverse complement strand
TCCAGCCAGATCACCGACGGATCGGCCGCGCTGCTCATCGCCTCCGAAAAGGCGGTGGCCGAGCACGGCCTGGCGCCGCGGGCCCGGATCCACACCATGGCCGTGGTGGGCAGCGACCCGGTGCTGATCCTCACCGGCCCCATTCCGGCCACGGCCAAGGTGCTGGAACGCGCCGGCCTGGACCGAAACGACATCGATCTGTTCGAATGCAACGAAGCTTTCGCCTCGGTGGTGCTGGCCTGGGCCAAAGACACCGGCGTGGACATGGACAAAGTGAACGTGAACGGCGGGGCCATCGCCCTGGGACACCCCCTGGGCGCCAGCGGGGCCCGCATCATGACCACGCTGTTGAACGAGCTGGAGCGCCGCGGCGGCCGCTACGGGCTTCAGACCATGTGCGAGGGCGGCGGGCTGGCCAACGCCACCATCATCGAGAACCTGGCGGCGTAGTCGCACGAGATCACCTACAAAGACCCCCGAGGAGACGGCAAAGCAAATGGGCATTCACATCGACCACATCTCACTTCTGGTGAAAGACCTGGCTCAGGCGGAGCAGGACTGGGAGCAGATCCTCGAGGTGCTGGCCCCGGGCCACACCATGAAGGTCACCCGGGGCGCGGGGGCCGACGATGTGGACGGCACTCCCATGGAGTGGGTCACCTTTCAGAACCCCGACCCCACCGGGGTTTCCATCCAGCTGTGGTCGCCGGCCGAGCCGGGGCACTGGCCCGACAAAGTGCTGGCCAAGCGGGGCGAGTACGTGCATCACATCGCCTTCTGCTCCGACGACTTCGACACCATGATCAACGGCGTTCGGGAGGCCGACATCCCCCTCGTCATGGACGAGCCCAGCAATCCCGATTCCCAGCCCTGGCTGAAGTGGAACTTCATTCCCCCCGACAAGGCCCACGGCCCGCTGATCGAGCTGGCCACCCGCTACCTGTCGGTGGGCGAGGAATGGCTCCCCCACCCCGACAACGCCGAGAACCAGCCCCTGGCCGACGAGCTGCGCGACCGCTTCACCGGCTAGCCCCACCGAGCCCCGCCCCCATGGACCGCTCCCCGGTGGCCATCACCATGCCGGTGGAAGACGGGCTGCCCGTCGGCTGGCTGACGGACCTCGTCGTTGATGCCGAGCACGCCGGGATCGATGCGGCCCTGGTCGGCGAGGTGGCCGGTCCGGAGGTGTTCGCCACGCTGGGGGCCATGGCCGCCCGCACCGAGCGCATCACGCTGGGCTCGGGCATCGCGGCCGTCTACACCCGCTCCCCCGCCCTCACCGCGATGGGCTTTGCCACCCTGGCCTCGCTGGCGCCCGGCCGGGTGGTGGCCGGGATCGGCGCCAGCAGCCCCATCGTGGTGGGCCGCTGGCACGGCGTGGACTTCGACCGGCCCCTGTCCACCGTCCGGGAGTTCATCGGCCTGCTCCGGTCTGCGCTGGCCGGCGAGAAGCTGCATCACGACGGCCCCCGGTTCCGCTCCCGCGGCTTTCGCCTCGATCTGCCCGCAGCGACGGTGCCCGTCTGGCTCGGCGCCATCAACCCCCGGATGCTGGCCTTGGCCGGCGAGATCGCCGATGCCGTGTTCATGACGTGGTGTCCGCCGTCGGAGGCGGCGCCGAAGCGCGAGATCGTCGACGCTGCGGCCGCCGGCGCGGGCCGCGATCCCGGCGACGTGGCCACGGTGCTGTCGTTCTGGGCCTACGCCGGTCCCGATCCCGAGCGGGCGCTGGAGCGGATGCGGCGCCAAGTGCTGGCCTACGCCATGGTCCCCACCCACCAGCCCGCCTTCGCCGGCACCTTCGAGAACCTGCCCGAGGTGGCCGATGCCTGGCAGCGGGGCCACCGGGCCAGGGCGCTCTCGCTGGTGCCCGACGAGGCCGTTCTGGCCCAGTGCGCGCTGGGGCCCGACATGATGGACGAGCGCATTGCCGACTACCGGGCCGCGGGCGTGGATCTGCCCGTCGTGCTGCTCACCGGCGCCCATGTGGGCGACGACGTCGGCCCGCAGGCCACGGTGGACGCCCTCAGCCACAAGGTGCCGCCCATTGGCCCGCGCTCTTAGTATCCCCCCATGACCAAACGCGACGTCGTCGTCATCGGGGCCGGAGCGGCCGGGCTGAGCGCGGGCGCTCTGCTGGCCGCGGAGGGCAAATCGGTCACCCTTCTGGAACGGTCGCCCTTTTTGGGCGGCCGGGCGCTCGCGGCAGACGACGATGGCTTCAAGGTCAACCTCGGCGGCCACCTCATCGAAGATCCCGGATCGGGTCTGACCAAGGTGTTCGAGCACGTCGGCAAGGAACTCATCCACGGCGAGGTGTCCCACGACATGCCGATCTGGGACAACGAGACTCAAACCTGGGGCTCGATCCGCGACCGCTACCCCGACAAGGCCGAGGTGAAGAAGGTCATCAAGGCCATCACCGAGAGCTCATGGGACGAGCTGGAGGAATGGGACGACCGCCCCATGCGGGAATGGCTGGCCCAGTTCACCTCCGACCAGGGGGTATACGACCTCTACGAGTTCATCGCCGTGCTGGAGTGCATGACCGACGAATGGTACGACCATTCGGCCAGCGACAACCTGTGGGTGCGCAAGATGCATTACGAGGAGCGTCACATGGCCGCGTACTCCTGTTGGCCCGGCCAAGGCTGGGACGGCATGTGGCAGGACCTGGCCGACGGGTTCACCGGGCACGGCGGCGAGCTGCGGATGCAAACCCCTGCCGGGCGCGTGCTGATCGAGAACGGGCAAGTGGTCGGGGTGTCCGTCCCCCATGAGCCCCAGGTGCCCAACGACTATGACATCGGCGAGGTGATCGAGTGCGACGCGGTCGTCTCCACCCTGCCGGTGTGGAACGTGTTCAGCGTCGTGCCCGAGTGGGAGCTACCCGAGTGGTACACCAGCCAGATCCGCTACCTGGCCCAGGACCAGTACCGGGTGACCATGCTGAACCTCTATTTCGCCACCGAGGAGCCGGTGACCATGTTCGACCCCCGGGAGTTGGCCACCTGGCTGGCCACTCCCCACAGCCCGACCCCGGGCTACATGTACGACCAGGCGGCCATGGACCCCAACGGCATCCCCAACGGACTCCACCTGTACTGCACTGGCGGCATCGTCCCCGGATCCCGCGGGCGGGACAGACGCTACATCGAGGACATGTACAACCGCCTCGAACAGGGCCTCTACGTCATGTACCCCGGCCTGGCCGAGCACGTGTGGAAGAGGCGCCTGTACGTGTTCGATCCGGCGTTCGGCGTGGCGCAGAAACCGATGCTGGTGGGCAAGTTCCGGCCTCACTGGCGGGCCCCCACCGTCGACGGCCTGTACTTCGCCAGCGAGACGTTCCGAAGCCGGGGCATCGGCACGGACCGGTCAGCCCGGGCCGCCCTCACCTGCGTGGAGGACATCCTGGGCCGCCGCATCCCCGCCTTCGGCGACGGCTGGCGCTACTGAACGCAGCCGCCTGGCAGACTGGCTGCTGAAAGCAAGGAGCAGACAAGCATATGGAGTTCACCCTCACCGACGAGCAGAAGATGTTCCAGGAGACGGTCCGCAGCTGGGTCGAGAAGGAGTGCCCCAAAGACGCCGCCCGCGACTATGAGGCCCAGGAGTTCGAGTACCCGTTCGAGCTGTGGGACAAGATGTCCGAAGCCGGCTTCCACGCCATCGGCCTGCCCCCCGAGCTGGGCGGCCAGGGCGGTGACGTGGTCACCCAGATGATCCTCACTCGGGAACTGGCCCGCTCGCTGGCCGGGCTCACCTGGATATTCGGCATCTCGTCCTTCTGCGCCAAGTCGATCAACAAGTTCGCCTCCGACGTGGCCCGCGAGGAGCTGATCCCGCAGCTGGCCGAAGGCAAACTGCGGGTGGCCATCGCGGTCACCGAACCCTCGGGCGGCACCGACCTGATGGGCGCCATGCGCACTCGGGGCACCAAAGCAGACGGCGGCTGGCGCATCACCGGCCAGAAGATCTGGTCGACCGCGGCTCATGTCTCCGACTACCTGTTCTTGATGGCCCGCACCGAGGACGTCCAAGACAAGCCGGCCCGAGGGGTGACGCTCTTTTTGGTCAAAAACCCCGCGGAGGGCTTGGAGTGCCGCCAGATCCCCAAAGTGGGCATGAAGTCGGTGGGGTCGTGCGAGGTGTTCCTCGACGATGTCTTCGTGCCCGACGAGTATGTGGTGGGCCAGCCCGGCCAGGGCTTCTACCAGATGCTCTCCACCCTCAACAACGAGCGGATCATGGTGGCCGCGCTGTGCACCGGCATCATCGACGGGTGCATCGAGGAGACCCTCAGCTACCTGGCCGAACGCGAGGCTTTCGGCAAGAAGATCGGCTCGTTCCAGGTTTGGCATCAGAACCTGGCCGACATGGCCATGATGCAGAAGCAGGCCGAGCTGATGACCTACTACGCGGCCTGGAAGTCGGAGTCGGGCGAGGACTGCGGGCGGGAGGCCAACATGGCCAAGGTGGTGGCCTCCGAGTACGCCGGCAAGTGCTCCGACATCGCCATGCAGGTGCTGGGGGGAATGGGCTACGCCCTGGAAACCCATCCCCAGCGCTACTGGCGCGACAGCCGCCTGTACCGCATCGGTCCCATCACCAACGAAATGGCCAGGAACAGCATCGCTGAGACCTTCGGGCTGCCCCGCAGTTTCTAGTGCCCGGACCGTTGGAAAACCGGGTAGCGCTGATCACCGGCGCAGGCCGGGGCATCGGGCTGGCCGCAGCCGCTCGACTGGCCCGTGACGGGGCCGCCGTGGTGGTGAACGATCTGGACGGCGATGCAGCCGAGGATGCGGTCGCAGCCATCACCGCCGCTGGCGCCCGGGCAGTGGCTGCTCCCGGTTCGGTGGTCGACCTCGACGACGTCGCCGCGATGTTGGAGATCGCTCGAAAATCCTTCGGCCGCCTGGACATCCTGGTCAACAACGCGGGCATCACCGCCGACGCCATGGCTCACAACATGACCGACGAGCAGTGGAACCTCGTGTGCGACGTGGCCCTCAAGGGCACGTTCAACTTGTGTCGGGCCGCCTTTCCGCTGCTGCGGGGCAGTCGGGACCACCCCTCGGCCCATCACCGCAAGGTGATCAACATGGCCTCCATCAACGGCATCTACGGGATCGCCGGCAATGCCAACTACTCCGCGGCCAAAGGCGGGGTGATCGCCCTCACCAAGTCGCTGGCCCGGGAGTGGGCCCGCCACCGCATCAACGTCAACGCGGTGGCGCCGGGGTACATCGCCGGCACTCGGCTGACCGGGGCCCGCGACGACGGCACGGGACTGGGCATCCCCGAGGCCGTCATCGAGCGCATCGAGGCCCAGATTCCCATCGGGCGAGCTGGTACCCCTGAGGATGTGGCCGGCGCCGTCGCCTGGCTGGCAGGGGCCGACTCCGACTATGCGACCGGGCAGGTGATCGAACTCCACGGAGGCCGAGAGATGGTTGAACTGCTATGAGCGCCGAGAAGCTGACCACGCTTGAGGAGGCAGCCGCCCTGGTTCGCGACGGCGACACCGTGGCCATCCAGAACATGGCCACTCAGGCCGCGCCCATGGCGTTGGTCAGGGAGCTGATCCGCCAAGGCAGACGAGAGCTCGGGGTGGTCTGCTTGGTGGGCGGCATCTGTGTGGATTGGCTGGCCGCCGCCGGGGCCATGAACCGACTCATCGGCGCCGCGGTGTCGATGGAGCAGTTCGGGTTGTGCCAGCGCTACCGCAAAGCAGTGGAGGCCGGCGCGATCCGGGTGGAGGAACTGTCGGAGACGGCGCTGAACGCCCGGCTGGGGGCGGGGGCCCGCAACCTGCCGTTTTTGCCCACCCGGGGGCTGATCGGCACCGATCTGATCGATGTGAACAACAACCTGGTGATGCTGGACGACCCGTTCGGCGGGCCGTCGGTGGTGGCGTGCAAGGCGCTGGTGCCCGATGTGGCCCTGGTACACGCCCACAAGGCCGACCGGTTCGGCAACGTCGGTTATGAGCCGACGGCGTTGTGGCCCGACCTGGGAATCATGCCCAAGGCCGCCACCACGGTGATCGTCACCGCCGAGGAGATCGTGGACTCCGAGGTACTGCGGGCCAACCCTGATCGCACTGTGCTGCCCGGCTTCATGGTGGACGCAGTGGCAAAGGCCCCTTTCGGCGCCCACCCCACCTCCTTGTCTCCCCGCTACG
>JAPOSH010000035.1 GCA_026709815.1 bacterium | reverse complement strand
CGCAGTAGTGCAGGCCCAAGATGAGGTCGTCTGCGCCCGGAGGACTCGGGCGCATGTGGTAGGCCACGGCCCAGGTCTCCACATGGCCCTCGTCGGCGCCTTCTTCAAGGTCCACGTACTGATTGCCCATGAAGTGCAAAGTGGCCTCGAACTTGTGCAGCTCCTTCTCCGTCCAGTCCAGGTAGGGATCGAGGGGCCCGGAGATCACCGTCCCGTAGATCTGGCAGTCGGGGTGGAAGCTGGACCGCACCAGGTCAAAGTCGATGCGGTCGATGCCCCGGGCGTACCGCTGGGGAACCTCTTTGATCAGTTCCCGGTCCTTCAGCCAACGCACTGTGGATTCGACGTCCATCTCGCCTCCTGTCGACCCGCTCCGGCTCGCACGGTCTCGCGCTAGCGTGGCCCCCATGAAAGAGCTGATCTATCACCGGCAGTTCTATCCGGCAGTGGAGCGGTACGCCAACGAAGAGGCGGTGGTGGACGGCGCCTACCGGGCCAGCTTCGCCGCCCACGGCGATCGGGTGACCCGGCTGGCCAACGCCATGGGCCGAGAGCTGGGGGTGAGCAAGGGCGACCGGGTGGCCATCATGGCCCTCAACAGCGCCTCCTACCTCGAGCTCTACCACGCCTGCTATCTGGGCGCGGGGGTGGTGAACCCGCTGAACTTGCGGTTGGCCGGCCCGGAGCTGGACTACATCGTGAGGGACTCGGGCACCGAGGTGGCCTTTGTGGACGCCTTCTTCGCCGAGGCGTTCGTCAACGCCATGGAGGCCGCCGGCGACAGTCCCATCCGCTCCGTGGTGCTCATCGGCCAAGGCGATGTGCCCCACGACGTGGCCTACGAGGATCTGCTGGCCTCAGGCGACACCGCGGCGCCGCCTGAGCCTGAAGAGGATGACCCGGTGGTGCTCATGTACACCGGCGGAACCACCGGGCTGCCCAAGGGGGTGCTGCTTCAGCAGCGGGCGGAGATGCTGAACGCGTACCACGTGGCCATCGGGCTGGGCGGCGCTAGAAACGACGACGTGTTCTTGGGCCAGACGCCGCTGTTCCACGCTGCGTCCATGGCCACCCTGCTGGTGATTCCGGCCTCCGGTTCCAAGATGGTCACCATTCCCGCCTTCGACCCCGCCGGGGTGATGAACCTCATCGAGGCTGAAGGCATCACCCAGACGGTGATGGTGCCCACCATGATCGGCCTGTGCATCCAGCATCCCGAATACCGGCCCGAGCGGCTGGCGTCGCTGCGAGAGCTGGTCTACGGCGCGTCGCCCATGCCCGAGGCCATCTTGGGCCACCTGCTGGAGCACTTGCCGGATGTGAACCTGGTCCAGGGCTACGGCATGACGGAGAGCGCGTCGGTGCTCACGCTGCTGTCGGCTGAAGACCACGCGGCCGGCAACCCCCGGCTGCGGTCGGTGGGCCGCCCGGTATTCGGCGTGAACCTCTGCATCCAAGACGAGCACGGCAGCATTCAGCCCGCCGGGGAGATCGGCGAGGTGTGCGCCCGGGGGGGCAATTTCATGCAGGAGTACTGGAACAAGCCCGAGGCCACCGTCGATGCGTTCCGAGGCGGCTGGTACCACACCGGCGACGCCGGATATCTCGACGAGGGGGGCTACCTGTTCTTGGTGGACCGGGTGAAGGACATGATCGTCTCCGGCGGTGAGAACGTGTACTCCTCGGAGGTGGAGAGCGCCATATCCACCCATCCGGGGGTGGCCCAGGTGGCGGTGATCGGCATTCCCGACCCGGTATGGGGCGAGGCAGTCCACGCCGTGGTGGTTCCCGCACCGGGCCGCGAGGTGACCGAAGAGGAGATCTGCGAGCATGCCCGCCAGACCATCGCCGGGTACAAAGTGCCCAAGTCAGTGGAGTTCCGGGCTGAGCCGCTGCCGTTGTCCGGGGCCATGAAGGTGCTCAAGCGGGAGCTGCGGGCGCCCTACTGGGAGGGCCAGGACAAGAGCATCGGGTAATGAGCATCGGGTAGCCAGGGCGAGAATCGCAGTGCCCGCCCCCGCATTGCGGCGTGCGTTGGGTAGGCTGGCCGCTTATGCAGGTAGATGTACGCCATGCCCCCAGCTTCGCGGTCGCCCGGTGCTCCCTCAGCGGCGGCGAGCAGGTCAAAGTGGAGGCTGGCGCCATGTCGGCCCACTCGTCGGGGATGTCGCTGGAGGCCAAAGTGGAGGGCGGCATGCTCAAAGGCCTCAAGCGCAGCGTCTTGGGCGGCGAGTCCCTCTTCGTGTCCACCTACACCGCCCCGGCTCAGGGCGGTTGGGTGGATGTGGCCGCCAAGCTGCCCGGCGATCTCCGGGTGATCGATCTGGACGGCTCGCAGGCGTGGATCATCGAGCGGGGCAACTGGTTGGCCTCCGACGCCGGTGTGGAAATGGACACCAAGTGGGGCGGCTTCAAGTCGCTGGTCGGCGGCGAGGGCGGGTTCATGGCCCACGCTCAGGGCGCCGGCAAGGTGGTGGTGGCTTCTTACGGGGCCATCGATGTGATCTCGCTGGCCGCAGGAGAGACGGTGGTGGTGGACACCAGCCACATGCTGGCCTTCCCCGACACCATCCGCTACGAGCTGCGCCGAGCGGTGGAGGGCCGCTCCATCCAGTCCATGAAGTCGGGCGAGGGTTTCGTGTTCCACTTCGCCGGGCCCGGCGACATCTGGACCCAGACCCGCAACCAGGCGCAGCTCGTAGCCTGGCTCAACACCGAGCTCGGCGCCCGCGAATAGGGGTCCCTACCGCAAACAGCAGTCCACCGGGCAATGCACTGGCGGGGGCCCCAACACGAGATCGGCGATCATCTTGACGAACGCCGGGTGGGTGCCGACGGTGGGCACCCGGAAAAGTCGCAGCCCCAGCAGGTCGGCTCGCCGGCGGGCTTCGGTGTCGAGGTCGTAGATCACCTCCATGTGGTCGGCCACGAATCCGATCGGGGCGACGATCACCGCCTCGGCTTTGTCGCCCGCCAGCCGCTCCAGCTCGTCGCCGACATCGGGTTCCAGCCACGGCACTCGCGCCGGTCCGCTGCGGCTCTGGTAGGCCAGCGACCATTCGGATGTCCCGGTGCGGCTCGCCACTTGGCGGCAGGCTTCGTTGAGCTGGGCCACATAGGGCGCCGAAGCCGCCATGGAGTCGGGAATGCTGTGAGCGGTGAACACCACCGGGGCGTTCGGCTCGGTCCGCCGGACATCGCCGAGGCGGTCGGCTATGGCCGACAGGAATCCATCGTGATCCCCGAACGGGGGCAGTTTGCGCACCACCGGCGCGTCGGGCCCCACCGCTGCCCGAGCCCGCTCGATGTCCTCGCCATATTGGCGGCAGCCCGAGTAAGAGCCGAAGGCCGAGGTGGCGAAAGCCCGAGCGCAAGAGATGCCGTCGTCGCGCATCTCGGCCACGGTGTCGGCCAAAAACGGCGCCCAATTGCGGTTTCCCCAGTAGACCGGGAGCGCTGACCCCCGTTCAGCCAGCTCGCTCACCAGGGCGGCCACCAGATCCCGGTTGCACTGGTTGATGGGACTGATCCCCCCGAATAGGTAGTAGTGCTCGGCCACCGCGGCCAAGCGCTCTTCGCTGATGGGCCGCCCCCGGGCCACATTGCGCAGAAAGGGCATCACGTCGTCGGGTCCCTCCGGCCCGCCGAACGACACTACGAGGACCGCGTCGGTCTCAGAGGGCATGGAGAGGGGGGTTCGGGGGTGTGGCATCGGCGGTGGGCATGGTGGGAAATCCGGAGACGGTCGAGAAGGGCTTTGCCACCCTGGCGGGCAGTGCGGTAGACCCGTTTCGAGGGTAGTCGAACTTGGGAGACGGTTTGCGGGCTCAAAAGCGCTGTCGCTTGACGGCTCTTCTGGCGGTGGCGGCCATAGCAGTGGCGGCCGCGGGCGGGGTCGCGGTCGGACAGTCCGGCAGCGGTGAAACAGCGGCGCGGCCGGTGGCGGTTGAAGCGGCGATACCGGCGTGGCGCGATCTGGACCGGGCACAAAAGGATTTGGAACTGGCCCGCGGGCTGCGAGACTCAGCGCAGGCGGCCATAAACCTCACGATGGGCGAGCTGCGGGGGGAACTGGCCCGGATGGATCGACTGCGCACGGTGGACACGGGCCAGCAGCTGTTGACGGGCGAAGCCGAGAAGCTGGTGGTGCAGGAGTACATGTCGAGGGGTGACATCGAAGATTTGACCTTCGTTTTGGGCCAGTCCGACGCCACCGACGCCCTCTGGCGGCTGACGCTGCTATCGGAGATCTCCGAACTGGTAGACCAGGCTTTAGACGCGGTGCAGAACGTGCCGGGAGAGCGGGAGCGAACCGTGGCCCGCATCGGGCGGCTCAACGACGCCATCCCGTATCTGAACAGCCGCCTGAACGACGCCAACCAGCTGGTGGAAGCGTCCGAGTGGGTGGTGTACATCGCGCAGATCAACGACATGGCTGACCGCGAGCGGGCTGAGAACGGATTCATCGAGCCGACCGAGCAGCACTGGTACAACCTTCGCTTTTGCGAGTCCACCAACAACTACACCGCCGAGAGCGCCAACGGCCTGTTCTATGGCGCCTATCAATTCGAGCCTCGAACCTGGAGGACCGTCGGCGGCACTGGCAACCCGGCCCAAGCCCCGCCCGAGGAGCAGGACGCCCGAGCCCGGCTGCTCTACGCCCGCCGAGGCGACCAGCCCTGGCCTCGGGACTACTGCGGCCGGTGGCTGCCCCAAAACTAGCGGTGCATCGATGAAGCCCTGGGTGGTGCTGCTTTTGGCCGACTGCGTGCTCGTGGGCCTCGGCCTCTCCTATCTCACCCAGATGAGGCTTCGCGTTGAGGAGCGGTTGGCCTATGGCGCGGTGGTCGGGTTCATGGCGATCACCCTGGTGGGCTACGCCGCCGGCTGGGCCGCCGGCGGATTGAGCGGCCCGGTGGTGGCCGGGGCGGCGGTGGCGGCCACCGCGGTCTCCGCCATCGGCTGGCGGCACGGCATCAGCCAGATCGGCGCGGAGTGCCGCGATTTCCGCCGCCGTCTGCTCCAGCCCCTTTCTCGGTCGGACAACCCCGCGGTGTTGCTGATCCTCACCGCCCCGGCCTGGGTGCTCACCGTATGGATTCTGAACCAGGCCTACCTGCCCGACGGGTCGGGCGGCGTGCTGGCGGGGCACCTCTCGTCATGGACCGATTGGCAGGCTCACCTGACGTATGCCACCTCGTTCGCCCACGGAGAGAACTTCCCCCCGGAGCTGCCCACCGCCTTCGGCGTGGATCGGCTGCCCTATCACTTCGGCATCGACTTCTTCGCGGCCATGCTCGACCGGGTCGGGCTGAGCGCCTTCGGCGGGCTGGAGGTGTCATCGGGCTACCTGGCCTTCGCGTTCGTGCCGACCATGTACTTGGCCGGGGTGAGGCTGCTGAACAGCCGGGCCGCGGCGGCGGTCGCGGTGCTGGTGTTCACGTTGTTCGGCGGGCTGGGATGGCTCCGCTTCTTCCATGACCGCGCTGAAGGCGGTTGGAGCATCATCTGGGATCTGCCCACCGACTACACCCGTCACCACGCCGGCAACATCCTCATGGAGAACACGGTCACCGGGAACCTCTTTCCCCAGCGGCCGACCCTGGCGGGGTTCTCGCTGCTTTTGATCGCGGTGGTGCTGATGCAACAGGCCCACAAATCGGGGTCGCGCCGGCTGTTCGCCGCCGCCGGGGTGATCGTCGGGCTGATGCCGCTGTTCCACGTCTACTCCTTCGGGGTAGCGCTGGGGTTAGGCCTGATCTGGGCAGTGCTGGATCGCCGCTGGCAGTGGCTGCTGTTCGCTTTGCCGGCCTTGGCTTTCTCGCTGCCCGCCGCCTTGTGGATCGAGCCGCTGAACACCGAGATCGTGTGGGAGACCTGGGTGGACGGCCCCTGGATGCGACCCCCGGCCTATTCCGTGGAGCGGGACGGCCTGTTCGAGTTCTGGTGGCGAAACGCCGGGGTATTTCTGCTTTTGATGTTGGCGGCCCAACTCTGGAAGGGCACCCTGCCGCCGGTTCTGCTGTGGGGGTCCATCCCGGTTTGGCTATGGTTCGTTGTGCCCAACTTCGTGCGGGTGGCCCCGTCGCATCCTTGGAACAACACCCACTGGTTCGTGCCGGTGATCCTTTTGGGATCGTTCCTGGTGGCCGCAGTGCTGGTGAGGCTGGCCTCCACCGGCTGGCCCGGTGCCGCCGCGGCGGCAGGGCTGTTCTTCGCTCTCACCTTCGCCGGCGCGCTCGAGGTGGGCAAGGCCGTTGATCCCGAGGTGAACGTGTG
>JAPOSH010000163.1 GCA_026709815.1 bacterium | reverse complement strand
GGGGGAGTGGAGGTGGAGTTCTTCGGGGAGCGCACGCTGCTTCCGGGCGGCCCGGCCACCCTGGCCCTGCGCACCGGCGCCTCGATCCTGCCGACCGCGGTCTACCAAGACGGGCCCACTCACCGCGGCGTGGTGCTGCCCCCGGTTCCCGCCTTTCGCCAAGGCCGCCTGCGGGCCGACGTGGCCCGAGTGACCCAAGATCTGGCTTGGGCCTTGGAGGAGCTGATCCGCGCCGCGCCGGAGCAGTGGCATCTCATGCAGCCCAACTGGGCCAGCGACGCCGATGCCCTTCACGCATTCCGCCGACAGCGGCGGGGCGTTGACCGGGTCATCGATGAAGAGGTCCGCCAACAGGCCGAGCCGCAGCCCATCGACCTGAAAGGGGTGTCGAGATGAGGGTCGGGCTGGTTTGCCCCTACTCCCTCACCATCCCTGGCGGAGTCCAGGGACAGGTGATGGGATTGGCCCGGTCGCTGCGCCGCATGGGGGTGGAGGCCCGAGTGCTGGCGCCGTGCGACGGTCCTCCGCCCGACGAGTCGGTCACTCCCTTGGGCAACAGCCTGCCCACCGCGGCCAACGGCTCCGTCGCCCCCCTGGCCCCGGATCCACCCGCCCAGCTGCGCACGATCCGGGTGCTGCGCGACGAGCAGTTCGACGTGCTTCACCTTCACGAGCCCCTCGCTCCAGGCCCCACCAACACCGCGGCCGTGATGAAGTCGGCGCCGCTGCTCGGCACCTTCCACCGAGCGGGCCACAGCACCGCCTACCGGTATCTGCGCCCGATTGTGCGAGCGGTGGCCAATCGCCTGGACCATCGGTGCGCGGTATCTGAGGACGCCCGCCGACTGGCTCAGAGTCAGCTCGGAGGCCGCTACGAGGTGGTCTTCAATGGGGTGGAGCTCGACGCCCCCTCGGCCGGGTCTTTCGCCACGCCCTGTCCCACCGTGTTCTTCGTGGGCCGCCACGAGCCCCGCAAGGGATTGGCGGTGCTCATCGACGCCCTCGAGCACCTCCCCGATGAGGTGCGGCTGTGGGTGGGAGGCGACGGGCCCGAGACCGAGAGCCTCAGGGCCCGCACCGGCCGCGACCCTCGAGTGGAATGGCTGGGCCGCATCTCCGACGCCGAGAAGCAGGCTCGCCTTCGGGGGGCCGACGTGTTCTGCGCTCCGTCCCTGTTCGGCGAGTCTTTCGGCGTGGTACTGCTGGAGGCGATGGCGGCAAGAACGCCGATCGTGGCCTCCGATTTGCATGCCTACGCCATCGTGGCCCGACCGGGGCGCGATGCGCTGCTGACGGCGCCCGGCGACCCCGCAGCCTTGGCCGCGGCGCTGAAGCGGGTGCTGTTCGACCCTGATGTCGCGGCCGGCTTGGTGACTTCGGGGTGGGACCGAGCCCAGCAGTTCTCCATGGACGCCTTGGCCGAGCGCTACGTCGAGATCTACGCCGATCTGGCCTCCCGCGGCGCGATCCACGCTCCCCGGCGCTCCTTGTGGGCCAAGTCGAAGCGGGAGGGCGTCGGTTCTTTGCCGGCCAAGTCGAAGCGGGAGGGCGTCGGATGAGTTCGGGTCAGGGGCGAGTCGCCATTGTCTTGGGCGCTTCGGGCATCGCGGTCGGCGCGGTGGCCTCGGCGGTGCTCGTTCTGCTCGGACTGGCTTGGCCCGTCGGCGCGGCGGTCGGCGCGGCGGCCGGCGCGGCGGCCGCTGCGGCGTTGCACCTGTCGGCCTGGCGCCTGCTTCTGAACCTGACCGGCGGCGCCGATCCCGACGGCCCGGTTGCAGATGTGCTGGAGAACGTGCTGGAAGGTCTGTGCGTCAGCCACGGCATCCGCACCCCTGAGCTGCGGGTCATCCCCTCGGGTCTGGTCAACTCCCTGGCCGCGGCCCGCACCCCCGCCCATGCCGCCATCGTGATCACCACCGGCGCGGTGGAGCAGCTCGAGCGCGTCGAGCTGGAGGGGCTGTTGGCTCATCATCTGTGCCGGATTCGTCGGGGCGATGCCGCCATCGAGACCCTGGCCGGCGTGCTCTTGGCCTGGCCGCTGACCGCGGTCGGCTGGCTGCGTCGCCGGGTGATGGAACGGGTGTTGCCCCCGGGCCGGGGCCTGGCCGCCGACTTCGAGGCGGTGTTTCTCACCCGATACCCCCCGGGCCTGCTGTCGGCGTTGATGACGCTTTCCCGTCAGGGCGCTCAAGTACCATCATCCACCGTGGCTGCGCTGCACATGTGGATCGACGAGCCCGACTGGGGGATCGCCGACGTCGTCCGCCATCCCCGGCTGGAAACCCGAATCGCCGCGCTGAACGAGCTTTGATGCTCGGCTGGCGACCGGCTCAGGGCGCCTCCTCGGGCGTCAAAATCGCCGCGGGCTGCCTAGCCCTCGCACTGTTGGCCGCGGCCTGCGGCAGCTCCGACGGCGGCAACGGGCAAGGCGGGGCCGCAGCCCCCAGCACAGAGCGGCCCTCCCCGGCGGCAACGAGCGAGCCCGGTCAAACGGGAGAAACAGAACCGCCCGACGGGCCGCCGCCGTCCGGCGATGACAGCGGTGCTGTCGTCTCGGGCACCCCCGGCGCCGACCCGGCTGAGCCGGGCGAAGACGACACCCCTGGTTCCGTGGCGGTCGCACCCGCCCCGACGCCGGGGCCCGTCGAGCCGCTGACCGGAGAGCCGCTGGAGGATCCGTCCATACTGGAGCGGCCCGCGCTAGCCGTGAAGATCGGCACCAGCAGCGTTGGCCGCCCGCAGAGCGGCATCAACCAGGCCGACGTGCTCATCGAGGTGAGGGTCGAAACCATCACTCGTCTGATGGCGGTGTTCCACAGCCAAGATGCCATCTCGCTGGGCCCGGTCCGATCGGCTCGCAGCTCCGATCCCGACATCTTGTCTAACTTCGGGCAGCCGGTGTTCGGCCATTCGGGGGCCAATCCCGGTGTGCTGCGGCAAGTGTCGCAAGGCCAGTCCCGCGGCCAGCTCTACGATCTGCGCTGGGATAATCTCCCCGCCGACTATTGGCGGGTGGGCGACCGGGTTGCCCCCTTCAATCTCTACACCGCCACTTCCGCCATCTGGGACAATGCCCCCGGCGCGTTGGCGGCGCCCGAACCCCTGTTCCGATACCGCAGTGAGGGCGAGGCGCTGCCGGCGGGGGCTGAGCCGGTTCCCGGTGTGGAGATACGGTATCTGGGCGGCACCATCGTCCAATTCGTGTGGGACCGCGAATCCGGCGGCTGGCTCCGCTGGCAGGACGACACACCCCACCTCGACATGGCCCGCCATCCTGACGGCACCCCCAATCCCGACGTCGCTCCGGTGCAGGTGGCGCCGGCCAACCTGGTGGTCCTTCAAACCCGATACACCGGCAGCGCCGCCTGCTCGTACTGTCCGGAAGCCATAACCGTCGACCCTGAAGGCGGGGTGGCCCTGGTCTTCACCGGCGGACACCTGATCCGGGGCCGGTGGTCCCGCCCGTCGGCCGACCGGCCGTGGCAGGTGACCGACAATGAGGGCAACCCGGTGCGGCTCGCTGCCGGGCAGACCTTCATCGCCCTGCCCGGGGGCGATGTCTTGGTGCTGGTCGAGGACTTCGCCGAGCACTTGCTCAAGAGTCGCTGACGATGGCATTCGCGAATCCGTGTCGTGTTTTCAGAGGCGATGGACCCTAAACTGGGATCCATGGCCGCTGAGTTGATGACAAGCCGCGAGACGGGAACCCCTCTGGTCAAGCGGGGGCTGGCTGAGATGCTCAAAGGCGGGGTCATCATGGACGTGGTCACCCCTGAGCAGGCCAAGGTGGCCGAGGACGCCGGGGCGGTGGCGGTCATGGCCTTGGAGCGGGTTCCCGCCGACATCCGCCGCGATGGCGGGGTGGCCCGCATGAGCGACCCCGAGATGATCGCCGGCATACAAGAGGCGGTGACCATCCCGGTCATGGCCAAGGCCCGCATCGGCCATTTCGCAGAGGCCCAGATTCTCGAAGCCCTCGATGTGGACTACATCGACGAGAGCGAGGTGCTGACCCCCGCGGATGAGGCCCACCATATCGACAAGTGGGCGTTCACCGTTCCATTCGTGTGCGGCGCCACCAACCTGGGGGAGGCTCTGCGGCGCATCTCCGAGGGGGCGTGCATGATCCGGTCCAAAGGCGAGGCCGGCACCGGCAACATCGTGGAGGCCGTCCGCCATCTCCGCTCGATCATCGGAGATGTCCGCAAGATCTCCCAAGCCGACTCCGCCGAGCTATACGACTGGGCCAAGCAGATTCGGGCCCCGCTGCCGCTGGTACGCGAGGTGGCCGAGACCGGCTGGCTCCCGGTGCCCCTGTTCTGCGCCGGCGGCATCTCGACCCCCGCCGACGCCGCACTGGTCATGCAGCTCGGCGCCGAGGCTGTGTTCGTGGGCTCGGGGATCTTCAAATCCGCCGACCCCGCCCCCCGGGCCAAGGCGATCGTCGAGGCGGCCACCAATTATCGCGACCCCCACATTCTGGCCAAGATCAGCCGCGGCCTGGGCGAGCCCATGGTCGGCCTGGAGATCGACGGCCTCGCCACTCGCCTGGCCGACCGCGGCTGGTAGCGGCCGCCGAGCATGCAGCAGATCGAGGCGTCATCTAGAGACTCGGAGCCCCCGGGTGGAGGCCGGGGAGGGGTTGTCGGCCCGTAGCGGAGCGGGGATCCGGCGGTGAAAGTCGGGGTCTTGGCCCTTCAGGGCGCATTCGGGCTCCATGAGCGGGCCTTCCGTCGAATCGGGGTGGCTGCCCTCCAAGTCCGCACTGCTTCGGAACTGGCCGAGGTCGACCGCCTGGTCATTCCCGGCGGGGAGTCCACCGCCATGTCCAAACTGCTGGACGCCAACGGGCTGACCGCCCCGTTGGCCGATCGCCTGGCCGGGGGCATGCCGGTGCTCGGAACCTGTGCCGGGCTGATCCTTCTGGCCGCCGAGGTGGTGGACGGCTACCCCGGCCAGCACTGCTTCGGCGCCGTGGACATGGCCGTGAGGCGCAACGGCTACGGCCGTCAATCGGAGTCGTTCAGCGCACCGGTCGATGTGCGCGGATGGGAATCGGCATTTCCCGGCGTCTTCATCCGAGCCCCGGTGGTCGAGTCGGCCGGTGCCGACGTGGAGGTTCTGGCCGAATTGGCCGGGGCTCCGGTGCTGTGCCGACAAGGCTCGGCGGTGGTGTCGTCATTCCATCCCGAACTGTCCGAGGACGATCGCGTCCACCGCTGGTTCGCAACACAGCAATAGGGGAGGGGTCTCGTGTCAGGACATTCCAAGTGGGCCACCATCAAGCACCGCAAGGGGGCGGCCGACAAGCGCCGGGGCAAGCTCTTCGCCAAGCTGATCCGCCAGGTGGAGGTGGCCGCCCGCGAGGGCGGAGGCGACCCCGACGCCAATCCCACGCTTCGCACCATGTTCCAGAAGGCCAGAGACAACTCGGTGCCCCTCGACACCATCGAGCGGGCCATCAAGCGGGGAACGGGCGAGCTCGAAGGAGTGGCCTATGAGCCGGTTCTTTATGAGGGATACGCCCCTGGCGGCGTGGCCCTGTATGTGGAGACGCTCACTGACAACCGCAACCGGACCAGCTCGGAGGTTCGGGCGCTGTTCACCCGCAACGGAGGATCCCTGGCCGAACCCGGCGCGGTGGCCTGGCAGTTCGAGCGCAAGGGAGTGGTGGTCCTGGACCGCTCCATAGACGAGGACGAGTTGATGATGGCGGCGTTCGAAGCCGGCGGCGAGGACTTGGCCGACGAGGGCGACACTTGGCGGCTCACCTGCGACCCCTCTGATCTGTCGGCCATGCGCCAATCGCTGTCTGAGACCGGCATCGCCTTCCTGTCGGCCTCCTCCACCATGATGCCGACCTCGGTGGTGGGCGTGGACACCACCGAAGCGGCCCGAGCTGTGCTGCGTCTCATCGACGCCCTCGACGACCACGACGACGTCCAAGACGTCTACGCCAACTTCGACATCCCCGACGACATCCTCCAAGCCGCCGCCGGCTGAGAGGGGTTCTCCGCTCGTCGGGCTTTGGCGCCGAAGGGCGCCCTGGGCCCGCTCAGTCGAACAGGTTGGACTGGTCGGCGGCGCGAGGCGGCGGGGCCAAGCCCAGGTGCTGCCAGGCCGTCGGGGTGGCCACTCGGCCTCGGGGGGTTCGCATCAGCAGCCCCTGTTGGATGAGGAACGGCTCGTGTACGTCCTCCACCGTCTCGGCCGGTTCGCTCACGCTGATGGCCAGGGTGGACAGGCCCGCCGGCCCGCCGCCGAACCGTTCGCACAGGGCCGACAGGATGGCCCGGTCGATCTTGTCGAGGCCGGCCTCATCGACGCCGAACAGCTTCAATCCCGCGGCCGCGGTGTCGTGGTCGATGGCGCCGTCGGCCCGGATCTCGGCGTAGTCCCGCACGCGGCGCAGCAGGCGGTTGGCGATTCGGGGAGTGCCCCGGGCCCGATGGGCG
>JAPOSH010000049.1 GCA_026709815.1 bacterium | reverse complement strand
CCGCGGGGTACCCGCCGACGCCGACGTTCTGGGAGACGGCTCCTTCGCCTCGGGAAACTGGTTCAGCACCCGCATCCCCCCCGTTTTCCACCTCGTTTTGGCCACCACCGTGATGCTGATCTCTACATACCAGCGAGGCCTGACCGCGGCATCCGGCTATCGAGAGGCGGTGGGCAGGACGCGGTAGGCGGTGTAGACCGACTCGATGCCGCGGATGGTCCGCAAAAGGGCGTCGAGATGAGCGCCGTCGATCAGCTCGAAGTCGAACCGCATGACTGAGATCTGGTCGACGCCGGTGCGGGTCTCGCAGGCCAGGATGTTCACCGAGCCGGTGGACAGGGCGTTGGCCACGTCGCGAAGCAGGCGGGTGCGGTCGAAGGCCTTGACCTCGATGGTCACGCAGTAGGCCCCGCTGCGCTCGGCGCTCCAGTCCACGTCGATCAGGCGGTCGCCCTGCTCGAATGACAGCGACACCGCGTTGGAGCACTCCGCCCGGTGAACCGACACCCCCCGCCCCCGGGTGACGAACCCGATGATCTCGTCGGGGGGCACCGGCTTGCAGCAGCGGGCCAGACTGACCAGCATGTCGTCGAGTCCCTCCACCTCCACTGGCTGGCCGGTGGGGCGCGACAGCGCTCCCGGCGACGCCACGACGGTCGGCCCGTCTTCTTCAATGGCCTCGGGAGAGGGCTCCACCCTCTTGCCGGCCACCCGCTCGGCCACCGCCTTGGCCGACACATGGCGCTCGCCCACCGCGGCCAACAGGGCCTCGAGGTCGCGGTAGTTCAGATCCTGGGCCGCGTGCAGCAGCTCATCGCCGGCCAGGATCTTGGCCACCGCCAGCCGCTCACGGCGCAAGGCGGCCGTCACCGCATCGCGGCCGGCCTTGACGGCGTCCTCCCGCCGGGCCTGCGCGAACCACTGGCGGATCTTGTTGCGAGCCCGGTGGGACGCCACCAGCCCGAGCCAGTCGCGCGACGGCCCCTTGTCGGCCACCTTGGAGGTGAAAACCTCCACCATGTCGCCCGGCCGCAGCTCCCGGTCCAGCGGCACCAGCTGGCCGTTCACCCGGGCGCCGATGCAGGCGTGGCCCACCTCGGTGTGGATGGCGTAGGCGAAATCGATGGGGATCGCCCCCATGGGCAACGAGACCACGTCGCCCTTGGGGGTGAACACCTGCACCTCGTCGTGATCGAGGTCGGTCTTGAGATTGCTCAAGAACTCGGCCGCATCGGAGGTTTCCTGCTGCCAATCGATGATGCGGCTCAGCCAGGCCAGATCATCGGTGACCGCGCCCTGCTTGTAGGCCCAGTGAGCGGCCACCCCCTGCTCGGCCCGGGCGTGCATCTCGTTGGTTCGAAGCTGCACTTCCAGCGACTTGCCCCCCGGTCCGACGACCGTGGTGTGCAGCGACTGGTACAAGTTGAACTTGGGCATGGCGATGTAATCCTTGAACCGCCCCTGCACCGGCTTCCAGGTGGCGTGGATGGAGCCCAGCGCGGCGTAGCAGTCACGCACCGAGCCGACCACCACCCGGATGCCCACCAAGTCGTGGATCTCCTCGAAGCTGCGGTCTTTGGTCATCATCTTCTCGTAGATGCTCCAAAGGTGCTTGGGGCGGCCGGTGACCTGCGCCGGAATCCCCAGCTCGGCCAAGCGGGCCTCAACGCTGGACAGCACCTGGGTGAGGTACAGCCCGCGCTCAGGCGCCCGAGTGGCCACCATGCGATCGATCTCGGAGTAGCGCTTGGGGTGCAGGGCGGCGAAGGCCAGGTCCTCAAGCTGGAGCTTCATATCCTGCATGCCCAGGCGATTGGCCAGCGGGGCGTAGATGTCCATCGTCTCGCGGGCCACGCGGTGCTGCTTCTCCAACGGCAGCGAGGCCAGGGTCCGCATGTTGTGCAGCCGGTCGGACAGCTTCACCACCAGCACCCGCAAGTCCTTGGCGATGGCCACCAGCATCTTGCGCATGGAAGCGGCCTGCTCCTCCTCCTGGGTGTCGAACTTGAGGCGGTCCAGCCGGGTGACGCTGTCCACGATCGAGGCCACCTCCCCGCCGAAGTGATGCTCCACCTCGGCCAAATCCATGGCGGTGTCCTCGATGGCGTCGTGCAGCAGCGCGGCGATGACCGACACGTCGTCCAGCCCCAGCTCCACCACGATGTGGGCCACGGCCAAGGGGTGTGAGACGTAGGGCTCGCCAGATTTGCGCACCTGTCCGGCATGGGCCTTGTCGGCCAGGCGATAGGCCATCTCGATGCGCTCCGCGTCGACGCGCGGCGCGTCGGTGTTGGGGTTGCGCTCGAGGTACGCCGCGACCAGCGGGCCTATGTCGCAGCCCGGATCATCGGTCCAGGGCAATGGCCGCTGCGCCAGCCTCATCCGCCACCCCCGCAACGGGGCCGCGCCCGCTCAACAACGGGCATCAGCACCCCGATAATGCAACAGCGAGACCACCGAGGAGTCGGCGCCGATTCCTATTTTCTCCCGACCGTTGAGAAAGCCCAGCTCGATGAGAAAGCCCACCCCGGCCACTGCCGCGCCGGTGGAGGCGACGAGATCCACCGCGGCGGCCGCCGTGCCCCCGGTGGCCAACACATCGTCCACGATGAGCACCCGCTGTCCGGGGGCCAGGGCATCGATGTGGACTTCGAGCGAAGCGGCGCCGTACTCCAGCTGATAATCCACCGATCGGGTGAGGTGGGGCAGCTTGCCCGGCTTGCGCACGGGCACGAAGCCAAGGCCGAGGCGATAGGCAACCGCGGCGCCCAAGATGAACCCCCGGGCCTCCACGCCTACGACTCGGTCCGCCGGAGCGGCGCTGAAGCGGTCGGCCAGACCGTCGACGGCCCACCGGAACGCCTCGGCGTCGTCGAGCAGCGGGGTAATGTCCTTGAACACCACCCCGGGCGCGGGGAAATCGGGGACATCGCGAATGAGGCTCTCCGGCCATCCAGCTTCCACTGCCGCCAACCCTACCCGCCTCCCGAAACCGCTAGCGCCGCTTGCGCTTGCGGGGCCGAGGGGGGATGTTGGCGCCGGCCTGCGGCGCCCGGCGCGGGGAATGCTCCATCCGACGGGACGCAGGCGGCGACGACGGGCTCGGCGCCGCGTCCTCCGCCTCGTGCACCGATGTGCCCCGAGACTGGGCCCGGGCCGCCAGGCGCTCCCGAAGCTCTGCGAACTCCGGTTGGCGCTCCTTCAGCCAGGCGGCCGCCGGAGCGGCCACGAACAGCGACGAGTAGGTGCCCACCAACAGGCCGATGAGCAGAGCCACCGCGAATTCGGCCAGGGTGACCGCCCCGAGCACCAGCGTGCCGATGATCAGCATCGACAGCACCGGCAGCACCGAGGTGACCGTGGTGTTCACCGATCGCAGCAGCACCGTGTTGAGCGCGGTGTTCATGATCCTGGTGTAGGTAGCCCGCCCGACCAGCGCCGAGCGCCGCTGGTAGTCGCGGTTCTTGTCGAACACCACCAGGGTGTCGTACAAGGAGTAGCCCATGATGGTGAGGAAGGCGATGACGGTGGCCGGGGTGACCTCGAACTGGAACAGGGCGTAGATGCCGACGGTGATGACGATGTCGTGGGCCACGGCCACCAGCGCGGCCACAGCCATGCGCCACTCCAGCCGCAAGGTGATGTAGACGGCCACGACGACGAAGAACACGATCAGCGCCCGGACGGCCTTCTCGGTGATCTCGCCGCCCCACGAGGCGCTGATGGAGTTGAAGCTGATGTCGTCGAGGCCCTGGCCGGTGAGGCCGGCCAGGGCGGCGGACACCTCGGCCACGCTGGAGGCGTCGGTGGCGTCCAACTCGGCCCGAACCCGCAGCACGTCGCCGCCCACGAACTGGATCTTGGCGTCGGCCTGGCCCACATCCCGCAGGGCGTCGCGCACATCGGCGGTGGACACGTCGGGCGCTGAGGCCTCCCACACGGTGCCGCCCTCGAACTCGATGCCCAGATTGACCCCCCGAACCAGCAACGCCACGACGCCGATGAGTATCAGGGCGGCGGACGCCCGCAGGGTCTTCTTCCAGAGCCCGGGGAAGTCGACCCTGGTCTGGTTGCGCCACAAGCGCCGCCAGCGGCTCATGGGCGCCACGCCTGCGACCGACGCAGCCTCCTCTGGAGCGGGCAGGCCGAGAAGGCGAGGCTGGGCCATCAGGGAAGGAGACCGAGACATCAAAAGAGCGCAGGGCCGCAAGAAGAAGTAGGTGGCCACCAGATCGAGCACCGAGGCCAGGCCCAGCATGAGGGCGAAACCCCGAACCGAGCCGGCCGAGAGCCAATACAGGATCACCGCGGCGATGAGGGAGGCGAAGTTGGCCCAGAAGATGGTCCGAAACGCCGCCGGAAAGGACAGCTCCAGGCTGGAGCGCAGGGTGCGACCGGTGGCCACGTCCTCCTTCAGGTGCTCGAAGTAGACGACGTTGGAGTCCAACGACACGCCGATCGACACGATGAGGCCGGTGACCCCGGCCAGGGTCAGGGCCAGATCCTGGGTCTCGCCCAGCCAGGCCACGATCACCCACAAAAGGGTGGCCGACAGGCCCAGGCTCAGCATGGCGATCAAGCCCAGCAAGCGATACATGCCGATCATGAACAAGAACACCAGCGCCAGCCCTGCGATGCCGGCGATGACCCCGGCCCGCAGCGAATCGCCCCCGATGGTGGCCGACACGGCCCGGCTGGTGCTGTCGCTCTGGGGGTCGGTGGGATCTTGGAACTCGATGGGCAGGGCGCCGTAGCGCAGCACCAGGGCCAGGTCGTCGGCCTCCTGCTCGGAGAAATTGCCGGTGATGACCACCTGGCCGTCGAAGCTGGCGGCGTTGACCAGCGGCGCCGACGACACGTTGCCGTCCACCACGATGGCCAGCAGGCCGCGTCCCTCGGCCCCGGGCGGGCAGTAGGCGGTGCCCGAGAAGCACTCCACGGCGATCTCGTCGAACTGGTCGGCCCCCTCGTCGCCCCCTTTGAAGGTGGCGTCCACCGCGAACTGCCCCCGGAACGTGCTGTCGGCGCCGGACAGCCCGGCCCCGGTGAGGGCGGAGGGGCCCAAAAGGAAGCGCCGGACGACTTCTCCGTCCCGGTTCCGCTGAGGCAGGACCACGAAGCGGTCCAGCTCGTCTTCAGCCGGCGGGGAGGTCTCCAGCGAGCTGTAATCGACATCGGCGGGGCACGGAGCCAATCCCCGCTCGTCCGGCGCCGGGAGGGGCAGTTGTGGGGGAACGACCTCGGCCTCGGGATCGCCGAAGGAGATCGGCTCGGCCAAGAGCTCGGCGCACACCGGGCGGAAGCGCAGCTCGGCGGTCTGGCCCACCACGTCGATGGCCCGCTGCTGGTCGCTGATGCCGGGGAGCTGCACCACGACCCGGCCGCCTTGTCGGGTCACATCGGGCTCGGCCACCCCGAGGCCGTCGATGCGGTCGCGGATGATGTTGACCGCGGTGTCCAAGTCGCCTTCGGTGATGTCCAGCGGGCGGGCGGGGTCGTCCACCGGCACCAGCACCACTTCCACGCCGCCCTTGAGGTCGAGGCCCAGCAGGGGCCGGTTGCCTGCGCCCAGCGAGGCGGCCAACAGCCCGGCGGCCGCGGCCACGATGAGAGCGACGGCGACCAGCGACCGGCGGTTCATTGACGCTGGAGGCGAGGGCTAGCCCTCGGCGTCGTTGTCATCGACGTCGGCGTACACGACCTTATTGGCGATGGTGTCGTTTCTGATCTTGATCTCGACGCCGTCGGATATCTCGATGAACACAGTGCCGCCGTCGAAATCGGTGATCATCCCGTACAAGCCGGATGCGGTGACCACCTCGTCGCCCACTTCAAGGGAATCGAGCAGCGCCCGATGCTCGCGCTGGCGACGCTGCTGAGGACGCACCATGAGGAAGTACATGGCGACGACCATCAAGAGCAGAACGAAAAAGAACTCCAAGACCTGAGACCCTACCCGATGCTCTGGCCGGGAGACGACTCAACAGGGCCTCGCGGGCGCGAAGCGGCGCGCGCCGCCGACTCGACAGGCCGGGCCCATGCTTCGGCTACTTTGGCGCGCAGCTCGCGGAGACTGCCGGACGCGATCGCCTGCTGGGCCTGTTGCATGAGCGCCAGCAGCCAGGCCACGTTGTGAAGGGTCAGCAGCCGAGCCGCCGAGGGCTCGTCCACGTTGAACAGATGGCGGAGATAGGCCCGGGGGTAGCGGGCGATCGGACTGGCCGGGAAACGGGGATCCACGGGACGGTCGTCGGCGGCAAAAGAAGAGTTGCCGATGTTGAGCCGGCCCTCCCACGTGAGGGCGGTGCCGTGGCGGGCCAGTCGGGAGGGCAGCACGCAGTCGAACATGTCCACGCCCAAAGCAACGCACTCCATCAGCCCGATCGGATCGCCCAGCCCCATGAAATAGCGGGGCCGGGCTTCGGGCAGACAGCACACGGTGGCCGCCAGCGCCTCCATCATCTGGTGGGCGCCCCCCCCCCCCGACAGCCCGCCCCCCGCGTCGCCATCGAAGCCCCCCTCGATGGTCCGAGCC
>JAPOSH010000096.1 GCA_026709815.1 bacterium | reverse complement strand
TGGCCGAGGTCGCGGCCGTCGAGGCCGTCGACTGGGCCCGGGCCATGGCCTGTCCCCCGGTGCGGTCGGCCTACCAGCCGCCCGACAGCACGCTGGAGGGGGTTCTGTTCCCCGACACCTATCTGCTCGACGAGGCCACCGCCGACGACGAGGCCGCACTCGTCGCGCGCCTCGTCGAGCAGTTCGACTCGGTGGCCGCCGAGGTCGGCTTGAACTCGGCCCCCGATACGGTGGGAGTGAGCCCCTATGAGGCGGCGATCGTGGCCTCGCTCATCGAGAAAGAGGCGCTCATCGACGAAGACCGGGCCAAAATAGCCCGGGTGATCTACAATCGACTGGCGCTCGGGATGCCCTTGCAGATCGACGCTGCGGTGCGCTATGCCGTGGACAAGCCGTCAGAGCCGCTGACCCTCGCCGATTTGGCGGTGGACAACCCTTACAACGTGTACAACCGAACGGGACTGCCGCCCGGGCCCATCGCCGCTGCTGGTCGGGCGTCGCTGGAGGCGGCGCTGAACCCTGCGGAGGGCTTTTGGCTGTTCTACGTGCGCACCGATGACCCGACCCCCGGCGCCCACACCTTCAGCACCACCTTTGAAGACCACGAAGCCGCCGTGGTCGTTTGCCGGGAGAGGAACCTCGGGTGCTGATTCCCATCGGCCTCGATCCCGACGCCGATGTCGCCGCCGGGGTGATCGGCTTTCCCGTGCGGCACTCCCTGTCGCCGCTCATCTGCCAGGCCGCTTTCGACGGGCTCGGGCTGGATTGGGTGTACGCCGCGTTCGAAGTCGCCCCGGGAGACGCCCCTCAGGCGCTCGACCACATGCGGGAGCGGGCCATGGTGGGTTTGTCGGTGACCATGCCCCACAAGGCGGATGCGGCCGCCGCGGTGGACGAGTTGAGCCCCGCCGCGGCCGCTCTGGGCGCGGTGAACTGCGTTGTCCGCCGCGGCGGGCGGCTCATCGGCCACAACACCGACGGCGCCGGATTCTGCGACGCCCTGCTGGCTGAGGAGGTGGATCTGGTTGGGATGGCGTGCGCGGTGCTGGGCGCCGGAGGCGCGGCCCGGGCCGTTGTGGCTGAATTGGCCCGCCGGGGCGTCGGGGAGGTGGCGGTCATCGCCCGCCGGCCCGAGGCGGCCGAGGCGGCCGCGGCGCTGGCCGGCGCTGTCGGCACCACCGCCGCCCCGGCCGACATCGGGCGGTTCCGCTTGGTGGTCAACGCCACCCCCGTGGGGATGGCCGACACGGCCGGCGCCGGCGACTTGCCCTTCGATCCCGATCTCCTCCACGTCGGCCAGCATGTAGCCGAGTTGGTCTACAACCCTCTCTGGACCCCGCTGTTGGCCGAGTGCCGCCGCCGGGGGGTGCGGGCCTCCACCGGGGTGGGCATGCTGGTGTACCAGGCCGTTCACGCCGTTCGAATCTGGACTGGGGCCGAGCCCCCGGTGGATGCCATGGTTGCGGCGGTCACCGAGAGACTCAGAGGCAGATGAGCCGGCCGGCCGGGGGTCGGCGGTGAGCACGGCGGCCATGGCCGTTGCCGGGGTGGCGATCGGCACCGTGGCGGGCCGCTTCCTGTTGCCGCTGGTGTGGAGCTTCGGCGTGCGCGACAGCCGCTCCCTGCGGGTGGTGCTGCCGCTGTGCACCGCCGGCGCATTGGGTGCGGCCGGCGGCGCGTTGGGCACCACCTGGGACGTGGTTCCGGTGTGGGCGCTCTTCGTGGCCCTGGTGGCGGTCGCCACCGTAGACCTTTTTCACTACCGAATCCCGAATGCCATCGTGTTCCCCGCGATGGCGGTGCTGCTGTCGCTGATCGCCGTCATCTCGCTGCTGCGGCACCAGCCGGGCGCCATCGGCCATGCCGCGGCCGGGGCCGGGCTCTATGGCGGTGTCATGGCCGTCTTGCACGCCGCGTCGCGGGGCAGCCTCGGCTGGGGTGATGTCAAGCTGTCGTTGCCGCTGGGCCTGGTGCTGGGCTGGGCGGCCTCGGGCTACGGCCAATCAGCGCTGGCGGTGCTGCTGGCCTTCGTTCTGGCCTGCGTGTCGGGGGCTGTCATGGGCCTTTTCGTGTGGGGAGTCCGAGCCCTGGGCATCGAGCTGCTTCCGGATCCCCTGGCCGACCCCGACAACCCCCGTCCCACGGTCTTCCCCTTCGCCCCCTCCATGGCAGTGGCCGCCGCGGCCATGGTGCTCGCCGTCTCAGCGTAGTATCGCGTTGTGGAAAGCAGGCCGCATGTGGCCCTCATCGGGATGATGGGGTCGGGAAAGTCGACGGTGGGCTACCGGCTGGCTTGCTCGGAGGGCCTGCGGTTCGTCGACCTCGACGCCGCTATCGAGGAACGCCGAGGCTGTTCCATCCCGGAGATCTTCGAAGACGAGGGCGAAGACCGCTTCCGCGACCTGGAGCAGGAAACGCTGAGCGAATGCCTGGCCTCGGCTGAGCTGACGGTGATCTCCTGCGGCGGGGGAATCGTGCTGCGGGCCGAGAATCGGGCCCGCCTCCAAGACCGGGCCTGGGTGTGCTGGCTGCGGGCCGCGGTAGAGACGCTGTCCCGCCGGGTCGGGGGCGACGGGAACCGACCGCTATTGGGCCCGGACCCGGTGGCCGACCTCACCGCCATCAGCGCAGCCCGGTCGGGCTTCTATGCCGACACGGCCCACGAGATCGTCGACGTGGACGGCCTTCAGGTCGAACAAATCGCCGACCGGATCAGGCGGCGACGGCCTCGCCCGGCGCCGGTGTGATGGGCGGGGCCCGATGGCTTCCGGCGCCGGTGTGATGGGCGAGATCCGGGTTCCGGTGGAGCTGGCGGAGCGCTCCTACGAGGTCTGGGTCGGCCCGGGAGTGCGACATCGCCTGTCGGAGGTCGTGCCCCGCGATGTGGGCCGGGTTGCCGTGGTCACCCAGGCCGCGGTGGCCGATGCGGGCATCACCGTCGACCCCGGGGTGGAGCACAAGGTGTTCATCACCGAGAACGGGGAGCACATCAAGACGCTGGGCGCGGTGGAGGAGCTGTGCCGGGAGTTCGCCCGGTGGGGGCTGACCCGCCGCGACGCGGTGGTGGCCGTGGGCGGGGGCGCGGTCACCGATTTGGGCGGCTTTGCCGCCGCCGTCTACCACCGGGGAATCCGGGCGGTGTTCGTGTCCACCACCCTGCTGGGCCAGATCGACGCATCGGTCGGGGGCAAGACCGGGGTGAACCTGCCGGAGGGCAAGAACTTGGTGGGCGCCTTCTGGCAGCCCGCCGCGGTGCTGTGCGATACCGAGGCGCTCGACACCCTGGCCCCCGAGGAGATGCGGTCGGGACTCGGGGAGATGGCCAAATACCATTTCATAGCCGACCATCTCGCAGCCGACGCCGGCCTGGAGTCTTTGACCCTGCCCGAGCGCATCGCCCGCTGCGTGGAGATCAAGGCCGAGGTGGTGGCCTCCGATGAGCGCGAGTCCGGCCGCCGGGCGGTGCTCAACTACGGCCACACCCTGGCCCACGCGCTCGAGGCCCATGGCGGCTACGGCCTGCGCCACGGAGAGGCGGTCGCGGTCGGCCTGGTCTACGCCGCTGAGCTGGCCTGCCGGGCGGGGCGCATCGACGCCGAGCGAGTGGTCGAGCATCGCCGGGTTGTCGGCGGCTACGGCCTGCCGGTCTGCCTGCCCGCCGACGCCGACGCCGACGCCCTGGTCTCGCTGTTCAGCCGGGATAAGAAGGCGGTCGGCGGGATCACCTTCATGCTGGACGGCCCGGAGGGCATCCAACCGGTGACCGGGCTGGCGCCCGCGGTGCTGAGAGAGACCCTGGAGGCCGTTCGATGAGTCAGATCGTGCTGCTCGTGTCGGGGCCCAACCTGAACCTGCTGGGCGACCGAGAGCCCGAGGTCTACGGAACCGATTCCCTGGACGACCATGTGGCGGCCGCGGCGGCGGTCGCCGAGCGCTGCGGGCTGGTCGTCGAGCACCATCAGTCCAACGATGAGGCCGTTATCATCGACTGCATTCAGCAGGCCCGGCGCCGGTGCGCGGCCATCATCATCAACCCCGGCGCGTTCACCCACTACTCCTGGGCTATCCACGACGCCCTGGCCGCTTTCGAGGGGCCGGTGGTCGAGCTGCACCTGTCCAATCCCAATGCCCGGGAGCCGTGGCGCCACACCTCGGTGGTCAGCCCGGTGGCCACCGGCACCATCGTGGGCTTCGGCGGCCACGGCTATGAGCTGGCCGTCGAGGCGGTGTCCCGGCTGCTGGCCCGATGACGGCGCCGGCCGCCTCCCCGGACCTCGCCCCCATGGACGTGGGAGGTCGGGCCAGCCGGGTTCGAGCCGCCGCCGCTGCCGCCGGCTGCAACGCCCTGGTGGTAACCAACCTGGTCAACGTCCGCTACCTCACCGGCTTCACCGGCTCGGCCGGGCTGGCCTGGCTCGGCCCCGACGAGCTGGTGCTGGTCACCGACCGGCGCTACGCCGAGCAAGTCCACTCGGAGATCGGCTGCTCCGGGGCCGACGTTCGAATCGAGATCACCAACGACGAGCCCCGAGAGCTGTTGGTCGCCGCCGCGGTCGCAGCAGGCCGCATCGGCCTGGAAGCGGCCGCGGTGAGCTGGGCTGACCAGCGCAAATACGACGAGTGGTTCGGCCCTGCCGAGCTGGTGGCGGCGGTCGACGTGGTGGAGCGTTGCCGGCGGGTCAAAGACGCTGGCGAGATCGACCGCATGGCCGCGGCCGCGGCCATCGCCGACGACGCGCTGGCCGCGGTGCGCCCGATGCTGGCTGATGGCCTGACTGAGAAAGAGGTGGCGTTGGCCCTGGACACCGCCTTGCGCCGCCGGGGGGCCGACGGCAGCGCCTTTCCCACCATTGTGGCCTCGGGCCCCAACGCTGCGCTGCCCCACAAGCGCCCCACCGACCGTGTTATCGGGGCGGGCGAGCTGGTGATCGTGGACATGGGCGCAGTCGTGGACGGCTACCGCTCCGACATGACCCGCACCATGGCCGCGGGCGAGCCGGACCCCGAGGCCCGGAAGGTGTTCGAGACCGTGAGGGACGCCCAGCGGCTCGGGGTGGAGCAAGTGGTCGCCGGCGCACCGATCTGCGGTGTGGACCGGGCGTGCCGGGAGCGCATCGGCCGCGACGGCTGGGGCGATGCCTTCGTCCATGGCACCGGCCACGGCGTGGGCCTCGACATCCACGAGCAGCCCTGGGTGCGCGCCGGCGCCGCCGAGCGCCTGGAGATCGGCCAGACCATCACCGTTGAGCCCGGGGTGTACCTGCCGGGTTTCTGCGGCGCCCGGGTGGAGGACACCGTTTTGGTGGCCGAAGGTGGTCCCAGACGATTGACCCGCTCGCCCAAGTCCCTGGTTGTGGCCTGAGGGGGGTCTATGGGCCAGACTTTGGCCATGCCTGCGATCACCACCAACGACCTCAAGAACGGGACGACGCTGAACCTCGATGAGGGCCTGTTCAACGTGGTTGAGTTCCAGCACGTCAAGCCGGGCAAGGGAGGGGCGTTTGTGCGCACCACTCTGAAGAACGTCCGAACCGGCGCCGTGGTCGACCGCACGTTCCGAGCGGGGGAGAAGGTGGAGCGGGCCAACATCGATCGCCGGGAGATGCAGTATCTGTACTCCGACCGGGACAGCTACGTGTTCATGGACACCGAGACCTACGAGCAGCTCTATGTGGGCGCCGACGTGCTGGGCGGCGCGGTCGACTATCTCGTGGAGAACAACTCGGTCATCCTCGGCATGTTCGGCGCCGAGATCGTGGGCACCGACCTGCCCGCCGCCGTGGAGCTGGACATCGCTCAGACCGAGCCCGGCGTGCAGGGCGACAGGGTGTCGGGGGCCACCAAGCCGGCAACTTGTCAGACCGGGCTGGTGGTGCAGGTGCCCTTGTTTTTGAATCCCGGCGAGCGGATCAAGGTGGATACCCGCACCGGCGAGTACATCAGCCGGGCCTGACCCCGCCCGCGAGACCACAGGCAGCGAAGCAAAAGGCGGCTCGGTGAGGTGAGCACCCCGGACCGAATGGTGGCCGGGTCCCAGCGCCGCCAAGTGCGCGAGCGGGTCCTGGGCCTGCTCTATGAGGCCGAGGTCAAAGGGGTGGAGATGGCCGAGCTGTTGGCCTCTTTGGAGCTGCCCTTGGACCCCTACGCCCACGCCCTGGCCTCAGGCGCGGCCCAGCACCAGGGCGAGATCGACGGCCGCCTCGAGGAGTTGTCCGACCGCTGGCCGGTGGCCCGGATGCCGGCGCTCGACCGGGCCATACTGCGCATGGCCAGCTTCGAGCTCGGCCACCGCGCCGAGGTCTCGGTGGCGGTGATCATCAACGAGGCGGTGGAGTTGGCCCAGGAGTACTCCACCCCGGCTTCCGCCGCGTTCGTCAACGGCTTGCTGTCGCAGGTGGCAGCGGCCGTCCGCCCCGCCGGGAGCGAATAGGCGTGTCATCGCCCGACGGGCCGCCGGTGGGGGTATAGTTTGGCGAGCACCCGTGAAATGGGTCCGGCGAGGCCCGTACGGACATGGAGGAATTCGAGTTTGGCTGAGCGCGAGCGTCGTCGAACGCCCCCGTACGGGGGCGTTTTTGTTGCCCGTACCCGGGTGATGGAAGCCG
>JAPOSH010000142.1 GCA_026709815.1 bacterium | reverse complement strand
GGCCCCGGTGATCCACCGGGCCGACTTGGTGGTGGACGGCGGCATCCTCACCAACCCCACCTGGTAGCCGCAACGCCGCAACCGCCCGGCAGTCATCTGCTAGCTCGGCCGAACCGGTTGAGAACGGCGTCGAGCACGAACTCCTCGTGGATGATTCCTCGTGGATGATGAGGCGGCCGCGGTCAGGAGGAATAGTTAGTCTAGTCACTGGACTTAGTCATATATGCTGGCAGAAGATGACAGGCAGGAGGGTCAACCATGACTGCGATGGTCAATGTCCATGAGGCGAAAACCCATTTGTCGAGGCTTTTGGAGCGAGCCCACAACGGAGAGGAGATCGTTCTGGCCAAGGCGGGCAAGCCGTATGCCCGGCTGATGCCGTTGCCGCCCCGCGAGCCTCGGCGCTCCGGGCAGCTTGCCGGACGTACCCTGGGTCCTGAGTTCTTCGAGCCGTTGCCCGAAGAGGAGCTAGCGGCATGGGAGGGCGCGTACTCGGGTGAGTGATCTGCTGCTCGATACCCATGCACTGTTGTGGTGGTGGACGGAGCATCCGTCGCTTTCGGACAAAGCAGAAGTGGCCCTCAGGGATTCAGGAAACAACATCTTTGCCAGCGCGGCGAGCGCGTGGGAGATAGCCACCAAGTTCCGAATCGGCCGTCTCCCTGAATATCCAGATGCGGTTCTGCGATTCAATGAGCTGGTAATGGACGCATCGATGCGGCATCTCCCGGTCACCTACCAGCACGGGCTGCGCGCCGGCAGCTACCTTGCTGATCACCGGGACCCCTTCGATCGGATACTGGCGGCCCAAGCGGAGTTGGAATCTCTCGTGCTGGTGACCAGGGATCCCGCGTTCCAAGACTTCCCCGTCCGGGTTCTGTGGTGAGGGCAAAGCCTTTCCGGTCGCCGCGGCCATTGGGGGTGGATCTCGTCCCTCTGACAGGGGGCTATTACCTATAGGGATGATTTTATCAACACTATTCATATGAGATATCGTGACGTGTGCTATTCGAGCGTCTAACTTCTTCTGAAGGCAGGCGGACATCCAAGCATTTGCTGGGTAAGCTGGCTGCCTGAGTAACAGCCAAACGGAGAAAAGCCCCCGGACTCGTACGGGAGGCTATGGGTGGAGATGGCAATGGAGCCTCGGCCTTGGTGGATGGAAAATGCGAACTGCAAGGGGAAGAGCGAACTCTTCTTCCCTCCGGCTGGCGAACGCCCGTCGGCTCGTGAGCGTCGGGAGAACGCAGCCCGGCGGATTTGCGTGGATTGCGTGGTGATACGAGCATGCCGCAGTTGTGCACGCGATCAGCGCGAGCTCGGCTTCTGGGGCGGCGAGTCGGAGATCGAGCGGGCTGAGGCGGGCTTTGCCCCCTCCACCCCGGTTATCGGTCTGCGGCGGCACCGCACCGAGCGGGAATCAGCCTGAGCCGACTGCACTGATCCGGCGCCGGCGACCGCTCGCGTCGCCGATGCCCTCATCCCAGGTATCGGCGAGCAAAGGCCGCGATGGCCTCAGTTCCCTCGATGGCCTCAGGGTAGTCGGGGTACATGATCTGGAAGTCGTGGATCATGCCCGGCCAGATGCGGTAGTCCACCTCCACTCCTGCCGCCTTTAGCGCGGTGGCGAACCCCGAGGCATCGTCCAACAGCACTTCGTGGTCTCCAGCGTGGACCAGCATCGGCGGCAGCCCAGCTAGCTCGCCAAAGATCGGCGAGGCCAGTGGATCTCGTGCATCGTGGCCGTCCAGATACCAGCTTGCCGCAGTCACTGCTTCGTCGTGGCCGAACATGACATCGAGTTCATCCCGCTCGGCGTGGCTGGCCGAAGCGTTGGTCAGATCCACCCACGGCGACAGGCACACCCCCGCACCGGGCAGCGGCCATCTCTGGTCGCGGGCCCCGAGCAGGACGGCCCCGACCAGCCCGCCGCCCGCTGAGTCGCCGATGAAGGCGATGCGGGCGGGATCGCCGCCCGCATCCAGCATCCAGCCGTACGCGGCCAGGCAGTCGTCGACCGCAGCGGGGAACGGATGCTCCGGGGCCAGGCGGTAGTCGATCAGCAGCACCCGGGCCGGAATCAGAGACGCCAGATGGGATCCGAAGCCCTGGTGCGAGATGATCGACCCCACCCGGTAGCCGCCCCCGTGGAAGAACAGCAGTGTCGGCAGGTTGTCGGGGTCGTGGTCTTGGGGGCGGAGCCAGGCGGCGCCGGGCACACCGGGTATCGCCACGCTCTGTTTGACCACCCCCTCGGCCAGCGGCGTGGCCGCGGCGCGGCCGTCTAGTCTGGCCCGGCGCTGCGCGGGCGTCTCGGCGGGGTCCGGCTTGGGGGCGGAGGCCAGCATGGAGCGCACCGCTTCGAATTCTGGGCTGGGCATCCCCGGAGACTAACGCCTGCCCCGCTGGTCACCGGAGCGCTGAGGGCGGTCGAGTTCGGGTTCTTGGGGGCGGCGGTGCGGCGGTAGCCTATGCGGTCGATGACCGGCGAACGACGATTGCTCACCATTCACGCCCATCCCGATGACGAGGCGTCCAAGGGGTCGGCGACGGTGGCCATGTACGCAGACCAAGGAGTGGGGGCCTCCCTGGTGTGCTGCACGGGCGGGGAGGAGGGCGACATCTTGAACCCGGCCATGGATTGCCCCGAAGTTCGCGGCAACCTGGATGAAGTTCGCCGACAAGAGCTGGCCGAAGCCGCCGATGTGCTGGGCTATCGCAGCGTTCATTGGCTGGGATACCGCGATTCGGGGATGCCCGATAGCGAGGCCAACGCTGATCCGGCTTGTTTCGCTCAGGCCTCCCTGGCCGAGGCCGTCGGTCGCCTGGTGGCGGTCATCCGAGCCGAGCGGCCCCATGTGGTGGTCACCTACGGCGAGGACCAGCAGGGCTACCGCCATCCCGACCACTTGCGGGTGGCCGAGATCAGCGGCCCGGCCTTCGACGCCGCCGGTGACCCCCAGGCCTTTCCCGAAGCAGGGGCGCGGTGGCAGCCGCTGAAGATGTACTACGTGACATGGTCGCGGAACCGTATCACCGCCATGCACGAGAAGTTCGGCGAACTGGGCCTGGAGTCGCCCTATGACGAGCGCTGGTTCAGCCGTCCGTCCAACGACGGCGCCATCACCACCCGGATCAATTGCGCCGAGCACTTCGACCGCCGGTCCAAAGCGCTCTTGGCCCACCGCACGCAGGTCGACCCCGACTCCAAGTTCTGGTTCGGCCTGCCCGACCATCAGATGGCTGCGGCCTATCCGTGGGAGGACTACATACTGGGCCGCAGCCTTGTGGACACCGACCTTCCCGAAACCGATCTCTTCGCCGGGATCGAGTAGTGGCCGAGCGAGCCCGATACCTCAGCGACGAGTGGTTCGCGCTGAGCCTGGAGGCGGCGTCGGGTTGGCCGGAGCGGCCCGGGGTGAACTGCTCGGCCAACTATGAGGTGACCGGCGCGCCCGACGGCAGGGTCCGCTACCACGCGGTCATCCGCGACGGCTGTTTGGCGCAGATGGCTTCAGGCAAGCTCCCTGACGCCGATGTCAGCGTTGTCTACAGGTATGCCGACGCCTGTGCTGAGATCTCCGGAGGGGAGCACCCCGATCTGGCCTACATGAGAGGACAGATGAAGTTGGAAGGCGATTACGCCCGCTGGGTCTACGGCCTCCGACCGCTGCTGGACTCCGCTGAATACGACGCCTTCCGGTCTGTTCTGGCCGAGCGTACAGAGTTTTAGCCGGAGTTCAGCCCCGGCGCTGCGCATCGCGCAGGTCGGCGTAGCTCAGCATCTGCGCTCCGGATCGCTCGATGGCGGTGCGCAGCGATGGATCGTGGGCTACCAACAGGTACTGCTCGACCCGGCTGAGCCAGCCGGGGTCCAGTTCCCGCAGTTCCGGGGTGTCGATGGCGGGTGACACCACCAGCTCGGTCACCCCCGGGGCCATGTTCTCCACCGCATCCTCAAGGGTCCGACGGGGTGAACGGCCCCGGATCCGCACCTGGTGGTCGCAGGAAAGCACTCCCGCATCGGCAGCGAGGCGGCGGAACGGAAAACCGGCCCGGCGCTGTTGATCATCTCCCCCGAGCCGCATCGGCAGCCCCATTTCCACCGCTAGGTCCAGATATGCGTCGAAGAACTCGGGGCGCATGAGCAGCGTGTCCAAGTGCGGACTCAGATGCGTCAGCTCGCTGCCCCACTGGCTGGCCCGCTCGATCTGGGCCCGGCACTCTCGGCGGACTTCTTCAAGGTCGCTGTGCTCCCAGGCATCGGTTGGGGTGCGGGGGAATCCGCCGTCGCCGTCGAGCAGTGATGGCGCCTGAGTGATCGGGCCCCAGCGGTAGTTGTCGAACTCGGCGTTGAGGGTGAGCTCGACTCCGACCGGGGTGCGGGCGAAGCGACTGGCGGCGTCCCGGGCCCACGGGCAGGGCACCATCAGGCTGGCGGCGGTGGCCACCCCGATGCCCAGGCATTCGGCGACCGCCGCGTTGGCCGCATGCGACTGTCCCAGGCTGTCGCAGGTGATTATCAGACCTCGGCCTCCGGGGGCCAGGCCCAAGCGTTCCAGTAGCTCGGTCACAGGTACCGCCAAACTACCGCGCCGAAGCGGTCATTGAAGCACTTCGTCGGCGCTGCCGCAGGCGCTCCACAGCCCCAGCCCCTGGTTGCGGGCTCGGCCCGCCGCGGCGTAGAAGGAGTCGGCGTGGATGGTGTTGGGCTTGATGATCAGGGCCTCGGCGTACCCGCGGGCGGCGATCTCGAGGTTGACGAACAGGCCGTCGGCGGCTCGGTACACATAGGCCAGCAGCCGACCGTAGCGGTCGCGGGCCTCGATGTCGCGGGTCAGCCCCACCCTGGTGCCGACGGGCAGCAGCGAGCTGGTGTAGGCAGTGGCCTCGTCGCCGTAGCACTCAGCGGGCAAGATGCCGCCGGTGGCCTCGGGGGTGTCGATGCCGATCAAGCGCACCCGCTCGGCCCGACCGGCTATCTCCAACACCACTGTGTCCCCGTCGATCACCTCCGCTACGACGGCGCCCGCCCCGACCGGCTCGGTTGAGACGCGGGGCTGATCGGCCAGAGTTCCGGAGCAGCCGGCCAGGGTGAAAAGCGCCAGCCCGCAGGCCAGGCGCCACAAGACCGGCCCGACGACACGGGAATCGCCCCTCCGCCCCCCGGCGGCCCTCTTATCGGGCGACCGCCCTCGAGTTGAGGCGCAGGGAGTTGATGCGCAGGCCGCTGGCTTCACGCGGCGCGGGGAATGTCGCGAGGCGGCGGGGCCGCGGGTTGAGACGCGGGGCCGCGGGCGTGCAAGGCGGCTCGGGCCTGAGCCAGGCCCCGGCGTCCGATCTCCTTGGTGCGCTCGTCGATCCGCCAGTCCGGCGGTGCTTCCAATAGGGCGAGCTGTTGCTTCATGCCACAAGTATCCCGGTGGGAGTGACAGTTTGGGCGCCGGTGGGGGTAGTGCTCGGGAAAAACCCGGTGAAACGGTAAAATACCCTACGAGCCCAAGCCGTTGCCTCTCATGCTGCGGTACACCTCCAGCAGTGCGGCCTTCTGCTCGTGGGAGAGTCTGGCATCGGACCGTATAGCGGCTTCAGTGTCGGAGGCTCCCTCGGGGCTGGTTCCGTTGACCGCATCGATGCCCGCAGCTTGGGCCAGGAGAGTTTCGGCCGACAGGTTCAGCGCGCGGGCCAGCGACTTGATCACTCGTACCGATGGCTGGTGCAGACCCCGCTCGAGCTGGCTGAGATATGGGTTCGATACCTCGGCCAGGTCAGAAAGCTCCCTCAGCGTGAGTTGGGCCAGCTTGCGCTGGCTGCGGAGATAGTTTCCGAATGCCTCGACGGCTGTTTGGTCCATGGCCCGGCCTCAGTCGTAGTCGTAGAATCCCTTGCCGGTCTTGCGCCCCAGATGCCCGGCGGCCACCATGCGACGCAGCAGCGGGGGCGGGGCGTTGTGGGAGCCCTTGAACTCCTCATAGAGCACGTCGGCCACCGCCTCAACGGTGTCCAGCCCGATCAGATCGCACAGCGTGAGGGGTCCCATGGGATGCCCGCACCCGTGCATCATCCCGCTGTCGATGTCGGCCGCGCTCACCTTCCCCTCGTCGAACATGCGGATGGCATCGAGCAGATAGGGAATCAGCAGGCGGTTCACCACGAACCCGGCTCGGTCTCGGCAGCGGATGACCCGCTTGCCCAGCACTTCCACTGCGAACCGGTCGGCCCGGTCCATGGTGTCCGAGGTCGTGTTGAGCGACCGCACGAGTTCCACCAGCGGCTGCACCGGCGCAGGGTTGAAGAAGTGCATGCCCAGCACCATGTCGGAGCGGCTGGTGACGGAGCCCAGGGTGATGACGGGGATGGAGGAGGTGTTGGTGGCCAAGATGGCGTCGGGGGCCATCACCTTGTCCATGGCCCGGAATACCGACAGCTTCTCCTCCAGGGATTCGATGACCGCCTCGACCGCTAGATCACAGTTGGCCAAATCGCCCATGTCGGTGCTGAAACTTACGCAGTCCAAGGCCAGTTCTCGAGTGGCCGCAGGCAGCTTGTTCCGGGCCACCGCCTTCTCCAGGGATTTCTCGATCGTCTGGCGGGCAGCCTTGACGGCGTCGCTGTCCACCTCGATGACC
>JAPOSH010000190.1 GCA_026709815.1 bacterium | reverse complement strand
TGTAGCCGTTGGAGACCCAGTGGGCCTCCAACACCTGTCGGGCTGCCTGCCGCACCGACGATCGCTCGAGGGCCAAGGGCTCATCCATGGCCCCAAAGTCTCACATTTCCCACCGATCTGATTACCTCGCGGGGTGGCACGAGGAGCGATCATCTCGTTTCGGCTGGGGTTGGCCGACGGCGTGTCCGTCGTGGCCCGCCTCTGGCAGCAGATGCTGACCGACATCGGTTTCGAGATGGTGACCGTCGCCGCCGAGGGGCCGGTAGACCGGCTGGTTCCCGGTTTGGGCATCGACCAGCCCGAGGGGCCCGACCCCGACCAGCTCGCCGCTGCCGTGGCAGACGTGGACTTGGCGGTGGTGGAGAACCTCTGCACCATCCCGCTCAACCTCCCGGCGGCCCGCGCCGTGGCCCGAACGCTGGCCGGTCGCCCCGCCATCCTCCACCACCACGATCCGCCCTGGCAGCGCAGCCGATTCGCCTCGGTGACAGAGCTTCCCTCCCACGACCCCTGCTGGCGCCATGTGGTCATCAACCGTCTCACCGCCGTGCAGTTCGCCCAACGGGGCCTGCACGCAACGGTGATCTACAACGGATTCGACACCCACCGCCCCGAGGGCGACCGGGCGGCGATGCGGGCCCAGCTGCAAGTAGACGAGCAGACCCTTCTGATCGCCCACCCGGTGAGGGCCATACCCCGCAAGAACATCCCCGCGGCCATTGCCATCGCCGAAGAGCTAGGGGGGCTGTACTGGCTGATGGGACAGGCCGAAGAGGGCTACGCCCCCGCCCTGGAGCACATCCTGGGCGAGGCCCGCTGCCCGGTGATCCATCGTCCGGTGGCCCGCACCCCCGACATCTATGCCGCCGCCGACCTGGTGGTGTTCCCGTCGGTATGGGAGGGGTTCGGCAATCCCCCGGTGGAAGCGGCCATCTGGCGGCGTCCCTGCGTGGTGGGCGCCTACCCGGTGGCTGAGGAGCTAGCCGAGTTCGGCTTCCGCTGGTTCTCCCCCAATCGCCTCGACGAGGTGCGGGCGTTCCTGAGCAGCCCCGACATCGGTCTGCTGGACCAGAATCAGGCCATCGCCCAGCAGCACTTCTCCCTGGAGCGGGTCCGAGCGGATCTGGTCGCGCTGTTAGACGAAGCAGGCTGGCGCCCGTGAGCAACGACAACCCGCGCGACAACCTGGCCGCTCGCCGCCGTCGTATCGCGCGCCTGACCGCGGCCGGCCAACGCCTGGGCTACCTGCTGTACCTGATCGCCACCGCCCTGTTCTTCACCGGCTTCGCCACCAGCTTCAACAACCCGATGGTGACCGCCATCGTCGCCTGCCTCCTCGTCGGCTCGATCGTCCTCGCCCCCGCCATCGTCTTCTCCTATGCCGTGCGAGCCGCGGACCGCGAGGACCAGGCCGGCTAGAGACCGGCCAAATGCCAGCCAAAGAGCCGGCTAGAGACCGGCCACAGGGCTGATGTCGATCGGTTCATCGGGCAGCCGACCGGCCACCACGTCGGGCAGGAACTCCCGCAGCCGCTCGGGTAGCACCGGCTCATCAGAGGCGAGCAGCTCGTCCAGCGCCCACCAGCGGGCCTGTTCGAACGCCGCCGCCTCCAGCGCCTCGAGGTGCTGGGGATCCCACTCTCCCCCCTCGGAGCACCAGGCCACGTGGATGCGCTCTTTGGAGTCGAAGTGGATGCCGGCGAAATCGAACTCCACATGCTGGGTCCAGATGCAGGGGCCCATCTCCACGTCGGCGAACCCGGCCTCCTCCCAGAGCTCGCGGCGGGCACACTCCGCCGAGCTCTCTCCCGGGTTGAGTCCGCCGCCCGGGATCTCCCACCACGGCGCCTTGCGGGGGTCGATCGGGTCGCTGGCCCGCATCAGGAAGACGCGCCCGTGCCGGTCGAGCAGCACGGCCCGAGCCGCCGGACGCCGCAGTGTCCACGCCATGGGCTGCGACCCTACCCGCCCCAATCGACCGCGGCCCGGACCCAAGCGCTGCGGCGCGGCCCAGCCCGATCTGCGGTTGGACGGAGGCACGGATCGCCCACATGGATAGCCCGCACGCGGCGAGCGCCGGTACAGTGCCCAACCACATTTCAGCTCCAGGGGGGTGCCCAAGATGGAATTCGGATATTTCGCCCAGTGCTTCGTGCCTGATTTCGGCTACGAGGACCATCCCGATTGGGAGGCCCAGCGCATCCGCGACAATCTGGAGATCTCCCAGCTCTGCGACCGCAACGGGTTCAAGTACGTCTGGGCCTCCGAGCACCACTTCCTGCGGGAGTACTCCCACATGTCGGCGCCCGAGGTGTTCCTCTCCGCGGTGGCCTCCAGCACCGAGAACGTGCATCTGGGCTCGGCCATCTTCAACATCACCGCCCCGGTCAACCACCCGGTGCGCTCGGCCGAGCGGGCGGCCATGATCGACGTGCTGTCCAATGGCCGCTTCGAATTGGGAACCGGCCGGGGCTCCTCCTCCACCGAGGTGATGGGGTTCGGGATGCCGGGCGCGCCCCGAGATCCGGCCACCGGCCTGGCCGACACCGAGGTCACCCGGGGCCTGTGGGACGAGGCCATCGCCCAGATCCCCCACATGTGGCGCGAGGGGGCCTACAGCTACGAGGGCGACAGCTTCTCCGTGCCCGCCCGGGAGATCTTCCCCAAGCCGGTCACCAAGCCCCATCCCCCGCTGTGGGTGGCCTGCGGCAGCCCGTCCACGTTCGAGAAGGCGGGCAAGCTGGGCATCGGGGTGCTTTGCTTCACCATCGGCACCCCCGACGAGATCGCCCCGCTCATCGAGATCTACAAGAACGAAGTGGCCTCCTGCAAGAACCCGGTGGGCGACTTCGTCCACGACAACGTGATGTGCGTGGGCTTCGGCATCTGCCTCGACGACCGGGAGACGGCCATCGACCTGGCCACCCGGAGCCACATGTACTACTACCAGTGCCTGGTGTACCGGTGGCTGGACACCTTCCCCAAGCCCGAGGGGGTTCCCGAGTGGCCCGCGGTCATCCCCGAGCCGACCCACGACGACGTGAAGATGGCCATCGAGGGCGGGTCGCTGTGCGTGGGCAACGCCGAGGACTGCGTCCACGTCTCCCGCCAGTACGAGCGGGTGGGCGCCGACCAGTACGTGATCAGCCCCCTCACCTCCACCCTTCCCATGGACGTGGTGCGCGAGAGCATCGTGAACTTCGGCCAGCACGTCATCCCGGTGATCGACACCGACCCGGTCCACCGCTCCACCCGCCAGCGCGAGGCGGCTCTGGCCGCAGCGAGCTAGCCGCAGCGAGCCGAAAAAGACCTGCTCAACGGCCAGCACGCCACAGAAAATCGAGGGGATGTGGTCAACGCGCCGCTCAGCCGTTAACGTGGGGCGAGCCCTTGATCCCGATGACAGGAGCAAAACCATGCAAAAATCCGTCCACCGCTTGCTCGCCCTACTGGGGTTAGTGCTGGCCTTCTCGCTGATCGCTGCCTCCTGCGGCAACGATGACGACGATGGTGCAACTCCCGCGGAAGCTCCCGAAGCCACGGCAGCCAGCACTGAGGCGCCAGATGCGCCGGATGCGCCAGAACCCGAAGAGACCGTCACCGTTGTGCCGGTACAAGACGGCGGCACCTTGGAGGCCGTGATGGACCGCGGCTATGTGCTGTGCGGCTCCCGGGACGACGTTCCCGGCTTCGCCCTCTTGAATGCAGACGGGGAGTACGAGGGCTTCGACATCGACATGTGCCGGGTGGTGGCTGCGGCCATCTTCGGCGATGCCGATGCCGTGGAGATCGTGCCGGTCACCAGCGCCGAGCGCTTCACCGCTCTGGCCTCCGGGCAGTTCGAGGTGATGAACCGCAACACCACCTGGACCGCCACCCGCGACGGCACCGAGGGCGCTAACTTCTTGTTCACCACCTACTACGACGGCCAGGGCATCATGGTGCCGGCCTCCACCGGCTTCACCACGATCAATGATCTCGAGGATGCCAATATCTGCGTGAGCACCGGCACCACGACCGAGTTGAACCTCACCGCGGTGTTCGCCGCTCGGGGCATCAACTTCAACCCGGTCACTTTCGAGGGCTTCGACACCCTGGTGCCAGCCTACGAGGAGGGCCAGTGCGAGGCGATGACTGCGGACAGCAGCGTGCTCGGCGTGTTCAAGTACGAGATCGAGCAGGGCGGCGGCGATGACCAGCACATCATGGCCGAGCTCATCTCCAAGGAGCCCTTGGGAACCGTGGTGCGCGACGGCGACACCGAGTGGGCGCAGGTTGTGAACTGGGCCACCATGGCCACCGTGCAGGCCTGGGAATTCGGACTCGACTCCGGCAACATCGGCAGCTACGACGGCACCGATCCCAACATCTTGAACTTCTTGGGCCGCGACGGCTTCGACCCCGGTCTCGGTCTGCCCTCCGATTTCGCCGTCCACGTGGTGGAGCAGGTCGGCAACTACGAGGAGATCTTCAACCGCTATCCACAGCTGGGCGTCCTCGACGGCAGCGTGAACGACCTCTGGTCCAATGGCGGGCTCATGTACGTCCCGCCCTACCGCTAGGGGAAACCCCGCCCGCCTCATGACGGGCAGCAAATGAAACGACGAGCGGCCCACCGGTCACCGACCGGTGGGCCGCTTTCGTCTAGGGTTCAAGATCACACTGCTATGAGCAGCACGGCTGACATCGAGAGCGTAAAAGCTGGTCTCACCGCAGTGCCCTCCGCGCCCCTTGGCCGCCGAGTGCTGGCGCTGTTGGCCGATCTGGTGATTCTGACCCTCGTGGGGGCCATCTCGGTTTGGCAGCTGGGTTTGCGGCTGCTCGACAACTACAGCGACATTGCTGAATTAGCTCTTGCCTGGGTGTTTATCGCCGCGGTGCCGGCCGCCTTCATCGCCATCACGGTGGTAGACGCAGCGCGCATCGGACAGACCCCGGGCATGGCCGCGGTCGGAATCCGCTCCATTCACGATGGCAGACGCAGAAGGGTGCTCTCTACCGGCGACCCGCGAGTACCCGAGCCTGCCATCCCCGCACTGTGGCGCGATGTGCGAATCCTGCGGGTGGCCGGACAGGCCTTGGCGGTAATCGTCGTCGTGGCCCTCCTCCGGTGGATGTTTCACAACCTCATCGTGAGCATGGACGAGGTCGGCCTTCCCAAAGGCTTCGACTTTCTCGACTCCCCCTACGGGGTCGCCCTGCGGGACGCCCAAGGTTTCGGTGTGCGCGATCCAGTATGGAGAGGCTTGCTAATCGGCCTCCAGAACACCCTCGTGGCGTCGGTCGTGGGGATCATCATCGCCACTGTCGTGGGGCTTTTCTTGGGGATTGCCCGACTCTCCTCCAACTGGCTGGTGGCCAAGGGAGCCAGCCTCTACGTGGAGAGCCTGCGCAACATCCCGCCGCTGGTGGTCATCGTCTTCTTCGGTTTTGCCCTATTCACCTTCGGCCCCTTTCCCCGCTTCAACCCCACCAGCCCACCCTGGCAGGGCACGTTCTTCGGCTCCGACAGCAACTGGATAATTGTCAGCCGGGACCGGTGGGCCATCCCCTCGCTGGCCTCTGAGAGCAACGTCGGTGTGTTCTGGCTGCTGGTTTTGGCGGCAGCCGCAATCGCGGTTGGAGTCTGGAGATGGAGGACCCGCTACAGCGCCGCCACCGGCCAACCCCACCACCGGGTGCTGTGGTCGGTAGGGGTTTTTGCCGTGATCGTGGCAGCGTGCTTCGCGGCCCTGGGCGGACCCTACTCTTGGTCGTGGCCTGCGGTGTCGGAGAACGGGCGGCGAGTGGTCGGGGGGTTCAGCACCAACTCGGGCTACATGGCGCTGACTCTGGGCCTGGGCCTCTACACCGCCAGCTTCGTAGCCGAGATCATCCGCGGTTCCATCCTGGCCGTCCCCAAGGGTCAGACGGAGGCGGCAACGTCGGTGGCGCTGAAACCCGGCCAGCGCTACCGCCATGTGGTTCTGCCCCAGGCACAACGGATCGCCATTCCCCCCTACATCAGCGAGTGCGCCAACCTGATCAAGAACACCTCGTTGGGGCTCGCCGTGGCCTACCCCGATCTCTTCCTCGTGGCGGTTACTGCTTGGGGCATCAACTTCCCTGCTCCCCAGCTCATCCTCATCATCATGATCGTGTACCTGACCATAAACCTGATCGTGTCGGCGCTGTTGAACGTGTACAACCGGTCCATCCAACTCAAAGAGCGATGAGCCGATGACCGCCACCCTGCCGCCGTCGGAGACCACCAACCCTGCCCGCTTGCCCCCGGACATGCGAGTCTCGCCCACCACCTGGCTGCGGAAGAACCTGTTCAACAGCTGGTACAACACGCTGATAACCGTGGTGGCCGCGGTGGTGGCCGCGATCCTCCTCTTCTACGGCGGGCGCTTCATCCTGATCACCGGGCAATGGGATGCAGTGCGCAAGAACCTCACGCTCCTCATGATGGGCGTATACCCTCGCAACGAGCAGTGGCGCCTCGTGGCCCAGATGTACATAATGGCCTCGGCCCTGGGGTTGGCCTGGGGCACGGTCACAGCCAGAAGCCAAGATCGGGCCGCAGAAACCGGCGTGTCGGCACTGCGCCCGACCCCCCTCGACCTGCTGCGCCGCTACTGGCCCATCTTATT
>JAPOSH010000148.1 GCA_026709815.1 bacterium | reverse complement strand
CTCCAACATGAACTACCACGTGGAGCACCACATCTTCCCCACCGTGCCCTACTACTCCCTTCCCGCCCTTCACCGAGAGGTGAAGGACAGCCTGGCCCCGGCGTCGCCCAATACCTGGACGGCCTATCGCGAGATACTCTCCACGCTGCGCCGCCAATGGCGCGATCCGGCCTACGACGAGCCCCGCAGCGACCTGCCCGCAGTGTCCGACGCGGACCGGGTCTGCGTCGACACCGGCCACACCGCGTGGGCCGGCGACCGCCACGACGGCTGGTTCGACCTCGGCCCGGCCGGTGCGCTGGCCCCCGGATCGGCCCGCCGGGTGGACGTGGGCGACGAGACCTACGCCCTTTTCCGACTGGACGACGGCACCTTGGCCTGCGCCCAAGGCCTCTGCACCCACGGCCGAGCGCATCTGGCCGACGGCGTGGTGCTCGACTGCCTGGTGGAGTGCCCCAAGCACAACGGCCGCTTCGACCTGCGAACCGGAGAGGCGGTACGGCGTCCGGCCACCGATCCCATAGCCTTATACCCCGTGAAGACGCGCAACGGCCGGGTGATCTCGAGCTTGCAGCCTGAAGCTGAGGAGTCCGAACGATGAGCCCGGTTCGCATCGGGGTGTTGGGCTGCGGGCGGATCGGGCGCATGCACGCCGAGCTGATCCACCGGCGGGTGCCCGGCGCCGAGGTGGCCGCGGTATACGACGTGGTGGACTCCGCCTCAGCCGCACTGGCCGAAGACCTCGGGGTGCCGCGGGCCTCGATGCCGGGCCGCGTCTTCGAGGCCGACGACGTGGACGCGGTGGCCATCTGCACCTCCACCCACACCCATATCGACTTGCTGACGGCCGCGGCCGAAGCCGGAAAAGCCGCCTTCGTGGAGAAGCCGCTGGCCCTCGACTTGGCCGACGTGGACCGGGGCATCGCCGCGGCCGAGGCCGCGGGCATCCCGGTGCAGGTGGGATTCAACCGGCGCTTCGATCCCAGCCACCGCTATGTGCGCCAGCGGGTGGCCGGCGGCGACCTCGGCGACGTCCATCTGGTGCGCGTGTCCAGCCGCGACCCCGAGCCCCCGCCGTTGAGGTATCTGGACGAGTCCGGGGGCATCTTCTGCGACATGACCATCCACGACTTCGACATGATCCGCTTCATCACCGGGAGCGAGGTGGCCGAGGTGTACGCCACCGGCGGCGTGCTGATCGACGACGCCATCAAAGACGCGGGCGACCTCGACACCGCGGTGATCGTGTGCACTCACGACAACGGGGCCATCAGCGCCATCGACAACAGCCGCCAGGCGGTATACGGCTATGACCAGCGGGTGGAGGCGTTCGGCTCGGCAGGAATGGCCGCCTCCGACAACCCCCTGACCGCCACGGCGGTGGCCCGGACCGCCGACGGCTTCCACGGCCCGACGCTGCCCTACTTCTTCTTGGAGCGGTACATCCCCTCGTATCTGGCGGAGTGGGCCGCGTTCGTCGCTGTGGCCGAGGGGGCGCCGTCGCCCGTCACCCTGGCCGACGGGCGGGCCCCGCTGGTGATCGGCCTGGCCGCGTGGCGCTCGGTGCGAGAACGCCGCCCCGTGCACATAAGCGAGATCGGCTGATGGCACGAGGCGGCGCCCGGGCCGGTGCAGAGATCGGCTGAACGGTTGCGGGCTTACGTCACCGGGGGCACCGGCTTCCTCGGCTCCAACATCGTCAAGGTGTTCGCCGAGCGCCACCGGGCCACCGTGCACTGCCCCGTCCACTCCTTCGTGCCCGACAACCCTCAGGGCTACACCATCGAGCCGCTGGATTTGCTGGAGGCCGATGCGGTGCTCGCCAGCGTGGCCCGATTCAACCCCGACGTGATCGTCCACTCCATGATCCTCAACGATTTGGCCGGGATCTACGCCCGGCGGGAACTGGCCTGGCACAGCTATGTGGAGACCACCCTCACCTTGGCCGAGGCAGCCAACCGGGCCGGGGCCAAGCTCATCTTGGTGTCCACCGACTGGGTGTTCGACGGCACCCAGGCCGGCGCCGACGAGGCCACGCCGCCCAACCCGGTGAACTACTACGGCGTGCTGAAGACCCTCAGCGAGCAGGCCGCCCTGCTGCGAGCCGACCGGGCTGCGGTGGCCCGAGTCTCGGCGGTGAACGGGGTCCACTGGGCCCGGGCCGAGATGCCCCGGGGCCAAGACCCCGGATTCGGCTATTTCGTTGCCACCGTGATCGACGCGGTTTCCCGAGGCAAGCCGTTCGGGGTGTGGGAGGGCAGCGACATCAACATGGCCGCCACGCCCAGCCTGGCCAGCGAGTGCGCCGAGGCCATGTGGCTGATCGCGGCCAACGTCCAAGCCGACGGCATCTTCCACTGCTGCGGCGCCCAGCCGGCGGGGCGGATGGAGTTGGCCCGGATGGCCTGCGAAGTCTTCGGCCATGACGCGTCGCTTCTCCGGTCGGTTGGGCCCGACCCGGAGGTGTTGGCGTCCATGGCGGGGGCTCGGGTGCCCTACGACACCACGATTCGCACTCCCCGCACCACGGAGATCCTGGGCTACAGGCCGCTGGGCGCCCGGGAATTACTGGAGCGGTTCAAACAAGAGATCGAAACCGGCGGCCTGATCGCCGCCACCGGAGGTTGACATGACGGCCATGCCCGCATCAGGCCCCATCCGCCCCCAGCCGGGACCGGGACGGATCCTCGACATCACCCCGGAGTCGGCCGGATGGGACAACGTGGCCTTCTCGGTGGTGGAGCTCACCGCAGCCGACCCGTGGTCGGGCATCGAGCCCGACCGGGAGACGGCCATCGTCCCGCTGTCGGGTTCCGGGCGGGTGAGGGCGGAAGCGCTCGACGCCGCTATAAGCCGCACGTCGGTATTCGAGGAACTGGGCCGGATCGTGTACCTGCCCCCCGGCACGCCCTATGAGATCACCACCGAGAGCTCGCTGACCGCCGCGGTGGGCTCGGCCCCGGCCGAAGGCCGCTACCCGGCCCGGATCATCGAGCCCTCTGAGATGCGAGTGGAGATACGCGGCGGCGGCCAGGCCTACCGCCAGGTGGTCCACTCGCTGGCCCACCCGCTGCCCGCCGAGAAGCTCATCTGCTACGAGGTGTTCGTCCCCCGGGGCACCTGGTCGGGGTGGCCGCCGCACTGCCACGACGGCCGCGATGGCTCGCCCTACCTGGAGGAGGTGTACTACTTCCGCCTCGACCGCCCCGAGGGCTACTGCATGCACCGGAACTGGCGCACCTAAGAGGATTTCGACGAGTCGGTGGTGGCCCGCGACGGCGATGCGGTGCTGGTGCCCAAGGGGTATCACACCTCGGTGGCCTGCCCCAGCGCCAACATGTACTTCCTCAACTATCTGGCCGGAGAGCTGATCGGCGACGAGCGTCGCACGCCCCCCTGCTTCGACGCCGAGCACACCTGGATCGAAGCCGACTGGGGCGCCGGCGCCTGGACCCTCCCCGTGGCCGGCGCGGCGCCCTCCCGCTGACATGAGCGTGGCCGATCTCGCCTGCGACGGGCGATTCGCGGTGCTGGCCATCGATCACCGAGACTCGCTGCGCAGCGTTCTGGCCCCCGACGATCCCGACGCTGTGAGCGGCGAAGCCATCGTCGACCTCAAGCGCGACCTGGTGGCCGGGCTGGCCGACGGCGCCACCGGGGTGATGCTCGAACCCGAGTACTCCATCCCCCAGCTGCTCGACGGCACCCTGCCCGCCGGCGTGGGCTTCACCGCCGCCCTGGAAGCCCAGGGATACATGGCCGATCCCGAGGCCGCTCCCGTGGCTGTTCTCGACGGCTGGTCGGCCCAGGCCGCCGCCGACTGCGGCGCCGCGGCGGCCAAGCTGCTGGTGCTCTACCGGCCCGACCGGCCCCATGCTGCGGCCCAAGAGCGGGCTGCGGCCCAGATTCTGGCCGAGTGCCGCCGAGTGGGAATCCCCTTGCTGGTGGAGCCGCTGTTCTACCACCTCGACGACCCGTCGGCCCGCCCCCAGATCGTGCTCGACACCGTGGACCGCTTCGCCCCCATGGGGTTCGACGTGCTGAAGCTGCCCCTCCCCGTGGATCCCTCTCACCACCCCGAACAGGCCCGATGGGCCGAGGCCTGCCGGGAGATCTCCGAGCGCTGCGACACGCCCTGGACCCTGCTGTCGGGCGGCGGCGGCTTCGAGGGCTACTGCGCCCAACTGGAAGTGGCCATGGACTCGGGCTGCGCCGGATTCACCGTTGGCCGAGCCCTGTGGAGCGAAGCTGCGGTAGCCCCGCCAGCCGACCGCCCCGCCATCATCGCCGACCTGATCGCCCCCCGCCTCGCCACCCTGCGAAACCTGATCGACTGAACCGCCCCGCCCCACGAATCCGCGAAGGCTCAATAAGCTTGATTGCAGCGCAGCGACGATCAAAAGAGCCGAAGGGGGGCATCTCCTAACTGCGGAAATACTTGACCGGTGTCGAGGGCTCGGATTGCCTTCTGGATATTGCGGCCCAACTTTTCGGCAAACTGGACAGGAACAGCGTTACCAATTTGGAGATGCACATCACGTTTGTTACCGCCGATGAACTCCCACGAGTCTGGGAAAGTCTGGAGACGAGCATATTCTCGGTGCGTGAGCGAACGGAGGCGGTCAGCCTGGATGCGCCACAGGGTGACATCAGTATCTGGATTCCGCACGAACTTTGCTCCTTTACCTCGATCCCTTGGTTCGCGACGGGCACAGACGTGTCCTTGAGCAAGACCCCACACCGTCGCGGTATCTACCGCGGGGAAGGAGCGGTCCCAATCCCGAATCGGGTTGCCATCGGAAGCTGTGCGGGAAAACCGTACAACGCTTATTGGGGCCTGTACGCCGGGATCCTCTCCTCGGTCAACATGCACCTGCGACTTGAATCCCCAAGAGGGATCATGGTTAGGCAAAGAAATCTCGTCGTCATGAGCGAGATCCCATAGCCATGGGCGGATTGGCTCATAGCCTGAAGGGGCTGGGAGGTGCCAACTGTCAGGTGTGTTGTTTCGAAATGCCACAAACACGAACCGCCGTCGAGTCTGCGGGACTCCGTGACCATCCATCTTGAACACGTCCCAGGCAATATCCCCATATCCAGCTTCAGCCAGCGACACAGCGATCTCTTTGACGAATGGCCGTCCACTGCCGGGATGCAGCATCGTGCGCAAATTCAAGACGTTCTCAATGATGACAACGCGAGGACGCACCTGTCGAGCAACACGACACACTTCGCGGAACAGCCCGTTCCTATCGTCCGCTGCCTGGCGGTTCCCGCCGAGGCTGAACCCTTGGCATGGCGGTCCGGCTATCAGCACATCTGGGATATCGGGTAAATCTTCAGGCGCCCAATCCCGTACATCAGCTTCGACTGGATTCCATTCGGGGCGGTTCTTACGGAGCGTGTCGACAGCGTTCGGATCATGGTCGACCGCAGCGACAGTGGTGAAGCCCGCAGCTTCGAATCCAAGGTCAAGCCCCCCCGCACCGGAGAACATGCTGAGTGCGGTCAGATCGCCCATAAGACCACTCTAGGCACTTGGAGTGACATCTTTGCTCATGGTCACCTCGGGGCCCGGGCCTTCAGGCCGAGCAATCCGCCATGCCCGAAAGTGGTACCGTCGTCCAGCCGTAGGGTTCTTGCCGTATGTGGCACTCAGCTGGTTTGTGGCGAAATCAAACGAATAGCCGGTCATCACGTCTTCAACCTCAACCCGAGTGATATCCCCGACTTGGGTGAATCCGTCACCTGGATCATCGTCAGCGGGGAGCAGCAGGGTGCGAGTACCCTCAACTCCTTCAAGCAAAGCCACCGGAGTGGGCATCACATACATCTTGCGGTCGCGGAGCAAGATATCGCCATAGCTGCCGAACCCCCGGGTGCTTGTGTTCTTATGCTCGTAGGCGTCGTCGGTGTTGAGGAAGGCGCCAGGGACGACTACGAGGTCCACAACTGGAAAGGTATTGCCCTCAGGGGATGCCGGGTACCTGCCGAATACGTAGTAGATTGTCCGCCCGTTGTGTTTCGGTCGGGCTACCTGGCTATTCCCATCAAACGAAGCATCGCGCCCCGGTGTCGCCAGTCCCTTCACTTCGATGCCTTCGGGGGTGTTTACCAAAGTCAAATCTGGGTAGCTGTTCCGACCGGGATCGTCGTGATTGATGCCAGCCTCGCCGAGACGAGCCTGAACCCAACGCTGAAAGTGGAACTCTTTATCGTCGCGCCCCTCACGAACTATCAGCTCACCACGAACAATGGAAGCATCCATCGACCGAAAGGCGGCAGGGATTAGCGAAGACACTCTGTGATCTTCGCATCCCCAGCCATCAGGCACGAGGATCCCAAGGATTAAGGGGGGTGGCTGCGACTGCGCCGCCGACTACGAGATCGGCCTGGTAGAACACCATGGCCTGACCGGGGGCCACACGGCGCTGGGGTTCGCGCCAGCGGACCGCTCCCGCCTGGTCCACCACCCCGGCCGCGGGGGCGCCGTGGGCGCTGGACTGGACGCCGACCGGGCCTTCGACCGGGTCGTGGGCCCAGCAGATGTCCACCACCTTCTGGACCGGCGTCAGCAGGTCCTGGCGGCGGCCCACTGTCACCCGGCGCGCTGCGACGTCCACGTCGGTCACGTAGAGGGGCTCGTCGGCACCGCCGAGGTTGAGCCCCCGGCGCTGGCCGATGGTCACCGCCTGCACGGCCTCGACGGTGCTCAACGCGGTGCCGTCGGCGTCCACCACGGTGCCCGGCCACTCCCCCAAACGGCGGGCGAGAAATCCGTGCCGACCCCCGGCCCGGTTGGCGATGACGCACACGTCCTGGCTGT
>JAPOSH010000137.1 GCA_026709815.1 bacterium | reverse complement strand
TCGAACACCGGGCCCCATAGCTCGGCTTCGGTGGTCTTCTCGTACAGCTCCAACAGCAGCTTGCCCGGCCCCCAGCGGTCTTCAACCGGGATGTCACGGTCGGCGCAGTGCGACCGCAGCTCCTCCAGCGGCGTGTCGAGGGCCACGTCTAAACCGCTGTGTTCGGCCAACAGGTCGACAAACCGGGCTCGGGGCCACGGCGGCGTCAAATCCAGCTCCCTTCCGCCGTAGCTGACGACGGTGGCACCCCTCAGCTCGGTGGCCAGATGGGCCACCAGATGCTCGACCAGCTCCATGACGTCGCCGTAGTCGGCATAGGCCCAGTACAGCTCCAGCATGGTGAACTCGGGGTTGTGGCGGGTGGAGATGCCCTCGTTGCGGAACACCCGGGCGATCTCATACACCCGCTCCAGCCCGCCCACCACCAGCCGCTTCAGATACAGCTCGGGGGCGACCCTCAAGAACAACTCCATGTCGAGCGCATTGTGGTGGGTGCTGAACGGGCGGGCCAGCGCGCCGCCGGGCACCGGGTGGAACACCGGGGTCTCCACCTCGACGAACTTCCGGTCCTCCAGCCATCGGCGGGTGAGCGACATCATCTCCGAGCGCACCCGGAAGGCGTGGCGGGCCTCCTCGGTCACCCACAGGTCCACATAGCGCTGGCGGAAACGGATGTCGGGGTCGGACAGCCCGTGCCACTTGTCGGGAAAACTCCGGCGGGCTTCGGCCAACAGCTCCCACCGCTGCACCTTCACCGACAGCTCCCCGGTGCGGGTCTTCACCACCTCGCCGCTCACCCCCACCCAGTCGCCCAGCGACAGCGAGCAGAACCCGTCGTAGTCGGGGACGACCTTGGCGGGGGCGAACAGCTGGATGCGCCCGCTGGCGTCTTGCAGCGTGGCGAACGCCAGCCGCCCCTGCACTCGCCGGAGCATGATCCGGCCCGCCACCGACACCTCTTGACCGGTCTCGGCGCCCGCCTCGATCTCGCCGTGACGCTCGTGGCACTCCGCGGCCGTGGCGGTGGGGCCGAACCGGTAGGGAGGGCTCACCGCTTGGCGCCCTGATTGCGCTGATGGACCAGCCACAGACCGTGAAGGGTCAAGTAAGGCTCGACCAACTGGATGGTCTCCGACAGCGGGGCGATGAGGTGGGCCAGGCCGCCGGTGGCGATCACGCACACCTGGCCGTCCAAGACGGCGGAGAATCGGGCCACCATCCCGTCGATCTGGGCCACAAAACCGTAGATGACCCCCGACTGGATCGACTCCATGGTGGTCTTGCCGATCACGCTGCGGGGCTCGGTCAGCGCCACCGGCCCCAGAGCGGCCGCCCGGCCCACCATCGCCTCCAAGCTCACTTCGATGCCCGGCCCGATGGCCCCTCCCAGAAACTCACCGTCCGCCGAGACCACGTCGAAGTTGTTGGTGGTGCCGAAGTCCACAATCACCGCTGGACCGCCGTAGAGGTGATGGGCGGCCACCGCGTTGGCAATGCGGTCGGCGCCAACCTCGCGGGGGTTGTCGTACAAGATGGGGATGCCGCTGCGGATGCCGGGCTCGATCACCACCGGGTCGAAATCGAGGTAGCGCTGCACCATCATCCGCACGCTCTCGCGGATTTGGGGCACCCCCGAGCACACCGCCACCCCGGTCAGCTCGCCTTCCATGTCCACATCCACGCTGTCCAGCAGGCTGCGCAGCAGCACGGCCACCTCGTCGGGAGTCCGCTCGCGCACCGTGGACAGCCGCCAGTGCTCGATGAGCCCGTCGTCGGCTCGACAGTCCTCGGCTCGCTCAGCCTCGTACAGGCCGACCACGGTCTGGGTGTTGCCGATGTCGAGGGCCAAAAGCATGGGGCGCCCATTTCGTTCTTCGTCCCGGCACCCGACCGACTCCCCGGATGCCCGCAACCCATTTTCTACTCTCCCCAGCGGCGGACCCTATTTTTCAGCTCACTTGACCGAGTACGGCCAGCAGCGCCCGTGATCAGGGGCCACGCCAGAGAGAGCATGCCTCCACGAAAAGGGGGGAGCCAGGCGGCAAACGGGCATAAGCTCGGGGTGCGTTGTGAAGGCTCGAGGATGTTGTGGTGGCCGTGGTCGCGCCTTGGCGGCGGCATTGTTCCTGGTGGTCGTCGCAACGCTCGGATTCGGCGCCTCGACCGCTTCTGCCCACACCCGTCTGGCTGAGACGTTCCCGGCCGACCGCACCGTGTCGGCCGAGCCCCCCGAACAGCTCACGCTGGTATTCGCCGAGGCCGTGGACCCCCGCTCCGTGCGCCTGGAAATCATCACCGCCGACGGCCACACCATCGGCGGCGCCACCCTGCTCACCCCCGCCGGCACAGATTCCGAGATCATCCAGTTCGCATTGCCCGACCTGGGCCGGGGCATATTCGGCCTGTCCTGGGTGACGGTGGGCCCCGACGGCCACCGCGTGGCCGGCGAGGTGGTCGTGGGCGTGGGGATAGTCGACACCGCGGCGGTGGCCGCCGCCTCTTTCACCTCCACCCCCGCGGCGGACCGGGCCCTGGAGGCGATGAGCGGGGTGGGAAGATTCCTCTGGTACATCGCCTTGGCCGCAGTGGTCGGGGCGATGATGGCGTTGTTCTGGAACCTGCGGTCGCAGCAGCCCCAGAACCCGGCATCGGCCGTCTTGGTCATGGCGGCTCGCCGCCTCTTGCTGGTGGGGGCGTTCGTGCTGCACCTGGCCATCCTGGTCAGGGCGGTGTCCGCCATCGCGCTCATCAGCCGGGGCTACGGCGACGGACCGCTGCGCGATAACCTCCGCCTAGCCCTGGCAGACGGCACCGGGCGAAGCCTGCTGCTGGCCGTGGCAGGCACCGGGGCCTTCGCCGTGCTGGCCGCTCGCCTGGGCAGGACGCGCTCAGAACTGGCCCTGCTCCAAGCGGCAATCGGCGTTGTCGCGCTCATCGCCTTCGGGGCCTACCCCGGCCACACCTCGACTCTGTCGGAAGACCCGTTCGGCATATGGGTCTCCACCCTGCACCTGGCCGCGGCGAGCGCGTGGCTGGGTCCGCTGCTGGTGATCGCCGCAGCCATGGCCGCCCCGGCCTGGAGAGCGCGCCCCGACGGTGAGCGCTCGGCTGCGCTGGCCGAGCTGTTCAGGCGCTTCGCTCCCGCCGCCGGGATCACTTTCGCCGTGCTGGTGCTCACCGGCATCCGCTCTACCTGGCTGCTGGCCGGCGCCGAGCTGTTGAAGGGCTCCGGCTACAGCACCGTGCTGCTCGTCAAGCTCGGCCTGGTGGCGCTGGTGGTGCTGCCCCTGGGCCTGTACCACGACCGGCGTGCGGGCTGGCTGAGCCGCATTCGCCGCCGAGCCGGCAACGGCCCCGACGACCGCCCCCGAGCGATCTCGCCGGGCACGGTGCGGCTGGAACACTGGACGCTGAGCGGAGTCATCGCCATCGCCGCCCTTCTGACCGGGCTGAACCCGTCGAGTCTCAACGCCCCCGACGCCCAAGCGCTGCTGCGCGCCGCCGCAGACGGCGACGGCCAGATCGGGCTGGAGTTGCTGAGCAGCGAGCCCCCCGCCAGCGCCGAGGAGTGCACTGCTCGCACCGTGGGTGTGGCCAACTGCTATCGCGACTACTTCTCGTCGGTGATGAGGGCCCAGGGGGCCGACAAGGCGGTGGACCTGGTGGACGAGATATCCAAGACCAACGACTACGTGGCCCAGAACTGCCACCAGATCACCCACAACCTGGGCAACGACGCTGTGGTGTGGTACGGCGACGTGGGCACTGCGCTCATCTACGAGGGCTCTGCCTGCTGGTCGGGCTACTACCACGGCGTGGTGGAGTACGCCCTCGGCGAGTATGAGAACACCGAGCTGGCCGACGAGCTGCCGGGCTTCTGCTCGACCGTCGCGGCCCGGCAGTACTCGTTCGACCACTTCAACTGCGTCCACGGCCTCGGTCACGGGATCATGCAGATCCTCGACGGAGACCTGTTCGAGACGATCCCCTACTGCGAGGTGTTCGACGATCCCTGGGAGGACAGCACCTGCATGAACGGGGCGCTGATGGAGAACATGATCTTGGGCCAGCAGGGCACCCCCACCTACCTGCGCGCCGACGACCTGGTCTACCCCTGCAACGCCGTGCCCGAGCTGTACGTGGCTGACTGCTTCGCCACCCAGACCTCGTGGATGCTCCACAACGTGGGCTACGACACGTCGGGCTTCCTCGAGGTTTTCTCTATCTGCAACGGCGTCAGGGCCGACATGGTGGACGACTGCTATCTGGCGCTGGGACGAGACATCAGCAGCGTCCACAACCAGGATCCGAACACCATCGTGAGGCTCTGCTCGCTGGGCGAGCCCGCCAATCAGTCCGACTGCTACATAGGCGCCGCCACCAACACCATCTACAACAACCACGACACAATCCAGGCCACCGTGATTTGCGAGGCCATCCGCCAGAGCATGCGGCCGGCCTGCTTCGAAGCCCGAGACAGGGTGGCCGCCACCCTGTGAGCCGCGCCGACAAGGGGAGATAACCTTGGAACCCGTAGAACCTGAAACCACCGAAACGCACGCGACGGGCCAGCGCCCTGTCGGCCCCGAGCCCGACGAGAAGCCGAGAATGCCGTTCAAGGCGCTCCTTTTGGCCGTCGGCATCGTGGCCGTGTTCGCCGCCGGCTTGCTGGTGGGAACGCTCCTGCCAACCGACGACGACGATTCAGGCCCCGACCAGACCGCCGAGCCAGCACCCCCCACCGCCGAGCCAGCACCCCCTACCGCTTCTGGCACCGCAGCCCCCACCGCCGAGCCAGCACCCCCCACCGCCGGGGCCGGCCCAGGCACCCCTCCAGCCGCGATGCCGGCCTACAACCCGTTCAGGGTGGTTGATTTCGGGTCGGGTCCGTGCGCGCCGGCAGAGGGCGCGGCCGAGCCGGTGTACGAGTTTGACGACGCCCCGGCGCTGTGCATCAACCCCAACGCCGCCTACACCGCGGTGTTCGACACCGACAAGGGCGAAATCGAGGTCGCGCTCGACGCGGCCAACACCCCCGGAACGGTCAACAACTTCGTCAACCTCGCCCGCTACCGCTACTACGACAACACGCTCATCCACCGCTCCGACCCCAGCATCGGCATCCTCCAAGGCGGATCGCCCCACACCAACAACGCCTCCGACCCCGGACCCGGCTACACCATCTGGGACGAAGGATCAGGCTTCACCTATCAGCCCGGCCTCATCGCCATGGCCCGCACCAACAACCCCAACAGCGCCGACGCCCAGTTCTTCTTCACCGTCACCAACGCATCCTCCCTCCTCGACGCCCAAGGCGACTCCGTCGTCTTCGGGCAAGTCACCCGAGGCCTCGACGTGCTCACCGCCATCTTGGACACCCATCAAGACCAACCCGGCAACAACTTCGGCGGCACCCCGTGGCCCCCCACCGCCATCAACAGCATCACCGTCCAAACCCAGTGAACTCCCGAGAAGCCTCGCCCCCCGCGCCAGACGGGCGCGACTGCGGGCCCGAAGGCGATCGCCCCCGAGCCCCCTCGCCCGAGCGCTCGACCCTCGTGGCCCGGCTTCTGTTGGCGGCACTGGCGTTGGCCGCCGTCGCCATCGTGGCGATGGCCGTCACCCTGGGGGTTGTGGCCACCTCCGAGCGGCCCGAGCCCGCCGCGGCTGGGCCCCGCCCGCCCGGCCCCGTCGGGATCGCCGACCCCCTCAACCCCGCCTCGGGGCCAGCCTCCGATCCAGCCGCGGCGGCGGGCGCGACCCATCGGGTGACCCATCGGGTGGTGTACACCGAAAGCGGTTTCCAACCCGAGCAGGTGGAGATCGCCGCGGGCGAAGCCGTCGTGTTCGTGAATGAGTCAGAGGACTTCTTCTGGCCGGCGTCCAACATCCACCCCACCCATGAGATACTCCCCGAGTTCGATCCCAAGCGCCCGCTGGCACCGGCGTCGAGCTGGTCCCACCGCTTCGACGAACCCGGCCAGTGGTACTACCACAACCACCTGGCCCCCGATGAAGGAGGGCTGGTGTCGGTTTCGGCCTCGACCGGCTCAGAGCGCGGCACACAGGCGCCTCTGGTGTTCGAGATGCCCGAGGGGCGGTTCGAGCCGGTGCCGCGGGACGCGGCCGTCTCCCATCTGGGCATCTACACCGACGACCGCGAGCTCGAGGCTTTCATCAACAGGTTCGGCCCCGGCGGCGCGCTGGCGGTGCTCAAGCAGATCGAGCTCGCCTCCGGCGGCGACTGCCACAACCGGGCCCACGAAGCGGGCCGGATCGCCTACGAGCTGTTCGGCCCTGCCGCTTTCGTGCTGGCCACCCACGACTGCCAGTCAGGCGGGCAGCACGGCGCCACCGAGGCCCTGTTCGCCGAGCGGGGCACCGCCAACATCGCCGCCGACATCGCCGCGCTGTGCGACGCCACTGAGAACGACTTCTTCCGCCATCAATGCGTCCACGGCGTGGGCCACGGGCTGATGGCCTGGACCAACTACGACCTGCCGGTGGCGCTGGGCTTGTGCGACCACGCCCAGCGCCTCGACCGGCCGTCGTGCTATTCGGGGGTGTACATGGAGAACGTGGTCGGCGGACTGTCGGGGGCGATGGGCCACACCACCGAATACCTGCGCCAGGGCGACCCCATCTACCCCTGCGACATCGTGGAGGCTCGCTATCAGCCAGCCTGCTACTTCTACCAGACCACCCGCATGGCCGAGGTCTTGAACTGGGACATGGCCGCGGTGGCCGCCCTCTGCGACGACGCCCCCGCCAACGCCCGCTCGCTCTGCTTCCGCTCCTACGGGCGCGATTCCGCCAACCTGGCCGCCGACGACCCGGCCGAGACCATCGG
>JAPOSH010000136.1 GCA_026709815.1 bacterium | reverse complement strand
GATGCCCCAGGTGGGGTGGACGGACCCCATGGAGACCCAGGAGAAACGTCTCCGAATCCCCCAGAACGCGCCGGTGGCGCTCAACCGCGACGGAACCGTCCGGCCCGGCGAGCGCACCCACACTGTGGTGGAGGGGGACACCCTGCTGGGAATCGCCTTGCAGTACGGCAAGACGCTCGACGAGATCACCGAGGCCAACAACATTGTGGCGGCCGAGCTGATCCAGATCGGCCAGCAGCTCATCATCCCGCCCGAAGAGGAGCAAGCCGCACCCTAGTGGCGTAGGCCAGTCGCCCCGCCGGTGATGGATTGCCGCTATTGCGGGTCGCAGCGCTTCTAAGGTGGCGCTCATGGCCTTTTTGGCTCGTGCATGGTCGTTGGCGCCCAAGGCGAGGCGCAAGGCCACGATGTGGTGCCCCCGATGCGATGTCACTTGGTGGGGCACGACGCGCGACGTCTGCTGGTCCTGCCGCCAGCACACCGCCACCACCCCGGCCCCGACCGCCAACGTGCGCGTGCTGGCGACCAGCACGTTCAGCGAGCCGTGAGCGCGGGGGTTGTCGTCCCCGCGGTCATCATTTTGGGTTGCGCTCTGCTGGCCGGTGCCGTGGCCCTGGCCACCCGCAAGAAAAGAGCACTGTGGGACATCATCCCCGGCCCGGTGCCCGCGCCCCATTCTGAACCAGCCCACAAAGGGCCCGATCTGTATGACATCGGGGCTGAGTACTTGCAGCCGGACGGCGATGCAGACGACGAGGCCGGGAGCGCAAAGCCGGCGCTGAGGTTGGTGGACGGGCCCGCAGAAGGCACCCCCGCAGTCGTCGACGCCTCCCGCATCGGCCCGGAAGCATTGGGCCAGTGGCACCGGCGCTACGAGCAAACGGTGTTGTCTTGGATCGATAACCATCAGAAAGTGTTGAGTGAAATCAACTCCTCTGGACTCCAGGTGGACATGGGCCAGCGCAACGAGCTCTTGGCCGGGCACGAGGAACTAGCCCCGAGCATGCGGGAGGCCATCGCCAGCCATCCCTCGCCGGTGATGCGAGCCGAGCTGAGCGCCCTGCACGTGGCGGGAGAGGCGACCTTGTTCGCGGTGCTGAAGAGCGATTTCGAGACCGCCCGTCGACAGCACCTCGTCTACGTTCAGTACCGAGATGAATGGATCGAGCGGCTCCAGCAGTTCTCAGAAGCGCCGATGACCAGCCTGCGAGCAAGCATGAACACCGACGAGTTCGAGCTGGAGGAGATTCGCGCCGCGCTGCAAACCGCGTTGTCTGAAACCGAGGAGCCCGACGAGGCCGAACCCTCCTTTGAGGCCCCCATCCTGGTCCGAGACAACCCGGAGATCAGCACCACCCTGACCCCGCAGCAGGCCGACGCCCTCGAATCCGCAGTGGGTGCCCCCGCCGACATCGGCGCCGACCTGCACGGCGGCCGTATTCGCCGGATCCTGCGCCGCCGGACCACCCCCGAATCCGCCGAAGACCACGAGTAGTAAGACCCACCGCTGAACTCGGCTGTTGAACCGTTTAAACGTCGAATCGGTTAGTCAAACTGGTTAAAACGCCGTCAAACAAGGTCGGAGTCGCAGATGATCTCAACCAGCGCGGGGCCGGGGTGAGCAAGGGCAGTTCGTATGGAGTCGTCTAGTCGGTCCGTGGCGTCGACTCGCAGGCCGCGGGCACCGCAAAGCTCGGCATAGGCTGCGAAGTCGGGGTTGTGGAGGCTGGTTTGCCATACGTCCCAACGGCCGGCTCGCTGCTCTTTGGAGATCTTGCCCAGCTGGGCGTTGTTGAGCAGCAAGTGAGTGATGTCCATCTTGTATTTCACCGCAGTGGTCAGCTCCATGGCGTACTGGCCAAACCCGCCGTCGCCGCTGACGCTTACGATGGGCCGACGATCGCCGACCGCAGCCCAAGCCCCCATGGCCGCCGGGAAGCTGAACCCGATCGATCCCAAATAGCCCGACATGAGCACCGACTGGGCCCGGGTCTCGAAATACCGCCCGAAAGAATAGGCGTTGTTGCCCACGTCCACCGCGATCACCGCATCGGACGGGCACAGCCGGCTCAGCGAGTCGAACACCGCCGCCGAGTTGAGCCCTCGTCCTTGATCGTCGGCCAGCCGAGACGCCTTCTCTGCCCGCCAGATGGCCCACCTTTCGGCTACCTCCTCCCGGTGGCCGACGAAAGAGGCCCCGCCAGCCAGCCGCTCGGCCAACGCCCGAGCGGTGGCCCCGACATGGCCCAGCACCGGCAAATCCACGGGGTGGAACCGTCCCAGCGCCATCGGATCGCAGTCCACCTGCACGATGGGCTTGTAGGCAGCGATGCCAGTGTGGTTGGAGAACGATGCCCCGAAAGCCACGATGAGGTCGCTCTCGTTCATGAACCAGCTGGCGATGGGGGTTCCCGATCGGCCCAGCACCCCGCAGCCCAGCGGGTGGCGGTCGCTGATCAGCCCCTTGGCCTTGAACGTGGTGGCAACCGGCGCCCCCATGTGCTCGGCTAGCGCCACTACTTCGGCGACATCGAAGCGAGCCCCCGCTCCCAGCACCAACAGCGGCCGGGCCGCGGCGGCAATGCGGGCCGCGGCGGCGTCCAAGAGGTCGGCAGCCGGCGTGATTTCGGAGCGCACCAATCGCCCCGTGGGGCCACCGGGCACAGCGCTGTCGGGCGCCGGTTGCACCTGCACCTCGTCGGGCAGCACCAACAGCGCCACATCGCGCTGCACCAGAGCGGTCTTGCAGGCCAGGTTCACCAACTCGGCGTGATCTGAGCGGGCGGAAACGGTCTGGTTGTAGGCGGCCACGTCGGCAAAGGCCCCCTGGAGGTCCACATCTTGGAACGCGCCCCGACCCCGAACCGACGAGGGCACCTGCCCGCACAGCGCCAGCACCGGCGCCCGGTCCATCTTGGCGTCGTACAGTCCGGTCATCAGGTTGGTGGATCCCGGCCCGGCGATGGCCAAGCACGCGGCGAGCTCACCGGTGAGCTTGCCGTAAGCGGCGGCTGCGAACGACGCCGCTCCCTCGTGGCGGATGCCGAAATAGCGCAGATCTCCTCGTTGCTCCGCTCTCCGCAGCGCATCCGCAAACCCCAAATTGGAATGGCCCACCATCCCGAACACTGCCCGCACCCCCCACCGCACTAGGGTCTCGACCATCACATCCGACACCGTGGGCACCGGGGCTTGCGCGGCCGGCAGCTCCACGTACACGCCGTCGTCTCGCACTTGCACCGGGTAGCAGGCCGGGGCGTCGTCGAAACCCTCGGGCGGAGAGCCATCGGTGGGGTTGTAGTCGTAGCCATGCCACGGGCACCGCAGCCAGCCGTTCTCGATCGACCCCTCCCCCAGCGGTCCGCCCTGATGGGGGCAGCGGTTGTCCAGGGCGCCGTAGACCCCCTGATAGCGGGAAACGGCCAGGCTGTGGCGGTCCACGGTAACGGTGCGAACCCGTCCCTCGGGAAGCTGTCCCAACTCGAGGATCTTGTGCCACCCGCGGGTCGGGGCCTCTTTGGAGTTGTCTGGGTCCATCAGCAAAACCCTACGCCGCGGCGGGGGAAATAATCCAGACCACTTTGGTCAGGTATTGCTGTTGCCCGGTAGTCTGGAGCTACTCCATACCGTAAATCGCAGCAGAGCAAGGAGCCGAAAATGGCAATCCGATTGGGCGACATCGCCCCCGATTTCACCGCCGAGACCACTGAGGGAACCATCTCCTTCCACAACTGGAAGGGGGACTCCTGGGCGGTTCTCTTCTCCCATCCCAAGGACTTCACCCCGGTTTGCACCACTGAGCTGGGCTACACCGCCCGGCTGGCCGAGGAATTCGCCGCCCGCAACGTGAAGGTGATCGGCTTGTCCTGCGACACGGTTGAAGACCATCTGGCATGGTCACGAGATATTGAGGACACCCAGGGCATCGGCCCGAACTTCCCGATGATCGGCGACGCCGACCGGGCCGTGGCCGACCTCTACGACATGATCCACCCCCGCGCCAGCGACACCATGACGGTGAGATCGGTGTTCGTCATCGGCCCCGACAACACCGTCAAGCTCACCATCACCTACCCGGCCAGCACCGGGCGCAACTTCGACGAGGTGCTGCGGGTGATCGACTCGCTCCAGCTGACCGCGGCCAAGAAGGTCGCCACCCCGGTGAACTGGCAGAACGGCGACGATGTGATCATCGTGCCCGCGCTCTCGAACGAGGAGGCCGCAGAGCTGTTTCCCGGCGGGTGGGACGAGCAAAAGCCCTATCTCCGGGTAGTATCACAACCCTGAACCACCCCATACGCGGCTCATCAGAAGGCGGTCAATTGGAAATCACCGACGCAGAAACCCCCGCGGCCGACACCCGCTTGGCCGCCCGAGCGGTGTCGGCCGTGAAGATCTACGGGGCCGACGACACCGAGGTGCGAGCCCTCGACGGCGTGGACATCGGCTTCGCTCAGGGGTGCTTCACCGCCATCATGGGCCCGTCGGGCTCGGGCAAATCGACCCTGATGCACTGCATGGCCGCACTCGACACCCTGACCAGCGGCCAGGTGATCATCGGCGAGACCGACTTGGGAACGCTGGGCGACCGCGACCTGACCCTGCTGCGGCGCAACCGGGTCGGGTTCGTGTTCCAGGCTTACAACCTGGTGCCCACCCTCACCGCCATGGAGAACATCACCCTGCCCATGGACCTCGCCGGCCGGCGCCCCGACAAAGGCTGGCTGGACACTGTGATATCCACCGTCGGGCTGGGCGATCGCCTTTCGCACCGGCCCAGCGAGCTGTCGGGAGGCCAGCAGCAGCGAGTGGCGGTGTCGCGGGCCATGGCCGGCCAACCGGAGATCATCTTCGCCGACGAGCCCACCGGCAATCTTGACTCCCGCACCGGCACCGGCATCTTGGAGTTCATGCGCCGCGCGGTGGACGAATTCGGCCAGACCATCGTGATGGTGACCCACGACCCGGTGGCCGCGGCTCACGCCGACACCGCGGTGTTCTTGGTGGACGGCCGCATTCACGGTGAGCTGGCCTCTCCCAGCGCCGACGAGGTGCTGGACTACATGAAGGATCTCGGCGACTAGTGCCCCGCCGCCGAATCGAGCGTTCCGAGCACTTCAAAGCACCCGCGAACGGGCGTCCGCTATGAGCCTGTTGCGCTACACCCTGAAGAGCATCGCCGGAGCCAGGATCAGGTTCCTTTTGACCACGCTGGCGGTAGTCGTGGGCGTGGCCTTCACCGTCGGGGTGTTCGTGACCACCGACGGGCTCCGCGCCACCTTCGGTGACCTCTCAGAGGACATCTTCGAAGGGGTAGACCTGTCGGTGCGCTCAGAGGTGGAGTTCGGCGACCGGGATTTCGGCGCCCCGCTGGTGGATCCGGCCCTCGTTGACGATATCGCGTCGGTGGACGGGGTGGCGGCGGCCGAGGGCGGGGTGTTCGAATTCAACGTGATCGCCATCGACTCGAACGGCGAGGCGCTGGAGAGCATCGGACCGCCCCAGATGGGGGTCAGCTGGCCCCAAGACCAGCAGCTCAGCCAAGTCAGCGTGTGGCCCGACGGCATCAGCCGCCCACCGCGCGGCGGCGACGAGTTCGCCTTGGACGCCGACACCGCCCGGGAGAACGGCTTTGAGTTGGGCAACCGGTATCGGATCATCACCCCTACCGGCACTCGGGAGTTCACCCTGGTGGGGCTGTTCCGATTCGGCAGCGGCGAGGATGCCACCGTGGGCGCCCAGATCGCGGCCTGGGACGCCCAGACCGCCCAAGAGGTGCTCCACGACGGGGGCGGATACGACAGCATCGACGTGCGCCTGGAACCCGGCGCCTCCCTGGAGGAAGTGGCGGCGGCCATCGCCGCGGCCATTCCCGACAACACCGAGGTTGTGGCCAACGAGCAGCTGGTGCAAGAGCAGACCGACGATTTCAACGAGTTCATCGGCTTCTTCCAGAACTTCTTGCTGGCGTTCGCCATCGTGATCCTGGTGGTGTCGGCGTTCATCATCTACAACACGTTCACTATCATCGTGGGCCAGAGAATCCGTGAGCTGGGTCTTCTGCGGGCCCTGGGGGCGAGCGGGCGCCAGATCACCCAGACGGTGGTCGGCGAGGCCGTGGCGGTGGGGCTGGTATCCACCGGGCTGGGCCTGGGCTTCGGGGTGCTGCTGGCGCTGGGCATACGGGCCTTGTTCACCGCCATCGGCGCCGACTTGCCCGACACCCCGATAACCATCGGCGCCAACACTGTGATCTCCGCCGTGGCCATCGGGGTGGGGGTGACGCTGGTCTCGGCCATCTGGCCGGCGCTGCGAGCCCGTCGGATCGCCCCGATAGCCGCCCTCGCCAACGACGCCGGCGCCGCCGGGGCCGACATCAAACCCACTCCCTTGCTGGGAGGGGCCATGATTGCCGCGGGCGTGGCGGCGACCGCGGCGGGGATCGCCTCGCAGGCCACCGGCGCCACGGTTCTGGCCACGATCGCGGCCTCGGTCCTGCTCTACGCGGGCGGCAGCCGCCTCCACCCCTTAGCCGGGCGCATCTCGGTTCTGGGATTGGGGGGAGCACTGCTGGCGGCCGCCCTGCTGGCGGACTACTCCACCGGCGACATCCTGGTGCTTTTGGGATTGGGGGCCCTCTTCGTATTCGTGGGCATGAACTTGGTGAGCCCGGTGTTCGCCGGACCGCTGGCCCGCTTCCTCGGCTGGGGACCGGCCCGAGCCTTCGGGGTGAGCGGTAACCTGTCCCGCGAGAATGCGGCCCGCAGCCCCCGGCGCACGGCCAGCACCGCGTCGGCGCTTATGATCGGGCTGGCGCTGGTGTCGATGGTCACCGTGTTGGGCCAGTCGTTCAAGCAGACCCTGGCCGACACGCTGGAAGACTCGGTGAGCGCCGACTGGCTGGTCTGCGTCGACGATTGCAACGAGGAGTTCGCGGCGTTCAGCCCGCTGGCCGCTGAAGCCATGGCGGCCCAGCCCGAGCTGGCCTCGGTTGTGTCCT
>JAPOSH010000135.1 GCA_026709815.1 bacterium | reverse complement strand
CGGTCAGATCATGACCCAATACATTGACAGTTCCACCGGTGGCGCGGTCAAGTCGACGACGCCCAGGCCCCGTTGACGGCCCGCCAGCAGGCCGAATCCGACGATCTGGCCCGCATTGAAGCCGACATGGGCGCCCAAAGCCGCCTGCGCCGTGAGATGGATGCCCGCCACCGGCGGGAGCAGCGACTGCTGCGCGCCGACGAGCTGCGCTTCGGACTGGCCACCCTGGCCGACTTCTACCGCCAGCAGCTGACCGACGAGCGTCACGCCCGCGACACGGTGGGGGCCGTCAACCGCATCCGCGACGCCCACGCCTGCTTAGTCCGCAACCCCAACGAAGCCCTCCTCCTCCAAGCCCTGTTCCTGTCCCTGCCTCGATGGTGACCCCGGTCGATTGATGCAACAGCTCTCCGTTGAGCAAAACCGACTGGTCTTATAGCGTCAGCATAATGATGTTGTCTAACTCACATCTTGATGCTAGTATCTGCTGTGTGAGAACGACTGTGACGTTGGCCGATGATGTTGCTGCCGCGGTTCAAGGTCTGCGACGCCAGGAGGGCATCGGTGTGAGCGAAGCGGTGAACCGGCTCGCGCGCGGTGGCCTGGTCCGCCCTGTCCGACCCCCTGGCTACGTGCATGAGAGCTTCGATATGGGAATGAAGGTCGACGTGTCCAACATCGGCGAAGTGCTGGGCATGCTCGACGAATCCGAACTGGACGCCCAGCAGGGTTGAAATCGGCCGAGGCCTCTTTTTCAGCATGATCTCAGCATGATCGTTGATGCCAACCTCCTGCTATACGCCACCGACTCATCGTCGGTACATCACGACAAAGCGGCATACTGGCTCGAAACAGCGTTGAGCGGCAACCGTCGGGTGGGTCTGCCACTGCAAACGATCTCCGCTTTCCTGCGGATTAGCACCAACCCGCGGGTTTGGAACCGCCCCATCACTCCGGCTCAGGCGTGGCAGCGAACGCGAGCTTGGCTCGACGCCTCCCCAGCTTGGGTACCGGCTGCCGGTGCTCGCACCGCTGAAGTACTGGGCGAACTCGTCATGCGCTATCACCTCTCGGCCAACCTGGTGCCCGATGCCACCCTGGCCGCATTGGCGCTTGAGCACGGCCTGGTGGTCATGAGCGCCGACACCGACTTTGCCCGATTCAGCGAGATCAGATGGGAAAATCCGCTCTCTGACATATGAGATCCGGCACCGCCGGGCGGCAACAAAATGAGCCAGGTCGAAAGGCGGCTCGGTTCTCCCACTGGGCCTGTTCCTGTCCTTTGCCCCTTGCCGAGGCTGGTAGCCTGACCTCCGCGCCCGAGTAGCTCAGTCGGCAGAGCAATTCATTCGTAATGAATAGGTCAGGAGTTCGAATCTCCTCTCGGGCTCCGTATCAGCGGTTCAGTTCAGTAGCACGGGGTTGGTCTGGGCGGGCCGCCAGGTTGTCGAGCCGGTATCGGGGAACGGGTCGGGCGGGGGTGTGACGTTGTGCCTGCCGGTGCGGGCATCGGTTTCGATTTGGTGGTGGTGTTCGTGGATGTCGTGGTGGCAGTCGTGGCAGACGGTGACCAGGTTGGGGTAGTCGGTGTTGCCGCCGTTTTCCCAGTGGTCGATGTGGTGGGCGAAGCTGCGGTTGGCGTCGGCCCCGCAGCCCTGCAATCGGCCTGAGTGGATTTGGCCTGGTCGCATCCGGCCTGGTCAGGGGAGAATCTCATAGCTGTAAGCATACCAGCACCCAGTGACAATAACCCTTTGAATATCTTAGAAAAACATAAAAAATATTACAAATACTTAGAAAATAATGATAAAAGCTATAAGCAGCTCAACAACAGCCAGCACTCCCCAAGCAGGCTGGAGGGAGTCGAAGCAGATCGTATCGGTCTCCCAACGCCGAAAATTCGTGGTCACCGGCCCTCTTGCGCCATCGGCTCAACCGAGTGAGAGGAATTCGAGATCAAGCCGGGCTGCGGCCAAGTATTCGTCTGCGGTTAAGTCAGCGGTGCCGAGAAGCTGGAATCGGACTGTCTCGATCACACCGGTCGGTTCACACCTTTGCGCCCACTCGTCTTGGAGCCGGTTGCACATGATTGCTCCCAATCGCACGTCGATGTCGCCATTGAGCAGCTTTTCGGCCACATCAGCAGCCGAGAGTTTGTTGACGGCCTCCACTTCTCCGACCTCAGGTTGGGCTTCGGGGTCGACTGGAGGAAGAGCGCCTGCGGGGAACAAGGCGGTGACCGTCGCTTGTATGCGCTCAGCATCCCATGATGGGTCGGCCGACACCAGCACATCAACGGCTGATCGATACAGCTCTCCTTCGGGGCTGTGCTGGCGGCCGTGTTTGTCGATGACATGGTCTCGCCATTTCTTTATGGACGCGGCCAGGTCGTCTGGGAAGGCGAACCTATCGAACTTGCGGGCTACCGCCCGCGAGAACGCCAGTCGTTGTTGGTCGGTGTCCAGGCTGCTAAGCCGATGGCAGAGCAGCAGCACTCCTGTCTCGATAGTGGTGATCCGGTCGAGGTCCGCACAGAACGCTCCGTCTTGGTAGGTGGGCACGTGCGCGAAGCGAGTCAGACGCCCTCGAGCTGCCTGAGCAGTCTGGTTCTCGTCCAGCCGGATCAGCGGAGCGACGGCGACGAAGGGCCGGTCTCGCCCGGGGCGAGGCACGAGATCACATGTTTGCGTCAGGACCGCGTGGCCGTTGGCAGCGCTCTCGTGCATGGCGACGAGCTTCCCGGTCGGTGCGCGTTCTTTCGAGACCGGTGTCGTGGGTAGGGTTCCGTTGGCAAGCCAGACTTGCTGCTTGAGGGCTGCTATGTCACCTTGTCGCCACCGGCTGAGTTGCTCAAGTTGCGATTCGTTGAGCCAGTCTGGGTGCGTGGCGGGGTCGTTCACCGATCAACGGTCTTCCTCGCTGCCGCCAATCTCCTCCGCCAAAAGAAATTCACCGTGGATGGTGGGGCCCGCTCCTGAAGACTCGGTCAGTGCCTCAATGTCAACGGATGGCAGCTGATTTATGGCTCTGATGAGCTTTTGGAATAGCGAGTGCCCCCCCCTTGCCGGGCACATTAAAAGCCTTTCCCGGCGCTGCTCTGGAGTTGCGAAGCCCAGCGCGCTGACGACCTGCTCGATGTATGCGAGACGCTCTTCGTTTCTGATGCTCATGCGGCCGCCGCTTGCCCACAAAAGCACCGAGCGTTGGCTCACACCGAACAGGCGCCGGAACTGGTCCCAGGTCAGACCGGAGTCTTCCTTCACCCGCCGAACGCGCGTTGCCGAAGCTGGTGCGGGATGTGTGTCGCTCCCGATGCTCTTTATAGGAGGTAGATGCGAAGAAGTTGGCAATTCGGAAGCGATCCGTGTGGACACCTCAGCCCACGAACCGCTCATGGTCACACCCGACAAACAAGCTATGCGCCACCCTGCCCAACCCGGAGCGACAACCATGTCTGAACACAACTCCGAGGAGAAGGGATCACTCTGCTGCACACGCGCGACATAGACAGCGAATGGGTTCTCACTTTGGTCGGGGCTGGTCGCCCCGACCGCGGCTGGCAGCAAAGCCGTGCTCATAGCGTCGCTCCGTGGGCTGTCAAGAACTCGTCCGATACCGCCCATCGGAAGAAACCGTAGACGGTGCTGGCGTGCTGCTCCGCGTCATCAGCACACGAGACCGCATCGAATGGGGTGGTCTCAGATGTATAAGCGTCTAGGTCGAGAATCCAGCTGGGTCCGTCGACGGGCTCGATCGACGGATCGTGGGTGGCGCCCGGCGGCAGATACCCCCATCGGCCGAGGAGGCTGACCCGGCCTACCGCGAACTCGGCATGGGTCATCTCGGTGGCTGCCTGCCCCCCGCTTAACCCAGCGCTGCTCAAGCCAAGCATCTCAGGGCGGATGAAGTCTCGCAGCTGTTCCAATTTGGCGGTGTCGGCGAGCCGGTCCACATACCTCACCCCTACACTGTGAGCGAGCACAGGACGGACATAGTCGCCGACGGCGGCCAGCGCCTGGCTGAGCCTGCCCATGAAATCAGCCCGCTCCGTGTAGTCGCCACAGTCCAGCGAGACGAAGCTGTCCGACAGGGTCACCTGCCAATTGCTGCCCACATCGGAAAACCGCCATAGCACAGAATCGTCCATCGCCAGCGCGCCCTGCGCCCCCAACGCTACCTGCTGCTGCTGTTCTCTTCTGACCAGGGGGTAGTCGACTCGAATCGCCTCTTGGAAAGGCGCTATGAAGCCCGGCTCCCTTATGCTGAGAACAGGCGAGAACCGAACCTGTGCAACTACTCTGACCAGCGGATCTGAGTCGAGCAAGATGCGCTGGGCAACCGTCCCGAACGGTGTGTCAGGAGCCTTCGACCAAGTAGCCACACTTCACTATATACTTCACAACGACAAGAACGTCACTACCGCCTGATCGGGAGGCGGATGTTGCAGACGGATTTTTCAAGTCAATCTGCGTGGCGGCGAATCCGCTTTCGGCCCTGTTGGCTATGAGCCCTCTATCAGTCGCATGGGGAGCATGATGAGGGCGGAGAGGCTGCCGTCGGCGGCGGAGGTGGTGTAGCCGGTGAGGATGGCCCAGTCGCCGGAGGCGGGGCGCTGTTCGAACGGCACTGAGGTCTCGAACGGGAGGTTCTCGCCCATCGACCCTCCATCGGCCAAAGCCATCCCCAACAGGCCGTTCTGGTCCTCGATTTCGAACACGATCGAGCCCTCGAAGCCATTGCCCGCACCTCGTACCACCGTGCCGCCGTTCAGCAGTTCGCCGACGGCCGGCGACTCCACCACGATGTCGTCAGACTGCGCGCTGACCACCACCCAGGCCCGCGAGCCGTCGCCGAGCTGAACGTGTTGCATGTGAATGGTGGTGGCCAACCCGAATGGCGAGCCTTCCTCGCTCAGCCCAGGCAGCTCAGCGGTGGCTGTCGTTTCAGATTGGACGGCCGGTCTTGGCTCGGCGGCCCGGTCCCCCCGGGCCACATGCTGTGCGAAGCCCGCCGCCGCCTCATCAGGGGTGCGCGGCCACGCCTCAGGCTCGAATCTGGGCCATATCAGCAGCTCGGGGAGGGGAGCGGGGGTGGGCGCGAGGGGAGCGGTGGAGGGGGCAGGCACCGGCGTCGCCGTGACCACCGCGGGGATACTGCCCAAGTCCACGGTCTCTGTCGGATCGGCAACCGCCGCCGCCCCCGGCCCCTCCGTGTCGTTGCCGCAGGCCGCCATCACAAGCGCTGCCGCCAGCAGCGGTGCCAACGCCCGCCTCCAGATCAAGATTTCGGTCCCTGGTTCTTATCGAACCCGAACCGCTCCATCGACTTCTCGAAGGCGGCGAGCGTGGAGTACACCGCCACCCGGTCGAACTGGCGCTGGATGTTGCGGTCGGTCACGTCGGCGTGAACATCCACCGCCATCTTGGCCAGTCCCACCGCCTCCGCGGGCACCGACATCAGGTGGCGGCAGAATGCGTACACCTCGTCGAGCAGCGACTCCGCCGGGTACACCCGGTGGACCAGCCCGATCGACTTGGCCTCGTTGGCGTCGACCTCCATGGCGGCCATCGCCATCCACTTGGCCCAGCTCGGCCCGATCAGCCGGGTGAGCCTGCTGGTGCCGCCGCTGCCGGCGATGCCCCCCAGCTTCACTTCGGGCAGGGCGAACGACGCCTCTGGGGTGCAGAACCGGAAGTCCGCCGACCCGGCCATCTCCACCCCGGCCCCCAGGCACCGACCCTGCACCGCCATGATCACCGGTTTCTCCACTGCCTCCATCTCGTCGTAGAGCAGGTGGTGGCTGCGGTAGTGCCGCCGGAAATTCCACCCGGGGTGCTGGTCCATGGTCGCAGGGTCGCCGGGCCGGTTGCCCGGGGGGCTGGAGATGTCCTGGCCGGCGGTGAAGTAGCGGCCTTTGGCAGTGATCACCATGCAGCGCAGATCGTCGCGGTCTCCCAACGCCAGCACCGCCTCCCACAGCGACGCGGTCATCTCGTGGCTGATGGCGTTCAGCTTGTCGGGCCGGTCAAGCGTGACCGTGATGATCCCGTCGTCGACGCCGATGGCCGCAGTGGGGCAACCCTTTAGATTTTCAGCCACGGCGCATTATGGCATAGGGGGCAAGAGCCATTAGGGGGCAAGCCCGTGCTTGTGATCCGAAGCGAATAGGCTGCCAAACCGTGCTTGCGATCCGCCCCGACCAGCCGCCCACCCCACCGGCCGACGCCTTCACCGTCCATCGGGCTCCGGTAGATGGCGGCCTCTCGCTGGCCTATATCCGCGAGGGCCAGGGCGGCTACCCCCTGGTGCTGGTCCACGGCTATCCCGAGACCAAGCGCATCTGGTGGCGCAACATCATCCCGCTGGCCGAGGCCGGTTATGAGGTGATCGTGCCCGACCTGCGGGGCTACGGCGACTCCGACCTGTCCGGCGAGGACCAATACGATCTGGTGCTGTACTCCCGCGACCTCCACACCCTCGTCCACGATGTGCTCGGCCATGAGCGGGTCGGATTGCTGGGCGGCGACGTGGGCGGTGCCGTGATTGTGGACATGGCCAACCGCTGGCCTGAGTTCGTCGACCGGATGGTGTTCTTCAACACCGTGGCCCCCGTTATCGTTGATCAACTGGACTGGTACACCGAGCGGGGCTTGTCGTTGAACCCGTTGCCTCACGGCCCCACGGGCGACTACCGCGTCCGCCAGGGCCGCGATCCCGACAAGCTCCGGGCCGAGCTCGACACCCCGGAGCGCTGTCGCCGCTACGTCCGCGACTGCTACGAGCACCGGCTGTGGGCCTCTCAGTACTCCTTTGAGGACCAAGACATAGACTTCATGACCGAGCCGTTTGCCGATCTGGAGCGGTTGGCCGCGGCCTGGTCGGTGTACCAGCTGGAATACGGCCGGCCGATGACCGAGCTGCCCATGATGGGCACCCAGGTCCAGGCGCCCACGCTCATTCTGTACGGCCCCGAAGACCAGGTGGTGCCCAAGGACTTCCCCAAGCGTTGCGAG
>JAPOSH010000041.1 GCA_026709815.1 bacterium | reverse complement strand
ACAATCGTCGCCACATCTCGTTAACCGATGCGTTGAAATACTCGCGTACCTGATAGAGACGCCATTTACGGGCAGTCCGAAGGAGTGGTTCCGGTGGGACAAATATAGCGCTGGAAGCCCTATCGTCGGCAGGATGGTCGGCACCGTAGTAGATAAGTCGTCGGAAGGAGGACGCATCAACCCGACTGGACTCGCTCTGGTCGGCCAGCTCACAGAACATGCGCAGTGTCTGGCGACGCGCATCGGCTTCGGCCCGGCTGCCGTGATGGAGGAAGGCATCGACAAGGAGTGGACGGTCGAGCGCAGATTCCTCACGGAGGCGGCATAAACAGGCTAACTCGCCGTATTCGGCTACAACATCGTGAGGCACTTCCTCATCGTGACGCTCGATCCAGTTGCGATAGTACTCGGTGTCGGCGATGACAGTCCGGAAAGCATCGGCAACGACCTGTCCCTCAGGCGTAACGGCATCGACAGGCAAACCGAGACGCGGATCGGCTAGCGCGACCAAGCCAACTGCTTGCATGACGGACGCGTAGTAGAGCCCATATCCACCCATCGCAGTTTCCATGTAGTCGAACTGAGGATCAAACCCATTAGGTTCAGCTGCAACCATTCGTGAGATTCGCCGTGTACCGATTGGGGTGCCAATATGGTCGGTGTTCCCACAGAGGGAACACGCGACTGAATAGATGCACTCAAGCGGCCGATACCAAGCCTGAAATGATGCCTTGGTCCTCGAAAGGTCGCGCTTCCAGAACTCGTTCAACACGAAAGCGTAGAACGACCAGTAGCGAGGGTGAGTGGTTAGCACATTGATCCCCGGCGACAGTCGCGGAAGGATCCTGTCGGTCACAACGGAGCCGACACCGAGGTGGTCTTGACCGCCCCCCGGCTTGTACATCTTTTCCGTCCAATATGGAATGCCGTCGAGCAGCTCGGCAGATACGACACTTTGCGGCGACACCATAGTAGTGGCGGGGGGAGAAGCCGGATCCTTAGAGCCGGAGCAGGCGGGTGGCGTTGGCGTTGAGGGTTTCGGCTAGGGCGGACACATCGGGGCCGGTGCCCCGGTCCCAGCCGCCGAAGTTGGTGCCGTAGACAAGGCGGTCGGTGCCGTATTGCTCCAAGGCGAGGTTCAGCTCGGCGGCGCCGGTTATGTGGCAGTCGAACCATAAGCGGCTCAGGGCCCGGTCGAACGCTCCTTGTTCCTTGATCCACTCGGGGGCGGCGGGGCGGCGCTCGGCCAGCTTGCGGAGCTTGGACCGCACCATGGGGGTGGTGCCTCCCCCGTGGGACAGGCACAGATCCAGATCGGGGTGGCGCTCGGTGACCCCGCCGAACACCAAAGTGGCCACCGCCACGGTCTCCTCGTAGGAGTACTCCAGCACCAAGTCGAGGTCCCAGCGCCGCAGCCGGGGGTCGAGCAGCGGGCCGTCGATGCCCGACTGGGTGGGGTGCAGGAAATGGGGCACGTCCAACTCCGTGCAAAGCGACCAGAGCTGATCGAGGGCCGGGTCGTCGAGCGGGGTGCCGAAATCGGTGCCGGTGTAGCCGGCCCGGAGGCCCAGCTCGCGCACCGCCCGCTGAAGCTCGGCGCAGGCCGCGTCCACATCTTGCATGGGCAGCGCGGCCAGACCGACGAAGCGGTCGGGGTGGAGAGCCACCGCGTCGGCCAGGTTGTCGTTGTGGCGACGGCAGAAGTCAACGGCCAGCTGAGGCTCGACGAAGTGAAGGTAGGTGAGCGGGTTGGGCGACAGGGCCTGTATCCAGATTCCCTGGGCGTCCATGGCTTCTAGGCGCATATCCAGCTCGATGAACAGCGATCCCCGGTAGGCCACCCCGTCGAGTCGGTAGCCGCCGACCCGAAACCAGGGGGTGCCGTCGTCGTGAGCACCGATCTCGGGGCCGCACGGCCCGGCGGCGCCCATCGTGTGCTCCAGCACGATGTGGGCGTGGACATCGATGAGCCCGATCATGGGGGTGATGCTCCGCTGGCGGCGACGGGGCGGCCGGCGGCCCTACCGGCGGCCTTCCATGATCCCGTCGGCACCCGGCAGCCAAGAGGCCACACCGGAGACGGGAATAGCGCAAACCACCGCTTCGGTGATCTCGGCCTCGGAGGCACCGGCGTTGCGGGCGCCGTTGGCGTGGATGTTCACGAATCGGCTGGAGAACTCAGCGGCATTGACAGTGCAGAGCAGCAACTCCACGTGCTTGGCGTCGAGCATGTTCTCGGCCAGCGACCACTGGCGCATCAACACGTAGCCTTGCAACGCCCGAGGGGCGTTGTCGGCCATCACCTCGATGTAGTCGGGCACGAAGCCGAAATAGCTCTGGAAGTAATCCAGCGCAGCCTGTCGGTCCAACGAAAAATCGGGGATCGGCTCGCCCGACTGATCAGCCGCGACCTCGAAAGCCTGGTCGACGGCCCGGGCAAAAGCGTCGTAGGTGGCCTCGCCCCGGGAGATCAACACCGCCAGCGATGCCCCTCGGGCGTCGCTCAGGCTCAACCCCAGCCGGCGAGAACGGGTCAGCTCCCGAAGAGTCAGCTCCGGCTGAGCACGCACCGCGCCAGCGCAGGCCATGTACAGCGCCTTGGCCCACGCCGGACAGGCGCCGTCGCGGTCGGTCACATCGCGGATGCGGGCGTAGCCCTCGGCGAACTTCGCAGATATGGCGGCCAGCTCGCCCCGGTGCAGCGCGGGACTGCCCAGCTCGCTGTGGACTGCGTTGTCGGACGTGGGTTGCATCGTCGTGGATTGCATCGTCATGGGCTGCTCCCTCCGCAAGGGCTCCAAACTTACCGGGCCGCCATCGGGCGGGTCAGAGTTTGGCCACCTCGCCGCCGTCGATCACAAAACACGACCCGGTGACGAACCCCGACGCTTCCGATGCCAGGTAGCACACCAGCGGCCCCAGTTCCCCGGGCTGGCCCATGCGCCGGGCCGGGATCTTGCGGAGCCGGGCCGCCAAAGTGTCGGGATCGCCCAGCACGCCGGCCTGGGCATCGGTCTCGCACGCGCCGGGAGCGATCGCGTTCACCCGGATGCCGTAGCGGGCCCACTCGGCGGCCAGGGCCTCGGTGAGCCGCAGCAGGCCGCCCTTGGAGGCTGAATAGGCCGCCAGCATCGGCTTGCCTTTGAGCCCAGACGTGGAGGCCACGTTGACCACCGAGCCCGCTTGCCTTGCGTCGATCCAATGGCGGGCGGCTCGGCGGGCCAGAGCGGCGGGGGCGGCCAGGTTCACGGCCACCACCTCGTCGAACACCTCGTCGGACTGCTCGGAGAACTCGGATGCCGGGGCGATGCCCGCGTTGTTGACCACAGAGTCGAGCCGGCCGAACCGGCTCACCGCCTCATCCACCAGTGCTGCTGCTTGGTCTCGGTCTCGCATGTCGCAGGGCACGGCGGCCACCGCATCGCCCAGCTCCTCGGCCAGCGCATCGAGGGCCCCGGCCGATCGGGCAGCCGCCACTGCCTTGGCCCCCTCAGCCACCAGGGCACGCACCGCGGCCTCGCCCAACCCTCGGCTGGCGCCGGTCACCACCGTCACATGGCCGTCGAGACCCCAATCCGCCGCCATCGGCTATCTCCCGCCCTTCGCACCGGCCATGTCGTCGCACAAGCGGGCGGCGATACCCAGCCGGAGCACTTCGGAGGCCCCCTCGTAGATGCGCATGGGCCGGGCCTGGCGGTAGTAGCGCTCAATGTCTGAGCCCCGAACGAGCCCCCACCGACCCATCACCTGCACGCAGCGGTCCACCACCCGGCAGGCGGCTTCGGTGGCGGCCAGCTTGGCCAGCGACGACCGGTCGAGGTGAGCCGACGGGTCCTCCCGGGCGGCCTCGGCGGTGGCATAGGCCAGCAGCCGGGAGGACTCCAGCTCGGCCCAGGAATCGGCCAGCAGCCCGGCTACTGGCCCCAGCCGCACCAGTGGACGGCCAAACTGCTCGCGGGCCGACGCGTGGCGGGCCGCGCAGGCCAGCGCCCCGTCCATCAGCCCGACCGCAGCGCCGGCCACCGAGATGCGGAACACCGACAGGGTGGCCAGCACATGGCGGAACCCGGCGCCGGGCTCGCCCAGTCGGGCGTCAGCGGGCAGTCGCACCCGGTCGAAGCTCACCTCGCCCAGCACATGGGGGGCGATGATCTCAGGCGAGGGCTCGACCGAAACACCGGGGGCGTCAGCGGGCACCAGAACCAGCGAGAACCGGTCGCCCTCTTTGGCGATGGTGGTGTAGAACCCGGCCGCTCCCGCGTTGGAGATGAACGACTTGACCCCGCTCAACTCCAGCTCGCCGCCGCGGTCGACCAGCGCGGTCTGAACGGCTCGCAGGTCCGACCCGGCCACCGGCTCGGTCAGGGCCAGGGCGGCCAGCACCTCGGCGCGGGCCACTCGGGGCAGCCACTCCTCCCGCTGCTCATGGGTGCCCGCGGCGGCAATGGCGTAGCTGCCGATGCCTTGGAGCGCGAACAGCGAGTCCAAGTGCGACGAGGCCCTCATGAGGGCCTCCCGAGCCACGCACACCGACAGCGGGTCCACCCGCTCGTGGCGCCCGCCATAGGCGGCAGGCACCAACAATGAGCACAGGCCGCTGGCCCGCAGCACCTCCAGAGTGGGCTCATGGACACGGCTGCACTCGTCGGCCTCGGCGGCGAACGGCGCCACCAGCGCGGCAACCGCCCGGGCCTCCTGCTGGACGGCCCGCGCATCCTGGTCGAGATCAAACGCCATACGGTGCCGGACAGTACGCGTTTTGGGGCCGGGAGACCACCGAGAGCGACGGCACCGCCGAGGTGTCCGCCAAGTTAGTGGTGTGTCTCGGTCGTTCAGGGCTTGGGCAGCGGGGGGTTCTGTCCTGCGGCCATCAGCGCCTCGAGTTCACGGGCCCCCGGGCTGACCGACAGGTCGAAGTCGGTGCTGCCCAAGGTGGCCTCGCTCCATACCTCCCGGGTGGCCAGCCAGCGGGCCCAGCCCGAGAACCAGCCATCGTGATAAGACTCGAACTGCGGGGCCCACCAGTCCCGCAACCGCAGGCGGACGGTCTGGTGGTCGGCCAGCGCAGTGGCGGCGCCGAAGATGTTGCTCTCGGGGAGGTGGAGGACGAAGTCTCCCGACGCGTGCTGAGCCGAGGCGGAGTCGATCCAGGTCAAGGCCTCGTAATCCCGGAAGTACCACAGGTTGGGCACCGAGATGGCGGTGTCCACCGCCACTTTCACCGGGCCTTCGCCGATGGACTGGGAATAGGCGTTGAGAGCCTCGATACGGCGCACGGTGTCGAGGTAGTCGTCGGTGGTGTGGACCTGGGTCAACAGCTCGCGGGGGTCTCGCTGGTTCACATAGTTGGTCCTCCACGCGAAGAACAGCGTGCTGGCCGCAAGCCCGGCCAGCACCAACCACACCGCCGGCATCCACATCTTCTGCCTGGCCTGCCACAACACCTGGATCCCGTAGCCGGCCAAGAACGCCATCGGCACCAGAATGTGCAGCGCCAACCAGGGGAACCGCTCACTGGCCCAGGAGTAAGAGAACCAGCTGGCCACCGCAGTCCACACCATGAGCTTGCCCGTGAACGTGGGATTGCGGAACACGTGGACCGTGCCAATCACCGCCAGGATGCACACCAGGTACTCGTACAGCGGAATGGTGTACAGGTAGTAGTGCCACGGCTCACCGCCCCGGTTGGTGGCCTGCTCACCCCGCCAGTAAGTGATCCCCTCGGTGAAGCCGTCGGCAAAGCCTGCGGAGTTGGTGAAGAAAACCGTGAACCACAGCGCGAAGAAGAACAAGAACACCGCCGCGCCCAACAGCCAGCCCCGCCCGGGCACTCCCCGAACCGCTCGCACCAGCGGCAGCTCCCAAATGGTCTGGGGACTGGCCTTGAGGAGGATGAACATCGCCATCAGCACCCCGTAGAAACCCAAGGTGACGAAGACCTCCGCGCCGTAGTAAGCGCTGACCCCGAAGGCGATGCCCATCGGCACGAGTCCGGCGGGCAGCATCCATGCCCACCGGTTCAACCGCCGGTGCTGGGTCTGGTCGCGGCCTGCGACGGGGAGTCGGGCCGCCTGCTCGCCCAGTAGGGCCAGGAAAAAGCCTCCGAAGATGAACACGACGATGAACGTGGTCTCTTTGACCGCGAAGCCCGCGGCCAAAAAGAACCCCAACAGCGCCGGCAGCAGCATCCGGGGGCGCTCCAGAAGGCGGACGATGACCACCACCATGGCCAGCGTTATGAAGGCCATCAGCGAGTCTTCCCGCCCGAGTCGGGTCATGTAGAGGGCGATGGGACTGAAGGCCAGCACCGCGCAGGCGCCCAGGGTCGCAGCGGTGCCGAGAGCCCGGCGCAGGAACCACGGGAGAACGATCATCCCCGCCCCGGCCAGAGCGGCCATGAGGCGGGCAGTGGTGTGGGACTCCCCGAACACCCAGAAGAACGCCGCCGTGAGGTAGAAGCGCAGCGGTCCGTGATAGACCGGGTCGTACCCTTCAAAAGTGCCCTCGAGGAATTTCCACGAGTACCAGGCATCGATGCTCTCATCGTGGTGCAAAGGGCGCTCGGCCAACTCCACGAGCCGCAGCACCAATCCGGCCGCCGCCATCGCCCCCACGGCCAGCGCCAAAGCCGCGGCCGGGCGACGACGCCAGAACTCAGCCCGGTTCCAGCCTTTGCAGAGTGAGTCTTGCCCGCCGACCGCTAATCGCACGGCTCAGCCCACCTCATAGACCCTGTATTCGATAGACCCTGTATTCGCCCTGGGCAAAGGCCAAGGTTCCTCGGGCCGCCCAAAACGCCTCGTCGACGCCGATCCGGCGCTCGATAGGCCCGACCACCACGTAGTCCACCCCGTAATCGCGCAGCAGCTTGTCGGCCCCCTCGGCGCCGCCCAGCATGGTGCGGGCCTGTTGCTGGCGGACGTGCCAGTCGGTGACCCCAAGGTCGTTGATCCAACCGGCATAGCCCACCACCGCCTGCCGCCCGCTGAGCGCCGGCACCGGGTGGGTGTGCTCGAAGCCGATCAGAAACACGCTGTCG
>JAPOSH010000141.1 GCA_026709815.1 bacterium | reverse complement strand
CTCGGGCATGTCTGTCTCGGGGTGGGCCGTCTTGGCGCCGGGCGGCACCACGTCGAGCGATCCCACCACCGCAGTGCGGGCCGGGTCGGCTGCGTCCAAGCCGGTGGCCGAGGCGGCCACCAGCAGATCGAAGGCCAGCAGCAGATCGGCTTGGCGGTCGCCCAACCGGCTGCTGCCCGAGCGGCCGCTTCGGTTGATGCGAAGATCGCTGACCACCGGCCCGGCCTTCTGCGACAGGCCGATCTGATCCAGCCCCTGCACGCCTGCCCCGTCGAGCATGGCCGCGGTGCCGATGAGCTGGCCGGTGGTCACCACCCCGGTGCCCCCGATTCCGGTGATGTGGATGTTCACGTCGGCATCGGGGGGCGCGGGGGGTGCGGGTATGGGCTGAGGCGGAACAGCCCGCCCGGCAGACGGCTTTGAGGCCCTGCGGCGGCGGGGGCGCTTCGGCCGGGCAACGGTGATGAACGCCGGGCAGTCACCCTCCAGGCACGACAGGTCGATGTTGCAGCTGTCCTGATCGATGGTGGTCTTGCGTCCGAACGGGGTGTCGAAGGGCTGCACCGACAAGCAGTTGGAGATTTCCGCGCAATGCCCGCACCCCTCGCACACCCGGTGGTTGACGGCCACCCGGGTCCGAGGCGGGCCGATCTTGCCCCGCTTGCGGTCGCGGCGCAGTTCGGCGGCGCAGCGCTGATCGTGGATGAGGACGGTCACACCGCCTGCTTCGGCCAGCTCCCGCTGCACTTCGGCCAGCTCGGTGCGGTCCCTCACGTCCACCTCGGAGGGAAGCCCGAGCCGGCGGGTGCGGGCCGGGTCGTCGGAGGTGATGGCGATGCGGGCCACGCCCTGGGCCAGAAGCGCCCGGCACACCCGCTCCAAGGGGATGCCCCCGGTGGGATCCTGCCCCCCGGTCATGGCCACCGCCCCGTTCCACAGCAGCTTGTAGGTGATGTTCACCCCGGCGGCGATGGCCGCGGTCACCGCCAGCTGCCCCGAGTGGAAGAAGGTGCCGTCGCCTATGTTCTGGACGAGATGAGGGGTGTCTACGAACGGGGCCATGCCGATCCACTGCGTGCCCTCGCTGCCCATGCAGGTGAGCCCGGTGATGTCGCCGTAGCGCTCCTCGCCTCCCAGCAAAATCATGGTGTGGCAGCCGATTCCCGCGCCCACCGCGGTGGCGGGATCGGTCACCGTGCTGCGGTTGTGAGGGCACCCCGAGCAGAAGTACGGCGTGCGGTTCACCGTTAAGGGAATGCGCTCGCGCACCGGGGGCGCCGGGGCCAGCCGGTCGCCCAGCCGGGCCAGTCGGCTGCGCAGGGGGCCCACCAGGTCGTCGGCGTGCAGCGCGCCGTGGCTCTTGATGAGCCGGCGGTCGAACTCGTCGTACTCACCCACGATCCGGGGCCGATGCGAGGTGTTGTACAGGGCGTCTTTCACCCTCGATTCCACGTTGGGGGTCTTCTCCTCGATGACGAAGATCTCTTCCAAGCCGGCGGCGAACTCCCTGATGGTGGAGGCGTTGAACGGAATGGGCAGGCCCATGCGCAGCATGCGGATTCCGGCGTCGGCGATCTGATCGTCGCTGCTGAGGCCGACAACGGCCAGCGCCTCCCGCACCTCCCAGTATGTGATGCCCGAGGAGATAATCCCGACCCAGGCGTCGGGGGAGTCCACCACCACCCGGTTGAGGTGGTTCAGCTCGGCGTACTGGAGGGCCAAGTTGGTGCGGACTTCGACGATCTCCCGCTCGAAATCCAAGGTGTAGGGGGTGAGCAGGCGAGGATCGGGACGGTGCTGGTAGGGCGCGCCCTCGTGCAGGGGGATGACCGGGCTGACCCGGTGGGGGTCGAGGCGCACGCTGGCTGAGCCGTCGGCCACGTTGGCCACGATCTTCAGCCCCGCCCACAACCCGGTGGCCCGGCTCATGGCAATGGCGTGGCGGCCCAGCTCCAGCACGTCAGCGGGGTCGCCGGGGTACAGGACCGGGATGTGCAGGTCGGCCAGCACCCCGGCCGAGGTGGACGGCAGGGTGGACGACTTGGCGTTGGGGTCGTCGCCGGCCAAGAGCACCACGCCGCCGTTGGGGTCGGCGCCGGCGAACATGGCGTGGCGGATGGCGTCGGAGGCCCGGTCCACGCCGGGGGCCTTGCCGTACCAGATGCCGACAACCCCGTCGTAGCGGGCGTCGGGCCTCGAGCCGGCAAGCTGGCTGCCCATCACCGCGGTGGCGGCATACTCCTCGTTCACCGAGGGCCGCAGCACGATGTCGCTTTCTCCTGACTCCCTCATCGCCCGCTCCAGGGCGGAGTCCAGCCCGCCCAGGGGAGAGCCGGGATAGCCGGCGGCGAACGCCGCGGTGTTCAGCCCCGCGGCCCGATCGGCTCGCAGTTGGTCCAGCGGGAGTCGGGCCATGGCTTGAATGCCGGTGAGGAAAACCGTTCCGGATTCACTGGTGAACCGATCAGAGAGCCGGTAGCCGCGGCTCGGCTCGGTGCGGAGGGGTTGGGGGTTCGACTCGGCGGTCGTCATGTGAGGGCCAGTGTAGGGGTCGGCTTCTGCTGCGGGGCGGCGCGGGGCGCTCAACCATGAGTTCACCAGGCTGTCCGGCTACCGTCGCGTTCGATGGCCGAGGAGAACACCGGTGCGGTGGATCAGCCGCGGATCGCAGCCGCAGTGCGGGAGATACTAGCGGCCATCGGCGAAGATCCGAGCCGCGACGGCTTGGCGGACACCCCGGAGCGGGTAGCCCGGATGTACGCCGAGATCTGCGAGGGACTGCACCAAGACCCCGCGTCCCACCTGACCCGCCAGTTCGAGGCCGACCACGATGAGATGATTCTGGTGCGCGACATCCCCTTGTACTCGCTGTGCGAGCACCACCTCATCCCTTTTCTGGGCAAGGCCCATGTGGGCTACATCCCCAACAAGGACGGGTGCATCACCGGGCTGTCCAAGCTGGCCCGGGTGGTGGAGGGATACGCCCGGATGCCCCAGGTGCAGGAGAGGCTCACCACCCAGATCGCCGACGCCATCGAATCCATCCTCGACCCGCGGGGGGTGCTGGTGGTGGTGGAGGCCGAGCACCTGTGCATGTCGATGCGGGGCATCCGCAAGCCAGGCTCCAACACGGTCACCTCCGCAGTGCGGGGCCTCTTCCGCACCGATATCGCCACCCGGGCCGAGGCGATGCGGTTCATCGACCGCTGAGTGCTGTTCTGAACGGCGTCGAGCGGGCCATCCGCATAGGGCCGCCCCGAGAGTCGGGGATATTCTAAAAGGGTGGAGTCTCACCAAACAGGGCCGATGGTCATGGGCATCGTCAACGTGACTCCCGACTCCTTCTCCGACGGCGCCCGATTCTCGACCCCGGCCGCGGCGGTGGATCACGGGTGCCGTCTCTTCGCCGAGGGTGCCGCGGTGGTGGACGTGGGCGGTGAGTCCACCCGCCCGGGAGCAGCACCGGTGCCGGTGGCCGAGGAGCTGGCCCGAGTGGTGGACGTGGTGGCCGGCCTGGCCCCTTATGGGCGGGTCTCCATCGACACCACCAAGCCCGAAGTGGCCCGGGCCGCGGTGGCCGCAGGCGCCGACATCCTCAACGACGTCTCCGCGTCGATGCATGCGCTGGCCGCGGAGCTGGGGGTGGCCTGGGTCGCCGTCCACCGACAAGGCACTCCGGCCACCATGCAGATCGCCCCCCGGTATGGGGACGTGGTGACCGAGGTGGGCTGCTATCTGGCGGCGGCGGCCGAGCGGGCTCAGGCCGCCGGAGTGTCCGAGGTGTGGATCGATCCGGGAATCGGATTCGGCAAGACCACCGGTCACAACCTTGAACTGTTGGCCAACCTCCGGCAGCTTGTTGCGGGGCAAGCACCGGTGGTGGTGGGCGCTAGCCGCAAGCGCTTCATCGGGGAGCTTCACTCCCGAAGCGACGGTGGCGCTGAGGAGGTTTTCGCCGATGACCGGCTGGAGGGGTCGCTGGCCGCCGCGGTCTGGGCGTTTTCCCAGGGCGCCGCGGTGGTGCGGGCCCACGATGTGGCCGCGGCCGTTCAGGCTATGCGGGTGGTGGGGCCGTGAAGAGCAAGTGGGCCGCCGGCATCTGCCCCCGTAATTTCTATTGGATCATGAAGGACCGACTGGCGATCTGCGAGCGACCGGGCGGGCGGGGCGAGAGCCATCGCCGAGTCCGGCGCACCGAGGAGATCAACTGGATCCGCCAGCAGGGTTTCACCCGGGTGGTGTCGTTGATCCCCTCGGTCCACAATCTGCACAACTACAGCGAGCAGAACATCGCCTGGAGCCACTGGCCCATCGCCGACAAAGAGGATTACGCCATCAGGCTCGAGCCGCTGTTCACGGAGTTGCAGTCGCTGTTGGGCAGGGGGGAGAAGCTGTTAGTCCACCGCCGGGGGCTGGGCGACGAGGTGTGCGGGTTCATGGCCGGGTACCTGGTGTGGACGGGAATGGTTCCCAGCGAGTCGCAGGCGGTGGTGGTGGTGGAGAAGATGACCGAGCGTCCCATCGGATCGCTGGGGCGTCGCATGGTGACTATCGCCGGCGCGCTCCCCAAGCCCGGTGACCGGCGCTCTGGCACCCAACAGCCGGATGAACCCGGGGAAGCTCCCGCCGTCGATGGCTGAGGATCGGCAAATTGTCGGGGGTTCTGTCGCTCCTCGGGCTGGGGAGGGGGCGCCCCCGTCGGTGCTCCTGCGCGGCCTGCGGGTCATGGCTTTGTGCGGCGCTCTTCCCGAGGAGAGGGTCCGGGCCCAGCCGTTCGAAGTGGATGTGGATCTCGGGGCTGATCTGGTTCCCGCAGCGCTCTCCGACGAATTGGGCGACACCGTCGACTATGGGGCGGTGTGCGCGGCGCTCGCCGCCGCCGCCGAGGGCGGGCAGTTCACCCTCATGGAGGCCATGGCTCTTCGGCTCGCCGAGGTGTGCCTCGAGGCCGACCCCCGGGTGCAGCAGGTGACGGTAGAGGTCCGAAAACTGCGCCCGCCGGTGCCCCAGCATCTATCGGCCAGCGGTGTCCGCATCACCCGTTGCCGTCGATGACGAGGGCGTTCTTGGGATTGGGGTCCAACATGGGCGACCGCATGGGATATCTCCAGGCGGCGGTGTCCGCCATGGGCGATTGCGTCGCCGTCTCCGGGGTGTTTGAAACCGATCCCGTGGGCGGTCCTGAGCAGGGCCGATTCCTCAATGTGGTGGTCGAGCTGGACACCGACCAGTCGGCCCGAGGCCTCCTCGAGCTGTGCCAGCGGTTGGAGGCATCGGCTGAGCGCGTGCGGGAAGTCCGCTGGGGTCCTCGCACGCTGGACGTGGATGTTCTCTGGGTGGAGGGAGAGACGGTGGACGAGGCCGATCTGGTGGTGCCCCATCCCCGCATGTCCGAGCGGGCGTTCGTGATGGTGCCGCTGGGGGAGCTGGCCCCGGACCTGGCCGAGGGATGGACCGACCCCGACACGGGCGGCTTTCGCCGCCTCGGCGACTGGGGCGAAGTCGCCGCCCGGACCGGTCAACAGGCGCCGTGAGCGCGGGCGCCGCAGTCCCGGTGGTGCGGCGGGTGTCGGAGTTGCGGGCGGCCGCCGACACGGTGCGGTCCCAGGGCGGAAAAGCAGGCTTGGTTCCTACCATGGGGTATCTCCACGAGGGCCATCAGTCGCTGGTGACCCGTTCGGCGGCGGAGAACGACCTGACCGTGGTGAGCGTCTTCGTCAACCCGCTTCAATTCGCCCAAGGAGAGGACTACGGCGCCTATCCCCGGGATTTGGACCGAGATCGCCAGATGTGCGCCGAAGCGGGGGCCGGGCTGGTGTTCGCTCCCCCTGCTGAGGAGATGTATCCCCAAGCCCCCATCACCACCGTGACGGTGCAAGGGCTCAACGCCGTGCTGGAGGGCCGGTCCCGCCCTTCTCATTTCGACGGTGTCGCCACGGTGGTGGCCAAGCTCTTCGCCATCTTCGGGCCGGGTCGGGCGTATTTCGGAGAGAAGGACTACCAGCAGCTGGCCATCGTCCGCCGATTGGCCGCCGACTTGTCGTTGCCTATGGAGGTGGTGGGCTGTCCCACGCTCCGCGAGCCCGACGGGCTGGCCATGTCCAGCCGCAACATCTACTTGACCGCGGACGAGCGACCGGCGGCCACTGTGCTGTGGCGATCGCTCCAAGCCGGGCGGGAGGCGGTGGAGGCGGGCAGCCGCCGCCCCGGCGAAGTGGAGGCGGCGATGGCCGAGGTGCTGGCAGCCGAGCCCAAGGCGTCGCCCGGTTACGCCGCGGTGGCAGATGCCGCCACGCTGGATCGGCCCGAGGTGCTGGCTGGCGAGCTGCGGCTGCTAGTGGCCGCCCGCCTGGGACGAGCCCGCCTGATCGACAACATCGGTGTTGGCTGTGACCGGCTTTGACCCTCCGGCCCACGAAGTGCGGGCCGCGGTGGAACGGGCCTTGGCCGAGGACGTGGGGCCGGACGGCGACCTCACCTCATCGCTCCTGCCTCCCGCGGAGGTAGCGGCGGTGATTGTGGCTCGGGCCGCGGGCCGCCTGGCCGGACGGGCCTGTGCGGCGGAGGTGTTCCGCCAGGTCGATCCGGCCATCGCAGTGCAGTGGGGGGCCGCCGACGGCGATCCGGTGGGCCCCGGCCAGAAGCTGGCCGAAGTTGTGGGCCCCCGGGCCTCGGTGTTCACGGCGGAGCGTACCGCGTTGAACTTCTTGAGCCATCTGTCGGGCATCGCCACCGAAGTATCTCGCTATGCCGCGGCCGCCGCGGGCCGCGCCCGCATTCGAGACACCCGCAAGACCACGCCCGGGTTGCGAGCGCTGGAGAAGGCGGCGGTGCGGGCTGGCGGGGGCGAGAACCACCGGGCGGGGCTGTCGGAGTGGGTCATGCTGAAGGACAATCACTTGGCCGCTGTCACTATCGCTGACGGCGTGGCGGGTGCCCGCCGATGCTGGCCCGGCCGCGCCGTCTATGTGGAGTGCGACCGCATCGCGCAGGTGGATGAGGCCCTAGCCGCGGGCGCCGATGCCCTGCTGTTGGACAACATGGCCCCTGAAGAGGTGCGTGCCTGCGTGGATCGGGCCGCGGACCGCGGTTGCCTCTTGGAGGTGAGCGGCGGCATC
>JAPOSH010000244.1 GCA_026709815.1 bacterium | reverse complement strand
TCACAAGTGAGCGTTTCCTCCTGGGAGCCCGACCCCACCGGCCGCCATCAGCACCGCTGGTGGGACGGGCAGCGATGGACTCATCATGTGGCCGATGACGGGGTGGCCGACGACGACCCCATGGCCGGATTGGATTCGCTGCCCGCGCCGGAGGGCCCCCCGCATTGGACGGGGAGCTATGCCCAGGCGCCGGGGCGCACCACCCGGCTGGGCGACGGCCGCACTGAGACTCTGGCCAGCCCCGGCTCGCGCCTGGGGGCGTGGCTGGTGGACGGCGCCGTGATCGCAGCCCTCGCCGTGCCACTGGGAGTCTCAACGGCGCTGGGCGGCGCTTATTTCGCAGGGGCCGATTTTTCAATAGATTCCCAGGATACCGAGACTCTAGACGGTGGGGAGATCAGCGCCGATCTCTGGGAAATCTGGCGCCTCTCGCTCCTGCCGTCCCCGCCGACCGGTTGGGGATTGATCGTCTCGCTGGGCGGCGTGCTGATTTCCATGGCCTATGTGGTGACTCTGATCGCGGCCAAAGGGCAGACGCTGGGCAAGATGGCGGCAGGAATAAAAGTGGTCGATGCCGAATCCGGCAGTATTCCGGGACGAAAAAGAGCCTTGCGCCGCTGGACCATCCCCGGGGTGGCCGCCCTCATCCCGTTTGTCGGTCCTCTGATCAGCTACGTCTGCTTTCTTTCGCTGACATGGCGCCGCGACCGCCAAGGCTGGCACGACTCGTTTGCGGGAACAATGGTTGTCCGCGTCGACCAGTCGGCCTCCGAGAATGCCCGATGGGGGCGCACCGAAGACGCAAACCCCGTGCTGCTCGCCACCCCGGGGGCCCGGCTGGGCGCCCGGCTAATCGATCTCAGCATCGTCGGGCTTATCGGCGCCACCATTTTGCTGCTCGCCATCATCGCTTCTTGGCCCGAAGCCGGAGAGGTTTCGCCGGCGAGCTTCTTATTGATCATTTCCGGGCCGTTCATCATCGGCGGGCTCTTGTACGAAGTGGTCATGGTCGCCCTCAGGGGACAGACGCTGGGAAAAATGGCGATGGGAATCGAGGTGATTCGCGCCGGCGACGGCTCGAAACCCTCTATCGGCTCATCGCTCAGACGCTGGGGGCTGCCTATCCTGCCCCTGCTGATCCCCGTGATCGGGTGGCTGTTCGCGCTGGTCTGCTACAGCTCCCTTGCTTGGGGCGATCGCCGCCGAGGCTGGCACGACAAGGCGGCCAACACGCTAGTCGTGGTCAAGTGACCCGGCCGAGAGGTTCTCCGCGAGGTTTTCCGTGTGCGGCGGCGGGCGGCCCCGGCGGCGGCTATTGTGATGCCCGATGAGCGTTTCTTCCTGGGAGCCGGATCCGACCGGTCGCCATCAGTATCGGTGGTGGGACGGCGCGCAGTGGACCGATCAGGTGGCCAACGACGGCGTGCAGAGCGTGGACAGCATCAGCGCCGCCGAGGCACAGCTGCCCCAAAGCGCCGGTCCGAGCACGCAGCCACCGCCTCCCGCAGGCGGGGAGCTGCGCGCCGACGCCCCCCGCTCTGATACCGGCGCCGTCCCGGACGACCCGTTGACGATGCTCGCGTCCCAGGGGCAGCGATTCGGGGCCTTTCTCTTGGATCTGGTGCTGGTTGTCGTCACCCTCGGAATCGGCTATTTGATCTGGTCTCTCGTCGTCTGGGGGCGAGGGCAGACCCCGGCCAAGCAGCTCCTCAAGCTGCGCGTGATCCGCTTGAACGACCGGCGGGCAGCTTCGTGGGGCATCATGGCGGTCCGGCAGTTCGTTCTGGTCGCGGTGGTCTTCGGAGTTGACGCAGCGCTCGGCGGCTTTGGCTTAATCAGCTTGCTGTGGCTGTTGGCTAACGGAATCACCCTGCTAGCAACCGACAAGAACCAAGCGCTGTGGGACAAGATCCTGTCGACGGTGGTCGTCAGCGATCCCAACAACGCCTACTAACGCCTACTAGTACTAGCCGCGATCAAGCTTCGGGCAGGGCGCCCAGCATCACCTCGGAGCCCAGGGCCGGGGCGATGAACGGGGAGAAGTCGGGGCCCCGCCGCAGGCTGTGGCCTCCGTCCACGTTGATGCACTGCCCGGTGATCCACCGCGACTCCGGGCCGATCAGGAACCGGGCCAGGTGGCCCACATCCTCGGGCTGGCCCACATCGGCCATGGGGGTGTTGGCGATATAGCTCTCGTACACCTCGCCGTCGCGGGGGATGCCCTCCATGATCTCGGTGGCGATGAAGCCGGGGCGGATGGCGTTGAACCGGATGCCGGCCGGGCCGTACTCGTCGGCGGCGTTGCGCATGATGGCCTCGATGCCCGCCTTGCCGGGGGTGTAGGCCCCGAAATAGGGGTGGGTGATCTGCCCGGCGATCGACGACATGCCTACGAACGATCCGCCCCCGGCGGCCCGCATCAGGGGCACCGAGTGCTTCACGGTGAGCATGGTGCCCAGCACGTTGAGGTGCAGCACCCGCAAGAACTCGTCGGTATCCTGCACATGGTAGGGGCCCATGCCGCCGCCCCCTCCGGCGTTGGCCACCACCCCGTTCAGCGTCCCGGTGGGCCGAGCGGCCGCCGCAACGGCCGCCGCGACGGAGTCCTCGTCGGTCACGTCGGCCACCACATAGGCCACGCTGCCCCCGTTGGCCGCCGCCCGCCCGATCCGCTCGGCCGAGTCAGCCAGCTTCGACTCGGTGCGACCGCAGATCGTCACCGCGGCGCCGTCGGCGGCCAGAGCCGCCCCGCAGGCGTGGCCGATGCCGGTGCCCCCTCCGGTCACCAGCACTCCGTATCCGGTCACCCCATCTGCCATGATTGCCCCCTGAACAGATCGCACGGCGCCGTTCGGCACCCGCAGTTGATTGGTCTCAGCAGCGGCAAAGGTAACAGGAGGATCCGATGAAGGCAGACGCGCTAGACGCATTCCGGCTTGACGGCAAGGTGGCGGTGATCACCGGGGCGGCCTCGGGCATCGGCGAAGCCACCGCCGAGCTGTTCGCCGCCGCTGGGGCCAAGGTGGTGTGCGGCGACCTCGACGGCGAGGGGGCGGAGAACACCGTCAAGCGCATCCGCGAGGACGGGGGCGAGGCCGTCGGCCAAGCCTGCAACGTGACCGCCCGGGCGGAGGTGGACGCCCTCGTGGAGCGGGCGGTATCGGCCTACGGCGGGCTGGACATCATCGCCAACATCGCCGGCGCCATGTTCCCCGGCCTCATCGAGGATCTCACCGACCAAGATCTGGACGCGGGCATCAACTTGAACCTCAAGGGAGTGATCTACGGCTGCCAGGCCGCCATCAGGGCCATGAAACATGATGGAGGGAAAAATGATGGAGGGAGAAACGGCAGCGGCGGGGTGATCCTGAACGTGTCATCGGGTGCCATCGACCTGGCCTACGAGGGAATCGGCGTGTACGCCTTCACCAAGGCGGCCGTGGCCATGCTGGGCCGCACCCTGTCGCTGGAGGTGGGCCGCTACGGAATCCGGGTGTGCACCCTGGCGCCGGGCAGCACGCTGACCAATTTCACCACGTGGCGGCTCCACAACGAGGACGGCACCTTGAACCAGCAAGCCTATGACGAGTTTCTCGACTACGCCCGGGGGCTGTCGCCCATCGGCGCCCTCGGCGAAGCCCTCGACCAGGCCTATCTCATGCTCTACCTGGCGTCCGATGCCGGGAAGTTCACCACCGGAAACGTCTTCCGCTCCAACGGCGGCCAAACGACGACCTTCTGAACAGACAGCAGTATTTCCGACAATCTGCTAACGGGGCGAGCGGGGCAAGCCCAACCCGGCGGTGGCGATGATGTCGCGCTGCACCTCGTTCACCCCCCCACCGAACGTCCCCACCGGCGCCCCCCGGTAGGCCTGCTCCAGCTCGCCCGCGAGCACGGCCTCCGGAGTTCCCTTGACCAGATAGGACCGCGGCCCCAGCACCTCCATGAGGGCTTGGAGCGACTTCACCTTCAACTCCGTTCCGAACACCTTCATGGCCGAGGCGTCGGCCGGTGCCAGCTCGGTCTCCTCCAGCGCGGCAGCCACCTTCCAGTTGTACATCTTGAGCGCCTCGTTGCGGGCGTACACCTCGGCCAGAGCCAGCCGCACCCACTCCTGGTCGATCACCCGGCGCCCGTCGCCCAGAGTGGTCTGGCGGGCCCAGTCCACCACCCGGCGCAGGGGCCCTTCGATGTTGCCGGCCGGGGCCAGGCCCACCCGCTCGTGGTTGAGTTGGGCGGTGATGAGCTTCCAGCCTCCGTTCACCTCGCCGATGCGGGCCCAGTCGGGCACCCGCATGTCGTTGTAGTAGGTGGCGTTGGTGTGGCCGCCGCCCAGAAGCCAGATCGGGGTGTGGCTGAAGCCGTCCAGCGCGGTGTCCACCGCGAAGATGGTGATGCCCTTGTGCTTGGGGCCGTCGGGGTCGGTGCGGGTGGCCAGCCACACCCAGTCGGCCTCGTGTCCGCCGGTGGTCCAGATCTTCTGGCCGTTGACGATCCACTCGTTGCCGTCGCGGACCGCCCGAGTCTTGAGCGAGGCCAGGTCGGTGCCTGCGGTGGGCTCGGAGTAGCCGATGGCGAAGTGCAGTTCCCCAGCCAGGATCTTCGGCAAGAAGAACGCCTTCTGCTCCTCGGTGCCGTACACGTTCAGCGCCGGCCCCACGGTGTTGAGGGTCACGAACGGCAGGGGCGCGCCCGCCCGGTTGGCCTCCTCGAAGAAGATGAGCTGCTCCAGTGGGGTGTACCCCTGACCGCCCCATTCCTCGGGCCAGCCCACGCCCAGCCAGCCGTCTTGGCCCAGTTGGCGGATGGTCTGCTTGTACACCGGTCCCCCGTGCTCCCCGCCGAGGGCGTCGCGCCGCTCCGGGGTCATCAGGGCTTTGAAGTAGGCGCGCAGGGTTGCCTGCAATTCGAGCTGGCTGTCGGTGAGGGCGAGGAACATCGCCGCCTACCCTATTGGGCCGCCGGCGGCCAGCCTCAGCCGGGTCGGCTCATCAGCCCCACAAGGCGGGGCGGGTGCCGATCACCCGGGCCTCGGCGAGGCGGGCGATCTGGGCGTCGTCGAGGCCGAGCACGTCGCGGAGGATCTCCTCGTTGTGCTCTCCCAAGGTGGGCGCCGGACGGCCCAGGCGGTGGTACCGGCCGTTGAACCGGCCGGGAAAGCTGGGATAGGGCACCGGGCCGACCACCGCGTGGTCCATCCACTGCTGGTAGCCCCGGGCGGCGAGCTGAGGGTTGTCAATCGACTCCCGACCGGTGATGACCGGCGCGGCCGGCACGCCGGCGGCCAGCAGCTCGGCCACTGCGTCGTCGCGGTCGCGCGCCGCGGTCCACCCGGCGATGGCGGCGTCGATCTCATCGTGGCGGTCATGGCGCTGGGCCCGAGTCGACCACCTTTTCCAGTCGCGGCGCCCGAGCAGCTCGGCCACTGCCGGCCACTGGGCGTCGTCGTCCACCGAGACCACCACCCAGCGGTCCTCGCCGACCGCGGCATAGATGCCCTGGGGGGCGGCGTAGGGCGAGCGGTTGCCCCGACGCTCGAGCAGCTGGCCGTAGGCGGTCCACTCGATCACCTGCTCGGCGGCGGCGTTCAGCCCGGCCTCGATCAGGGGCACCTCCACGAGTTGCCCCTCTCCGGTCTGGGCCCGATGCTCCAGTGCCAAAAGCGCGGCGAACACCGCGTGCATCCCGCCGAGCTGATCGCACATCCCCCGGGGCACCAGCGGCCGGCCCTCGGCATCGCCGGTGAGGAAGGCGAGGCCGCTGGCCTGCTCGATGGTCATGGCGAAACCAGTGCGGTCGCGCCACGGTCCGGTCAGCCCGAAGGCCGGCATCCGCACCATGATGGCTCGGGGATTCAGCCGGTGGACCTCATCCCAGTCCAAGCCGAAGTTCTCCACCACCCTCGGGGAGTAGTTCTCGATCACGATGTCGGACATCTCGACCAACCGCTTCACCAACCCCAGCCCCTCGTCGCTCGACAGGTCGAGAGTCACCGAGCGCTTGCCGGTGTTGGCGCCGTGGGTCACCGGGCTCCACTCCCACAGGTCGTCGCGTGCGAGCCCGCTGGCAAAACGCATCCCGTCGGGCCGCTGGATGGACTCCACCTTGATGACGTCGGCCCCCAATGCCGCCAGCAAGCACGACGCCACCGGCCCGGCCCAGAAGGTGGCCAGGTCGCACACCCGCAGTCCGGCCAGGGGCCGCGACGGCTCAGGGCGCGGCGCAACCGGGCGCGGCAATGGCGCCGGACCGGCCCCTGAGCCCTCCAGTGCGCCGTCGGCCTCGCCGAGGGCCGGGGCGGCGGGCACGGGGCGGCGCGGGTGGGCTGTGAGGCGGTAGGGCACCCGGGGCTGGGTGAAGCCGCCGGGGTTCTCCACATACACCCCCCGCTCGGCGAAGTGGTCGATGCGGGTCACCCGGCTGCCGTCGCCGATGGGGGCCACTGGCACCCGCAGCAGGGTGGCCTTCTCCACGATCTCCTCCACGGTGTGGGCCTCGGTGAAGCGGGCGATGCGGCGCCAGACTTCGTCGCGGTGGTCCATCCGCCCGTCGCCGCTGGCCAGCCTCGGATCCTCGGCCATGTCGGGGTCGTCGATGACCACGCAGAAGTCCTTGAACTGCTGGCCGGTGATGGTGCAAAACCCCACCCACCCGTCTTTAGCCGGCTCCACCGAGGGGATCTCGATCGAGCGGGCGGCCCCGGTGCGGGACTCGGAGGCGTACGCCGCATACAGGTGGGCGTACACCACGAAGCTGGTGGTCATGGCCTCATAGGCCGACACGTCCACATGCTCGCCGGGGGCGCCGTCTTGGCGGGCGGCCGTCAGCGCCGCCAGTCCCAGCGCCCCGGCGTTGGCCGCAACGAGAAAATCCCCCAGCTGGCCTCCCACCCCCAGCGGCATCTCGCCGGGAATGCCTCGGCTGTGGGTGGAGCCCACCCAGGCTTGGAGGGTGAACTCGTTGGCCGGGCGATGGTCCCACGGCCCGCCCCGGCCCCACGGCGAGATCGACAGCATCACCACAGACGGGTTGGCCCGGGCCAACTCGGCGTGGCCCAGCCCCATCGACTCGACGGCGCCGGCGCCCAGGTCTTCAACGACGAGATCGGCGGTGGCAGCCAGCGCCCGGAACCGCTCCCGGCTCCCGGCGTCGGCGAGGTCGACCACCGTGCTGCGCTTGCCGGCGTTGAGGAATTGGAAGAAGGCGCCGTCGC
>JAPOSH010000074.1 GCA_026709815.1 bacterium | reverse complement strand
CCCGCTCATCTGCTCGCTCCGATCGGCTGCGGGGCCCCGGCGTCAACAGTGGCGGCCTCTTCCCGCCGATCGGTGCCGGCCGCGGCCCCAGGGGGGGCTGCATCGGATGCGGGCAGCACCAGTGTGAACGTCGAGCCCTCCCCCTCAGCGGACTCCACTCGGACTTCACCGCCGTGGTTGGCGGCCACATGGCTCACGATCGCCAAACCCAGCCCCACGCCGCCGTCAATGTGCCCTCTCGACCGGTCCACCTGGTAGAAGCGCTCGAAAATACGCCTCTGGTGGCGCAGCGGGATGCCACAGCCCTGGTCGCGCACCTCGACTTCAACGCTGCCATCGGCCAGCCAAGCTGAGAGCCTGACGGTCTGATGGGCCTCGGAGTACTTCACTGCGTTGTCGAGGAGGTTGTACACCGCCGAGGCGAGCTGTCGGCGATCAGCCCGAACCACGATGTCGAAGGCGGGCAGGACGGCCTCTATGGGCACCTGCTTGTATTCGGCCACCGGCTTCAGCCGGGAAAAAGCATCGTTGATCACCTGCTGGACGGCCACCGGCGCCCGCTCTGATGACTCATCGCTCTCGATCCGGCTGAGCTCCAGCAGATCATCCATAACGGCGGAAAGCCGAATAGCCTCGGTCTGCACCCGCGTCGCCAGTCGAGAGGCCACCTCGGGATCGGTCTCTTCCGCCAGAGTCTCGGCCAGCAGGCTGAGCGCGCCCATCGGAGTTCGGAGTTCATGGCTGATGTTGGCCACGAAGTCCCGGCGCATGGCATCTAGTCGCTGAGGCTCGGTGATGTCGTCGATGAGGGCCACCGAGCCGTAATCTCGGCCTTCGAGCTCAAGCGGCAGGGCGTTGACGAATATGCAGCGCCGCGGCGGTCCGAACAGCTCCACCTCCCGCTCCACCGCTCTCCCGGCGGCCGCCTCCGCCAGCAGCTCGGCCACAGCCGCTTCCACCAGAGCCTCTCCGTGGCGGGCCTCGGTGAACTGGCGGGCGTAGGAGTTGCGGTACAGCACGTTCCCGCCGGCGTCGGCCACCACCAGTCCTTGGGCGATGGCATCCAACGACAGCCGGAGCCGGTGCTCGCTCTCAGCCACCTCGTCTTCGTGGCGGCGGTGCATCTCGTCGTCGCGGCGCCAGCTTTCCTCGGCATCGACGAAATGCCGGTGCTCGCGCCACGCCACCACCCCGACCACCACAAAGCCCACCAGTGCGACCACAGCGACGATGATCAAGATCATCTCGACCTCCCCGGCCGGACCAGAATCAAGATCATCTCGACCTCCCCGGCCTTGGGCGAGAGGCAGCGGGCATCACAGCGATCACTCCTCGATGGTCTCGTCGTCAGCCTCTCCGAGTTGGTAATGCTCTCGGATCTGCAGCCGGGCCGACCCCGTGTACTCGGGGAGCCACCCCGTGACCATGTACACCACCCGCTCGCCGATGTTCACCGCATGATCGCCGATGCGCTCGTAATACCGGCTGATCAGACAGAGCTGCACGGCGGCTTGGAGGTCGATGCAAGCATCGTTGTGGGCCTGGAACACCGCCTGCACGCATTCGCGGTTGAGATTGTCGAGCTGATCGTCGATGTCGTCGAGGGCTGCGGCCAGCCCAGCATTGCGGTCGACATATGAGTCAATGGACAAGCGGAGCAGTCGGCAGGCCTCGTCGCTCATCCTCACCAGCAGCCCGCGCAGGGTGGCGTCGTATCGGGTGCCGTAGATGCGCCGGGTGGCCTTAGCGATGTTCACCGCCAAGTCGCCCGACCGCTCCAGCTCGGCGTTCAGACGCAACGCGGTGCTGAGGGCCCGCAGATCGCTGGCCATGGGCGCCTGCAGGGCCAGCACATGATGGCATCGCTCCTCGAGGTGCACGGAGAGGTCGTCGAGGTGGTCATCGGCAGTGATGAGCTCTTGGGCCAGCCCCAAGTTGGACTCCAGCAGCGACTCGGTGGCCCGGGGCACGGCTTCGGTGACCAGCGCGGCCATCCGAACGATGCCTGACTGGATCTCGTCCAGCTCCTCGTGGAAGGACTTCCTCAGCTCGCCCACTGCGTCCCCCTGAAAGTCGCTCAGCCGAACCGCCCGGTGACGTAGTTCTCGGTCCGCTCGTCAGAGGGGTTCGAGAAGATGGTCTCGGTGCGGTCGTATTCCACCAGCAGCCCACACCTCTGATCGGTGGTGGAGTCGAGCTGAGCGGTGAAGAAGGCGGTGCGGTTGCTGATGCGGGCGGCCTGCTGCATGTTGTGGGTGACGATCACGATGGTGTAATCGTCCTTGATCTCTTGCATCAGGTCTTCGATGCGGGTGGTGGCTATGGGGTCGAGAGCCGAGCACGGCTCATCCATCAGCAGCACATCGGGGTCCACGGCAATGGCCCGAGCGATGCACAGTCGCTGCTGCTGGCCGCCGGACAGACCCAGCGCGGAGTCCTTCAGCCGGTCTTTCACCTCGTCCCACAGGGCAGCCCGGCGCAGCGACCGCTCCACAATGGTGTCGAGCTCGCCCTTCTTCTTGGCCATCCCGGTGACCCGGGGGCCGAAGGCGATGTTGTCATAGATCGATTTGGGGAACGGATTGGGCTTTTGGAACACCATGCCGATGCGGCGGCGAACCTCCACCGGGTCCACCCGCGGGTCGTAGATGGGCACGTTGCGGAAGTCCAAGCGGCCCTCCACCTTCGCACCGGGGATGAGGTCGTTCATCCGGTTGAAGCAGCGGAGCACGGTTGTCTTGCCGCATCCTGAGGGACCGATCATGGCGGTGATCTCATGCTCGTAGACCGTGAACGTCGCCCCATGCACCGCTCGGAAGCTGCCGTAGTACACATCGAGGTTCTCCACCTCGAAGACGGTGCTGAGCGCGGACTCAGGGGAGGCGTGCCCAACCTTGCGGTCAACGTCCAAGCCGATGGTCGGGGAGGGCTCGGGTTCTGTCTGCGCCATCTGATCGAACCTCGCTTGCTGAGAGACTGTATTCACGAATCACCCTCGCTTGTTCTCGAAGTGGTTGCGCAAGAAGATGGCGGTTGCGTTCATCAGGATAACGAACACCAACAGGACCACGATGGCCGCGGCCGCCGCTTCGGCGAAACCCGGATCGCGTCCCGAGTTCTGCACCCACTCCACGATGATCACGGGCATGGCCATGAACGCATCAGCGTTGATGTCGCCGAAGTCGAAGAAGCCAGAGTCCCTTCCCAGCCGGCCGCTCACCGCGCCCACCAGCAGCAGCGGTGCGGCTTCGCCGATTCCCCGCGACATGGACAAGAGCGTGCCGGTGAGAATGCCGGGGGCGGCATAGGGCAAGACCTGGCTGCGGATCATGGTCCACTTCGTGGCCCCCACGCCATAGGCCCCCTCTTTGAGCCCTTGCGGCACCGCTCGAATGGCCTCCTGGGCGGTGATGACCACGATGGGCAGCACCAAGATGGCCAGCGTTATGCCGGCCGACGCGATGGACTTGCCGCCGGTCACGCCTTCCAGATGGTTCACGAACAAGAACAATCCCAGCAGCCCGTAGACGATCGAGGGAACCCCGGCGAGGTTGCGGATGTTCAACTCGATGAATCGGGTGAAGCGGTTCTTGGGGGCGTATTCCTCCAACCAGATGGCGGCGCCAATGCCAATGGGAAAGGCCAATACGGCCACGAACACGGCGATCCAGAATGTGCCCACCAAAGCTTGATGCACGCCCAGCTTCGGGTCATCGGACAGCGACCGCATGGTACCGCCCAAGAATCCTCCCGGCCGGCCGGTGAGGATGCCCCAGCCATCCATCACGACATCCACGATCAAAACGGCCAGAATGAACAGCGAGACCAGCAGGGTGACCAGCAGGGATATCTGGAAGACGCGGCCCCGCACATCGGTGGAGCGGCGCTCCATGGCCTGCACCATCACCTTGTTGGTGCGGTCTCCGACCAGCCGCGCCTTGGCCATCAGTACTGCTCCCGCACCCGGTGGACGAACCGGTCGGCTATCAGATTCAAGGCGAAGGTGAGCGCGAACAGCACCAGGCCCACAAAGAAAAGGCTTTGGAAGGTGAGGCCCTCACCGACCACGTTGTCGGTGCCGCGGGCCAACGAGGTCATCCCCGCGGTCATGGTGAGGCTGCCGTCCAGCGCGCTGTGGGTGTAGACCGCAGTCTGCGCGGCCCCGCCGGCCATGAACACGATCATGGTCTCCCCGAGTGCCCGGGAGATGGCCACGATGAACGCCGCCATCAGCCCTGAGACCGCGGCGGGCAGCACAACGCGCATCGTGGTCATCACTTTGCGGGCCCCCAAGCCTGAGGATGCTTCCCGCAACGCCATCGGCACCGCTTTCATGGCGTCTTCGGAGATGGACGCGACCAGGGGGACCACCAGCACCCCCACACCGATGCCGGCGGCGAGCAGGGAGCCGGCAGCAGGTCCGCCAAAAAGGGTCTCCACCAGATTGGGAGCGATCCACTTCAGAGCGAAAAAGCCGAGCACCACGCTGGGAATCCCGGCCAGAATCTCCAAGACGGGCTTGAGCGTTCGACGAACACCGGGACGGGCGTACTCTGACAAATAGATGGCCGCCCCGAGACCCAGCGGGCCGGCCACGATCATCGCGATGCCGGTGACGATCAAGCTGGCCACGATCAGCGTCTTGATGTCGTAGATGCCTCGGCGGGGGAACCAGCCGATGTCCCAGACCGAGCCCCAGTCCACCTCGAAGATGAACGTCCAGGCCTCGGAGAACAGCGACCAGATGATCAGGGCGGAGATGAACACCGATACCAGTGCGGTGGCCCCGAGCGAGTCGCGGATCAAACGCTCCCTGCGGGCCTGCCGGGGGTTCGCCTTCAGCGATTCGATGGAGAACCCTCCGGCAGGATCGACCCTGGTGTCGCTCACGGCCACACGCTACTGGCAACAGGCGCTCGACACTGGCAACAGGTGCTCGACTTCTCAACCCTGCTCTGAGCGGGGTCTAGCGGCCCGCCCAGTTGGCCCTCGTGGCGCCCTTGGCCTCGTCGGTGAGGTTGACGTAGCCGACGTCGGCCACGGCGGTGCCGAGGCCCTCGTCGCTCATGTAGAAGTCCACATAGGCGCTCACCGCCGGGCTGGCCTCGGCTTTGGCCTTGTTCACATAGATGTACAGCGACCGCGACACCGGGTACTCACCCGAGGCGATGGTGTTCGCATTGGCACCCACACAGCCGTCGCCGCCGTCCACGTCGAGCAGCTTCACCCCTGACGCGTTGGCCGCGAAAGCGAACCCGACCCAGCCGAAGCTGGTATCGCTCGACTGGATGCCCTGAATGATCACATTGTCATCAGCATTGGCGTTGTAATCAGGACGGGTGGTGGCGTCCTGGCCCCGCTCGTCGGCAATGTCCTCCAACACGATCTCGATGAAGCTGTCGAACGTGCCCGACTCCTCGCCCGGACCGTAAATGTCCAAATCAGCATCAGGCAGATCAGAAGTAGCCAGCCCGAGCGAACCGGCATCAGACCACGAACCGAAACCAGTGGACTCCGGGCCGACCAGACCGTAAATGTCGTTGAACGTCACACACTCCACCGGGTTGCTCTCGCCCGTCATCACCGCGATGCCGTCGATGCCCACCCGAAGCTCGACCCACTCAACACCCGACTCGGCGCAATCCTCAGCCTCAGAGTCCTTGATCTGACGAGAGGCATCGGAAATATCAGTCTCACCCGCACAGAACAGCTTGAAACCATCCCCCGTGCCCGGACCGTCAACCGTCACCGCAACATCAGGCTGCACATCCTCAAACAACTCAGCCACCCGAACCGAAATCGGCTCCACCGTCGAAGAACCCGAAATCGTCACCGAACCAGAAACCGTTCCCGCCGGAGCAGGCTGGGCATCGCTGCCGCTGCTTTGCTGCTCTGAGGTGCTCGGGGCTGCCGCCCCGTCATCGTCGTCGTTGCCGCAGGCAGCTGCGACGAGCGCGAACGTCGTTATGAGCCCGATGATCAACACGAGCAGTTTTTGTAACCTCACATGTCCTCCTTGGATGCACGCTGAACACACCGATCAGCGCAAAAGGTCAGCTACCAAATTAGGAGAATGTGGTTTCTGCGGGGCCGCGAGTGTCTGAACAGAAGATGAACGGGGAAGAAAACTTTGAGGTGGCCGAGATCAGGCCAACGCGCCCTCGCCTGACAAGGCCAAAAACGCGCTCACCATTTTCACGTCGCGCTCGCTGGTGAAACAGTCCAATGACTCGCGCACGGGCACCCAGGCGATGGCGTCGACTTCGGCACTGGGAGCGAAACTGCCCGCGATGGCATCCATCTCCCAGTAGTGGACCTGGCGGGCTCGGCCGCGGCGATCGGTGTAGCTCACGACGCCCAGCTCGCGGCCCAGCTCGCAGATGTGCCCCGTCTCCTCGTACACCTCCCGCAGCGCGCACTCGGCCAGGGTTTCACCCGGATCCAGCTTGCCCGCGGGCAGCGACCAGTCGAGGTGCTTGGGACGATGGACCATCAGCACTTCTAACTCTCCTTCATTGTGGCGGGTGACCAGCCCCCCGCCGCCGAGGATGACCGCTGCTCGCATGTGCACAACACAAAACGGTAGAGCGTGAAGCCGCCGAAGTCGCGGATACCCCACCGCTTCGAGCCCTCGCTGCCCGCCTGAGCTTCCCCCCTTTTCGTGGAAGCATGCTCTATAAGGAGGAGCTGTGTCGAGATCGCAAAGGAATTCTGATCGGGAGTTCCCTATAATTTTTCCGATTTTTAGCTATATTCTGGCTTATTTCGGGTGGTTTTTGTCACTGGAGTTGGTATAATTGCATGTATGGAGTTCGGAGCGATTCCCAGCGCAATTGGTGCCAGCAGAAGTGCTGATAGAGCTGGTGTTGCCGGGGGTTTCGGGTTTCCTGATTTCTCCGAGGCCAGCGCTTCGGAGCTGCTGGGTTTGATGGGTGAGGCTGATTCGTTTCGCCGTCGGGCGGAGGGGTATCTGGTCGGGCTGATCGCCCGTTATGGCGAGTTGGAGGGGCGCAGCGCCGCGACGTCGTTATGCCACTAGTTCGGCGTCAGCGCCCACAAAGCCCGCCAACTGGCCCGCACCGCCGAAGGGCTGAAAGCCCTGCCCGAAATGCTCAGCGCGGTGCAGCACGGGCGCTTGTCCGCCGATCAGGGCGGCATGGTGGCCGAGTCGCATAAGCGGGCGCCGATGAGCTTAAAAGACCAACAAGAATTGCTGGAGCTGGGCGGCTGGCAGAACCACGACGAGTACAAGAAGACCGTGGCCGCACGGGAGGACCAGCGCCGGGCCGTCGACG
>JAPOSH010000238.1 GCA_026709815.1 bacterium | reverse complement strand
CTTCATCTGTCAGGCCCAACGACCGGTGTATCGGCTCGCTCATCTCAACATCCGCCATGAACCAATCCCGATGAGCGCCACGCATATTCGCAGAAAGATTTGAACACGCGCCCAACACCTAGTTGAATAGATTCCGCCAAAAGGCTTATTGGAACAGAAAGAGAGCCAAAATGGTATCTGAAGAAGTCAAAACTGCTCGGGCGCTCGGACAAGCCCAGGGCCGGACAGTCAGCCGCTATCTGTCGGCGCTTGACCAGACCAAGCCCAAGCGAGGCCGGCAGCGCTCTTCCGAAAAAATGCAGGCCCGCCTCTCCGAGCTCCCCGACGAGATCGCCCAGGCCAAGCCGTTGAAGCGAGTTCATCTGATCCAAGAGCTCATGGACTTGGAAGCCGAACTGGCCGCAGAAGAGCAAACGGTGGACATCAGCAGCGTCGAGAGTGAATTCATCTCGATTGCCGCCGAGTACAGCAATCGCAAGGGCATCTCTTATGCGGCCTGGCGTGAGGTAGGCGTTCCGGCCAGCGTGCTGAAAGCAGCCGGCGTGGCCCGCACTCGCTCCGCCGGCTAGCCATCGCTGAGCAGTACTTTCAGCAAGAGCGCACCATCGGTACTGCCGAGCAACGGATGAGCGGCCCGCTCGGGGTGAGGCATTAGCCCCACCACGTTGCCGTTCTCGTTGCAAATGCCGGCAATATCGGCGGTAGCCCCGTTGGGGTTGTCCCGATAGGTGAGCACGATCTGTCCCTTGTCGCGCAAGGCGACCAGGGTTTCCTCAGAACAGATGTAGTTTCCCTCGAAATGGTTGATGGGGATGCACAGCTCGTCACCTGGGGAGAGGCCCCGAGTCAACACCGAGTTGACCGACTCCACCCGCAAGGTTTCGGACTGGCACAAGAACCTCAACCCCCGGTTCTTGTACAAAGCCCCGGGCAAGAGTTGCGCTTCGGCAAGGATCTGGAAGCCGTTGCAGATCCCCACCACCGGTCCGCCTTGGCGAGCGAAGTCGGCGACCGAGTCCATAATCGGCGAGAATCGGGCCATGGCGCCGGCGCGGAGATAGTCCCCGTGGGCGAACCCGCCGGGCAGCACGACCGCGTCCACATCACCCAAACAGTGGTCTTTGTGCCAGAGCAATCGGCCAGAACCGCCTACGGTCTCAACCGCCTCGATCACATCCTGCTCGCAATTCGAACCGGGAAACACCACCACGCCCACTTTGGCGGTCATGCGCTCTCCATGCAGGGGCGGTGAAAGGGCACGCTCATGTGGCCGGGCGAAGCGAAATGCCCACTTCTTCAATCACAGGGTTGGCGAGAAAACGCTCGCACATCGCCTCCACCTGTCGGTGGGCCTCAGCTTCGCCGACAGCATGAACCCGAAAGCACAAGCGCTTTCCCACTCGAACATCGCTCACGCCGTTGAAGCCCAGCGCGGGCAGCGCCCGCTCGATGGTCAAGCCCTCCGGATCGGCTATCCCCTCCCGGAGACTCACCTCTACGGTCACGCAGAATGCTTCGCTCATGAGCCGCCGGGCCAGTCGGCGAAGCTGCGGCCGGTGATGATCTCATAGGCGCTCACATAGCGAGCGGCGCTCGCGGCGATCACCTCTTCAGGAAGGGGCGGGGGCGGATACTGCTTGTCCCAGTCCAGGGTGCTGAGATAATCGCGCACCGGCTGCTTGTCATAGGACGGCGGCGTGGCCCCCGGCGCCCATCCGCCTACCGGCCAGAAGCGGGATGAGTCGGGAGTGAGCACCTCATCGGCCACCACCAGGGTGCCGCCCACTATGCCCATCTCGAACTTGGTGTCGGCAATGATGATGCCCTTGCGGGCCGCCGTCTCCGAGGCTCGGCGATACAGCTCCAGCGATGCCGTCCGGGCCTGTTCGGCCAACTCGGCGCCCACCAGCTCCACCGCCTGGTCGTAGGAGATGTTCTCGTCGTGGCCCGACTCGGCTTTGGTGGAGGGAGTGAACACCGGCTCGGGCAGCTTATCCGACTCCCTGAGCCCCCTTGGCAGCACCTGGCCGTGCATGGTGCCCTGTCTCTGGTATTCCTTCCAGGCCGAGCCGCTCAGATATCCCCGCACGATGCACTCGATGGGCAGCATCTCAGCCCGATGGCACAGCATCGCTCGACCGGCGACCCCGCTGGTCTGGGCCTCAGGGGGAAAGTCGGCCGCGTCGGTGGAGATGAGATGGCTGGGCAGCACATCGGCCAGGGTCTCGAACCAATAGGCCGACATGGCGGTCAGCACCCGCCCCTTGTCGTGAACAGGCTCGTCCATCACCACGTCGAAGGCCGATATCCGGTCGGAGGCGATCATCAGCAGGCGGTCGGCGCCCGCGTCGAAGACGTCGCGGACCTTTCCGGAATGAACGGGGGGCAGGTTGATGGTCACAATATGGGCTCCGGTTGGTAGCGAGCGGCGTCGGGGTGCTGTTCTGCCAGCTGCTGAGCCCGACGGGCGAACGCCCGGGACTGCGCCGGCGCGGCACCGGCCAGAACGAGGATTTCGCTCTTGATCCGCTCCACGGTGACGGGCGTTATCGGCAGCCGCTCATCCTGCGCCACGGCCGCGAAGAACCCCTCTCCCCGCAAAACGTGCTCAGAGACGATTCGGTGGGCTTCCTCTCGGCCCGCGCCGGCAGCCACCGAGGCCATCAGCATCCGGGTGGCGGTGAGGGCGGGCAGGTTGGCGGCCAACTCGGCCGCAATCGCCTCTTCGGACACCACAAGCTCCTTCAGCACCACCAGTGTCGCCTCGAGTTGGCCGTCGAGAGCCAAAAAGGCGCCGGGCAGGGCCACCCGGCGCACTACCGAGCAGCTTACGTCGCCCTCGTTCCACTGGTCGCCCACCAGCGCGGCCATCATGTCGGCGTACCCCTGCACCACTGCGGCGAGCCCGCAGATGCGCTCGGAGGTGCGGGCGTTGCGCTTGCCCGGCATGGCCGACGAGCCCACCTGCCCGGCCTGGAACCCCTCGGAGATCAGATCGTGTCCGGCCATGAGCCGGATGGTCCGAGCCAAGTTGGCGGGCGCCGACGACGCCTGCACCAGCGCGCTGACCACGTCGTAGTCCAGGGATCGGGGGTACACCTGCCCCACACTGGCCATCGCCGCGGAAAACCCCAGGTGCTCGGCCAGCCGCTGCTCCAAAGCCCTCACCTTGTGGGCGTCTCCGAGGAACAGGTCGAGCTGGTCCTGCTGGGTGCCGACGGGCCCCTTCAGGCCGCGCAGCCGGTAGCGGCGCAGGAGGCCGTCCATCCGCTCCAGCGCGGCCCAAGCCTCCTCGCCGCAGTTGGCGAAGCGCTTGCCCAGCGAGGTGGCCTGGGCGGCAACGTTGTGGGAGCGGCCCACCATTATCAGCTCGGCGTGGGCCTCCGCCTGCCGCCCGAGGGCGCAGACCACCGCCGCCAGTTTTCGCCGAACCAATCGCAACGATTGGAGTATCTGGAGTTGTTCGATGTTCTCGGTGAGGTCGCGCGACGTCATCCCCTTGTGGATGTGCTCGTGGCCGGCCAGCGCGCAGAACTCCTCGATGCGGGCCTTCACGTCGTGGCGGGTGACCCGCTCCCGCTCTCGGATGGAGTCCAGGCTCACCTCCTCGATGGCGTCCCGGTAGGCCTCGACTGCGCCTTCGGGCACCTCGATCCCCAGATCCCTCTGGGCTTCGAGCACCGCCACCCACAACCGGCGCTCAGCCTTCACCTTGCCCGTGGGCGACCAGATGGCGGCCATGGCCGCGCTGGCGTAGCGGTCGGCTAGGACGTCGGGGATCAGCTCCTCGTCGTTCACCGGCGCGCTCTCGGGGAATGCCGCCGATGCTCCGGGCGAAAGTCGCGGTCAGCCACCGGCCATCTCGGCTCGATGGGCGGCTAGACGGTCGGCGAGCCCGGTGTCGGATACCGCCAGAATCTGCACCGCCAGCAACGCCGCGTTCGCAGCGCCGTTGATGGCCACCGTGGCCACTGGGATCCCCTTGGGCATCTGCACAGTGGAGTACAGGGAGTCCACGCCGTTCAACGCCCCGCCGGCCAAGGGCACGCCGATCACCGGCAGCGTGGTCTGCGCCGCCGCCGCGCCTGCTAGGTGGGCGGCCATGCCCGCGCCGCAGATGATGGCCCCGAACCCGCTGTCGCGGGCTCCGGCCACAAACCGGCGCACCTTCTCCGGCGTGCGGTGGGCCGACATGACCTCCCAGTGGCACTCCACGCCGAACTGCTCCAGCGTGGTGCGGGCCGGGGCCATGGCGGCCTCGTCGCTGGAGGATCCCATGATGACCGCAACCTTCAAGCTCATGGCGACTCCCTCCGTGTAGAGCTCTCAACCGCCTCCGCGGCGATGTCGAAGCGAACGTAGCGGCCCGGCCACGCGATGTGGGTGACCCCGGCGTAGGCCCGCTCTCGGGCAGTGGCCAAATCGGGACCCTGACCGGTGACGTTGAGCACCCGACCCCCGGCGGTCAGCAGCTCCCCACCGCGCTGATGGGTCGGAGCGGCCCCGAGCCGGCCGGCATCGGCGGCCGCCACTCCGGCGCAGTAGACCGTCACCCCTTCGAGGGCGTTGGCCTCCTGCATCCCGGCGATCACATCGCCGGTTCTCGAAGAAGCGGGATAGCCCTCGGAAGCGCACACCACCGTCACCGCGGCGTCGTCTCCATAAACCGGCGAATCGGTGAGCGCTCCGGCAGCGGCGCCCGCCAGCAGGTCGGCTAAATCGGATCGCAGGCGGGGCAGCACCACTTGGGCTTCGGGATCGCCGAAGCGAACGTTGTACTCCAGCACCTTGAGGCCCTCCGGGGTGAGCATCAGCCCGGCGTAGAGCACACCCCGATAGTGGATTCCCCGCCGGGCCAGCTCGGCCAGGGTGGGCAGCACGGCGCGGTCCATGACCTCGTCCACCACGTCGGCACCCGCCCCCGGCACCGGGGAGTACGCCCCCATGCCGCCGGTGTTGGGGCCTGCATCGCCATCGCCGAGACGCTTGAAATCCCGGGCCGGCGCCAACGGCACCGCCCGACAGCCGTCGCACACCGCCAGCACCGAGAGCTCGGGGCCGGTGAGGCCCTCTTCGATCACCACCCGGCGGCCGGCATCGCCGAAGGCCTCCCCCGACAGATAGGACCGCACTGCGGCGGCGGCCTCGTCCCGATCCTCGGTGACCAGCACACCCTTGCCCGCGGCCAGGCCATCGGTCTTGATCACGAACAGATCGCTCATGGTGTGAAGAAAGCCGAGGGCCTCGGTGAGCCCGCTGAACGAGCCGTGGGCCGCGGTGGGCACCCCGGCCGCGGCCAGCACCTCTTTCATCCATGCCTTCGACCCCTCGAGCCGGGCCCCGTCGGCGCTGGGGCCGAACACCAGCCCGCCCGAAGCCCGCAGCTCGTCGGCCAGCCCGTCCACCAGCGGGGCCTCCGGGCCGATCACATAGAGGTCGGCGTCGATCTCGCTCGCCGGCGCCGGAGTCGAGCCGGCAATTCCGGGATTGCCGGGGGTGACCACCACCTCGCACGACCGGCCCAGCACATCAGCCAGCGCATGCTCGCGACCACCCTGACCGACGACGCACACCTTCACGAAGCCGGCACCGGGCTGAAGTTGATGAACTGGTTTCGTCCGGGGCCCAATCCCACCATGGTGGCGGGCACGCCGGCCTGATCCTCGATGAAGCGCAGGTACTCTTCTGCCGCCCGGGGCAGCTCTGAGCGATCGCCGACCTCGCTCAGGTCGACACGCCAACCGGGCAGCTCCTCATAGACCGGCACCGCCCGGTGGATCTCCGACTGGTGATAGGGCATCGAACTGCGGCGCTCCCCGTCCACCTCGTAGGCCACGCAGACCTTGATGGGGTCGAGGGCGTTCAGCACGTCGAGCTTGGTGATGGCCAAATCCGACAGAGAGTTCACCCGCACCGCGTGGCGGAGCATCACCGTGTCGAGCCAACCGCAGCGGCGGCGGCGCTTGGTGTTGGTTCCGTACTCCCGGCCCACGTCCACCAGATGGTCGCCGATCTCGTCGGTCAGCTCGCAGGGGAACGGACCCGAGCCCACCCGGCTGATGTAGGCCTTGGTGATCCCGATCACCCGGTCGATGTGGCGAGGGCCGACGCCCGCCCCCACGCAGGCCCCGCCGGCCACCGGGTTGGAGGAGGTGACGAACGGATAGGTGCCGTGATCGAGGTCCAAGAACATGGCCTGGGCCCCTTCGAACAGCACGTCCTTTCGAGCCTCCAGCGCCTCGTGGATCAGCCCCACGGTGTCGGCGATGTGCGGCGCCAGACGGGGGGCCCACTCGTCCAGGTACTGGTCGGCCACTTTGTCCGGCTCAAACGGCAGCCGGTTGTACACTTTGGCCAAAAGCGGGTTCTTTTCGTGCAGCACCACGCCCAGCTTCTCCCGGAATATCGCGGGGTCCAGGAGGTCCTGCACTCGCAGCCCCACCCGAGCCGCCTTGTCGGCGTAGGCCGGTCCGATGCCCCGCTTGGTGGTGCCCAGCTTGTTGCGCCCCAGATGCCGCTCGGCCACCACGTCCAGCGTCTGGTGGTAGGGGAAGATCAGGTGGGCGTTGCCGCTGATCCGCAAGTTGGTGCAATCCACCCCTACGGCGGCCAGGCGGTCCATCTCGTCGATGAGCACGGCGGGATCGACCACCACGCCGTTGCCGATGACCGGGGTCACATGGGGATAGAGCACCCCGCTGGGCACGAGCTGAAGCTTGAACGTCTGATCGTCCACCACCAGGGTGTGACCGGCGTTGTGCCCGCCCTGGTAGCGCACCACCAAGTCCATGTCGCGGGCGAGGAGGTCGGTGAACTTGCCCTTGCCCTCGTCACCCCATTGCGTCCCGACGACCACCGTTGCTGGCAAAGGCCCACTCCATCAGCGTGGCTTACATGAAGACCCTACTCGCGCCCCACTGCCGACTGTCCAGCATTGGACCAAGACGCCGACACCAGACCCTGGTCACCAGGCCTCGTCACCGCACCATGCGCGACAGGGTCAAAGCGTAGTCACCGCGGGCATCGGTCCAGAGGCGCTCCATCGCCAGGCCCACCGCTGCGAGTTCGGGCGCCAGATTCTCCGGACGGAACTTGGCGCTGATCTCGGTTCGCATGCGCTCGTTGCGGGCGAAGTCCACGGTCATGTCAAGCCCGCCGATGGTCACCCGCTGCTCAGAGCGCGACCGCAACCACATCTCCACCCACTGCTCTTGGCTGTCGAAGCCCGCCTCGTGCTCGAACTGATCGAGGTCGAAATCGGCGTCGAGACGGTGGTTGATCACCGACAGCACGTTGCGGTTGAACGCTGCGGTCACCCCCTCGGGGTCGTTGTAGGCCGCGATCAGCCGATCGCGGCCCTTGACCAGGTCGAAGCCCGCCAAAAAGGTGTCTCCGGGGGCCATGATGGCGGCCACCGCGGCCAAGAAGTCCTTGCGGGGGGCCGGGGGGAAGTTGCCGATCGTGCGGCCCAAGAGCATGATC
>JAPOSH010000152.1 GCA_026709815.1 bacterium | reverse complement strand
AGGCGTTCGGCCACCCCGTGGGCGCCTCCGGCCTGCGCATGCACTACGAGTGCTGGCTCCAACTCCGGGGCCGAGCCGGCGCCGACCGCCAAATCGACCTGTCCGTCCGCAACCTCGGCCTGGTCCACAACCTCGGCGGCTACCCCGGCGAGATGGTCTCCTTCGTCTCCATCCTCGGCCCCGAGCCGGGGTGAGCCTGCTCCGCCCGCAAGCCTGGGGCGGACAGCACGACGACCCGGCGGTCGAACACGGTGCGGCGGTCAGGCCACGACCCGGCGGTCGTGGAGGCCGGCGATCTCGGTCGCCGACAGGCCGAGCACGCCCGCCAACACCTCGTCGGTGTGCTGGCCGAGTCGGGGGGCGGCGCCGGGGTCGGCCCCGTTGTGGCCGGAGAAGCGCAGAGGAGGGCCGGGGGTGAGATACCGGCCGGTTTCGGGATGATCCACTTCGGCGAACAGCGGATTCTCGGTGGAGCAGCGAGGGTCGTCGGCCACCAGCTCCAGTATCGACTGATACCGGCCCCAGCACGCCCCTTGGGCGTCGAGCGCGGCTGAGGCGTCGGCCAGGCTGCGGGTGGCGCACCACCGGGCCACCAGCGGATTGAGGCGGTCGCGAGCCAAGTAGCGATCGCCGTCGGCCCGGGTGAAGTCCAAGCCGGTCTCGGCTTCCAGCGCGGCCACCTCGTCGCCGATCCCACAGGCCGCCACGACGCTCTGCCACTGGCGGGCGCTGACGGCCACGATCTGGATGCGCTCGCCGTCGGCCAGCTCGAAATCCCGCCCGAAGGCACCGTAGACGTCATTGCCGATGCGGGGGCGCTGGGCGCCCAGGAGTTGGGCCTCGGCCACATGGCCCAGCATGGAAACCGCAGCCAGGGCCACATCCGACAGGGCCAGGTTCACCAGGCCGCCCTGGCCGGTGCGGGACCGCTGGCGCTCGGCGGCCAGCACCCCCAGCGCGGCGGTCTGGCCGCAGATGACGTCCCAGGCGGGCAGCACATGGTTGACGGTGCCGTGGGCGCCGGTGAGCCAGGGGTAGCCCATGGCGCAGTTCACCGTGTAGTCCACCGCGGTGGAGCCATCGTGGTTGCCGGTGATGGCCACCATGATGAGGTCGTCGCGGTGTCGGCGGAGGCTGTCATAAGACAGCCATCCGACGGCGGGGAAGTTGGTGGTGAAGATGCCGGCGTCGGGACCGGGGGCGGTGGCCAGGGCGGTGATGAGCTCTCGGCCTTCGGGGGAGCGGAGATCAACTTGGATCGAGCGCTTGCCCTTGTTGAGCCCCTGCCAGTACAGCGACTGGCCGTCGGGGGTGAGCGGCCAGCGGTGATAGTCGATGCCCCCGCCGATGGCGTCGAAGCGGATCACGTCGGCGCCGTGCTGGGCCAGCGTCATCCCCCCCGACGGGCAGGCCACGAAGGCCGAACCCTCCACCACCCGCATTCCCGCTAGCACGCCGCCCATGATCAGGCCGCAAGCAGGGGCAGCACGTCGGCGCCGAAGGCGGCGATCTGGTCTCGGTACTCGGAGACGTCGCGGGCTCGGAACCACACGAACAGCACCGAGGCGCCCAGATCGTGGGCGTAGCGGAGCCACTCCGCAACCTGCTCGGGCGGGCCGCTGACCCCCGGCCGTGCCGACGGCAAGACCCCTTCGGTGGGTTCGCCGACGTGGATCGACCCGGCCATCCAGGCGAAGTCGATCTCGTTGGGGTCTCGGCCCACGGCCTCGGCATGGGCCCGTATGTAGTCCAGCTGCTCGGCCATGGCCTCTCGGGGGGTGTGCATGGGGATCCATCCGTCCCCTCGCTCCGCCACTCGGCGCAGGGCTGGCCGGCTGCTGCCGCCGACCCATATGGGGATCTCGCGCTGCACGGCCGCGGGACCCACCCCCATGTCCTTGAAGCGGTAGAACTCGCCGCTGAACTCGCAGAACCCGCCGGACGCCTCAACGGCAGCCCGCACCGCGTCGATGGCCTCGTCGGCCATGCGGCCCCGGTCGGCGAAGTTCAGGCCCAGCGCTTCGAACTCAGCCTCCACATGACCGGTGCCCACGCCCATGATCGCCCGTCCCCCGCTGAGGCGGTCGAGGGTGGTGAAGGCCTTGGCGGTCATGAGCGGATGGCGGTAGGCGATGACGTACACCTCCGACAGCAGCCGGATGGCGCCGGTGTGCGCGGCCAGGTAGCTGAGCGTGGCCACGGTGTCGTACCAGGTGGTGGACATGTGGGCGGCGTAGTCGTTGTCGGGGATGGCGATGTGGTCGCACACCCCCACGAATCCCAGCCCGGCCTCCTCTGCGGTCTGGGCGATGGCCACCAAGTCGGCCACCGTGGCGTCGGGTTCCCAAGGCTGGCGGAGCAGCTCGCTTTGGGCCTGGATGGGAAGCTGGATGCCGCACAGGATCTCGCCGTCAGACGTGATGCGGGTCATGGGGTCATTCTGGCGGGCCGGCGTCGAGGCTGTCGAAGAGAAACGCCCGCTGGAGCAGCAGGAGATTCTCGGCCACTTGTTCCTGGGGGGTCATGTGGGTCACGCCGGGCAAAGGGAGCACCTGGTGGGGGCGGCCGGCTTCGAACAGGGCCTGAGACAGCCGAAGGGTGTGGGCCGCGAACACGTTGTCGTCGGCCAAGCCGCAGATCAACAGCAGAGGGCGGGAGAGCCCGCCGGCCAACTCGAGCAGGCTCGTGCGGGTGTAGGCCTCGGGGTTGCGGTCGGGGCGGCCCAGATAGCGCTCCGTGTAATGGGTGTCGTAGAGCCGCCAGTCGGTGACCGGCGCCCCGGCGATGGCGGCGTGGAAGCGGTCGGGCCGGGCCAATACCGCCAGAGCGGCCAGATAGCCCCCGAATGACCAGCCCCGGACGGCCACCCGGCTCAGGTCGAGACGCGGGTGCTGCTCAGCCAGCGCATCGAGGGCGTCGATCTGGTCTTCGAGCACCGGATGGGCCAGATCGCCGGCCACCGCCCGCTCCCAGGCCGGGCCGCGCCCCGGTGTGCCCCGGCCGTCGGTGACGACCACCGCGAACCCCTGGTCGGCGAACCACTGCGACACTAAAAACGGTGAGCGGGCTTTGAGCACCCGCTGGGCATGGGGGCCGCCGTAGGGGTCGAGCAGCACCGGGAGCGAGTCCCCGTCGGCGCCGGAGTCATCCGACGGGAACACCACCGCGGCCCGCAGCTCTCGGCTGCCAACCACGCAGAACCGGGGCCGCGGGGACAATGGCGGCGCGGCCGCCGCCGAGGCAATCGGAATGCGCCCGGTGGGGGTCATCACCTCTGTGGCCGCCGTTCGGCCGGGCCCCGCGGCCCGCGCCGTCACCACGGTCCCGCCTGCCGCGGCCGCGCTATGGACGCCGGCGAGGTCGCTCAGCCGGTGGAGCCTGCCGTCGCGGTCGAGCTGCCAGACGTGGATTTCGGTGGGATCCTCCGACGCGGTGAACACCACCCGGTGCTCGTCGGCGGCCACCACGCTGCGCACCTGCAAGGTGTCGGGAGTGGCCGGTTCGGCGTCGATCACCAGGCATCGGGCCGAGCCCCGGTCCTCGGCGGTCACCAGGCGATCTCCCATCCACGCGGGCGTGCCGGGCACCAGCTCCACCCAGTGCTCGTCGCTCTGGCGGGCGATCTCAGTGGTTGCCCCGCTGTCGGGGTCGATCTCCAAGACGGCCAGGGCGCGCTGGTCGCGGCTCTGCACGGCGATGACGGGGTTCCGCCGGGGCGCCCACACCGCTCGAGCCAAGTACTCGAAGGCTTCTCGGTCCCAGGCCACGTCAACCCGGCGGCCGTCGAGGGTGAGAATGGCCAGGGAGACGTCGGCGTTGACCGCGCCGGCGGCGGGGTAGGCCACCGGCGTCGGTGCCGCTGCGGGATCAGCGGGGGAGGCGATGTGCCACACGGGCACTTCGGCGGTGTCCACCCGGGCCGCCAGCAGGCTCTGGCTGTCAGGCGACCACCAGAATCCCCGGCTGCGGCCCATCTCCTCGGCGGCGATGAACTCGGCCGACCCCCAGCTGACCGCGGCGCCCGGCTCGCCGGCGATCAGCCGGTCGCGCCCGTCGGCCGCGGCGTCCACGACCCGCAGGTCGGCGCCGCAGACATAGGCCACCCGCCGCCCGTCGGGCGAGGGGCGGGGATCGAAGGCGCCAGACTCGGCGGGCAGCGAGACGATGAGATTGTCGGCCAGGTCGGCCAGCACTACTCGCCCGCCCACGGCGAAGGCGATCTTGGTCAGCCCGGGATCGCCGGCGTAGGCCACGATTCCCCCCCCGCTCTCGCGCGCCCGCTCTCGGCGGGCCCGTTCAGCCGGCGGCAGGCCCTCCTCGCCGAGGTCGGCCAGCAGCCGCGCCGGGTCGGCCACCATTCGCTCGGCGCCGGTGGCGACGTCGAGCATCCAGAGCCGATTCGTCGGATCTTGGCCCGAGGTGCTGCGCAGGAACGCCACCCGGCCGCCGTCGTCGGAAACGGTGAAGCTGCGGGGCGCCCCCAGCGTGAAGCCTCGGGTGCGAGCGTGTCGGCGGGGGAAGGATTCGGTCATAGGGCGCGGAATGAATCTAGGTCGGCGGCTGCGACACCGGCGCGCTCGACCAGGGCCAGAGAAGCGGGTCCGGGCATCATCACGCCCACCGCGGCCGTCACCAGCATGGCCTCGAACGCGTAGACGATGTTGCGGCGATAGGCCAGCCAGGCCTCATCGGGAGTCGGAGCGACCGGGCCCAATCGGCCCAAGTACTCGGCCAGCAGATCCCGCTCGGCGCTTCGGCGGATCTCGGGATCCAGCGAGGTGGCCAGCAGGTAGGCCACGTCGCGGGCCCACGGCCCGGCCCGGCACAGCTGCCAGTCGAGCAGGCCAACACGCCCGTCGGCGGTGACGAACTGGTTGCCCGGGTGGCAGTCGTTGTGGATCAGCGTGGCCGGGCCGGCGGACATGGCCCCGTGGGCCGCCCGGCGATTGCGGGCATAGCGGGCGACGGGCCGGTGCAGCTCGCGGGGCACGGCGGCGCCTGATCGCCTCAGCCCCAGCCGGCACAGCGGCGGACTGAGCAGCGCGCCCAGCGCCAGCTCTCGACGGGGGTTCTGAGCCAGCCATGGGCGGCATCCGGTCTTTGCCCACCACTGGCGGTGCATGGCGGCCAATGCGCCCAACAGGGCGGCCGCCTCGCCGACGCCGAGCGTGTCGGTTGCCGATCGCAGGGTTGCGCCGGAGTCGGCCAGGTCTTCCAGCACCACGGTGAAACTCCACCGGCGGCCGCGGGCGCCATGGCACCGGGGGGCGGCCACCGGCACCTGGTCGCGCAGCTCGGCGTAGAAGCCGACTTCGGCCCGGCTCAGACCGGGAACGGCCACCAAGGCCCGGGCCACCGGTGATCGAGACGGTCGTTTCACGAACACCGCCAGGGCGTCGCCATCGGCCATCTGCAGGCGGGCCCGGGTGCGCCGGGTGGTACCGGAATAGTCGTCGATGAGCTCGATCCCGGTGACCGGCCGACCGAGCAGCCTGCTGATGCGTCGCCTCAGATCGTCCTCCAGTCTCAGATCGTTCTCCATATGGTGCCATTGGGCGTGTCCTCCAGGGCGACTCCCCGGTCGGCGAGCTGATCGCGGATTCGGTCGGCGGCGGCGAAGTCCTTGGCTTTGCGGGCCTCGTCTCGCTCGGCCACCAGCTTGTTGATCGCGGCCGCCAGTTCGCGGTCGCCCTCTCGGGCCGGCTCGCCCAGCATCAGGCCCAGCGCGGCTGCCAGATCACACACCGCGGCGTGGGCGGCAGCCGCCCGCCCGGGCTCGCCAGCGTCCAGCGCGGCGTTGGCCTCCCGCACCAGGTCGAACACCACCGCCAGCCCGGCCGGAGTGCCGAAGTCGTCGTCCATCGCCGCGGCGAACCGGGCCATTGCGTCGGGGTCGGGGGCCGCTGATCGATCCAGCCCGGCGGCCGTCGCCCGGCGATGCCAGGCTCTCAGCCGCTCCATTGCCCCGGCGGCGCCGGCCAAGGCGTCGTCGCTCAGCTCCATGACCGTGCGATAGTGGGTCTGGAGCATCAGGAGCCGCAGCGCCTGGGGGTCACAGGCATCCAGGAGGTCGGACAAGGTGGTGAAGTTGCCCTGTGATTTGGCCATCTTCTCGCCGTTCACGTTGAGCATGGCCCCATGGATCCAGTGGCGGGCGAATTCCAGCTCCGCGCCCTCGGCTTCGGCCACCTCATTCTGATGGTGGGGGAAGGCCAGATCGTCGCCCCCGCCGTGGATGTCGAAGGCCTCGCCCAGCAGATCGGTGGCCATGGCCACGCATTCGATGTGCCAGCCGGGGCGACCCGGTCCCCACGGGGAGTCCCACACCGGCTCGCCCGGTTTGGCCGCTTTCCACAGGGCGAAGTCCAGCGGGTCGGCCTTGTCCTCATCCACCTCGATCCGGGCGCCGGCGCCCTCCCGCAGCTCCTCGGGCGTGCGTCCGATGAGGTCGCCGTAGCGGGCGTGGGCGTCCACTGAGAAGTACACCCCCTTGTTCTCGATGACATAGGCCGCGCCCCGGTCCGCCAGATCGCCGATGAACTCCACCATCTCCTCCACATACTCGGTGGCGTGGGGCCGGTGATCGGGCCGGGCGATGCCGAAGCGGTCCATCTGCTCGGTGTAGGCCCGCTCGTAGCGGGCCGCCAGTTCGGGTTCGGTTTCGCCGGTCTGCGACGCCCGGTGGATGATTTTGTCGTCGATGTCGGTGATGTTGGAGACGAAGGTGACTTGGTAGCCCCGCCATTGGAGATACCGGCGGATCATGTCGAAGGTGAGCGCGGTGCGGGCGTGGCCGACGTGGGGATGGTCGTACACGGTGGGCCCGCACACATACATCGACACCCGGCCCTCGACCAGCGGCTCGAACGCCACGATCTCCCGGCGCCGGGTGTCGAAGAACGAGACCACGCCGAAAGGCTAGTAACCCCCTCGGCGCTCGCAGTCATCAGATTGCCGCGTCACGGGAAACGGCTCACCCCGGGTTTCGCACCGGCTGTGGCGGTCCCGGGGTTAAAGTCGGAAGCGATGTCTGAGCAGCATCTGGAAGACCGGGTGGCAGCCATCTGGCAGACCCGGCGAGCCCGAGCCCTCTATCGGGTTTTGCGGGTGGTGGTCCGGGCGGTGGGGGGCGCCTACCTGCGCACCAGAATGGTCGGCGCCGAGCGGCTGAGAATGGAGGGGGCGTTCATCATCGCCCCCGTGCACCGGTCCAACCTCGACGGCCCGCTGGTGAACGCCCGATGCCCCCGGACGGTGCGGTCGCTGGCCAAGATCGAGATGTTCCAAGGCAGGGCCGGCACTTGGATCAGCGCCATGATCGGATCGTTTCCCGTGCAGCGGGGGGCAGGGGACCGGCGGACGATGCAAGCGGCCATTGCTTTGCTGCGCCGGGGCGAGCCCTTGCTGGTGTTCCCCGAAGGCACCCGCCATTCGGGCCGCCAGGTGGGGGAGATATTCGGAGGCGCCGCTTTTCTGGCCGCTCGAACCGGGGTGCCGATCCTCCCGGTGGGCATCGCCGGCACGGAAGAG
>JAPOSH010000007.1 GCA_026709815.1 bacterium | reverse complement strand
AGGGCGGCGTCGATGAAGTCGAAGGACTTGGGGGTGGCGAAGTGGTCGACCCCTGTCAAGACGACGAGGCGGGCGTCGGGGAGGGCCTCGACCAGCTGATCGGCGGGGTGGGCGAAGTCTTTGTCCCCCACCACCACGAGGGCGGGCACGGCCACGTCGGCCAGGCATCGGGTGTCGAAGGCGGTGCGGCTGGCCAATAGGGCGGCGAGTGCCGCTCGGTCGGCTTCGGGATCGTCGGCCAGGGTGGAGAAGTGGAGCGCTTCGGGGTTCTCGGGATCGGGTTCGCCGGTGACCGCGTGCAGAATCATGCGGCTGTGATCCTCGTCCCGCTCGAACAGGTTCTTGCCCACCCCGGACACCACCAGCCTGCGAAACCGCTCTGGGGTCTGGGCGGCGATGGACAAAAGGGTGTAGGCCCCCAGCGAGAACCCGACGGCGTCGATGGGCTCGTCGGGAAAGTGCTCGATCACATGCTGCTCGAAGTCGGCGTAGCCTTCGGGCGTGCGGGGCTTGGGGGCGGACCCGTGCCCCATCAGATCGACTCCGATCACTGTTCGGCCCGCATCGGCCAGCAGGTCAAACCAAGCATTGTCGCCCCATGTGCGCTGGGCCGAGCCAGCGAGTCCGTGCAGCAAGGCGACCGCGGGTCCGCTCACCTCGCTCAGGCTAACGGCAGGTGAGAGGCGAGCGGGTATAGAACACCCGGTCAGTTCCATGAGCCGCGCGCCGCGAGCACCTCGCGAAGCACGGTGGGGCGGTCGGTCATGATGCCGTCCACCCCGGCATCGAGGAGCCGGTGCATCTCTTCGGCCTCATCGATGGTCCACACGTGGACTGCGAGTCCTCGGGCATGGGCGGCATCGATGAACCGCCGGTGGATCAGCGGCACGCCCCTGGCCGTCGGCGGAACCTGCGCGCACGCCCCGGATTTGACCTTCAGGGGAAGCCCGGCTGCTGCGGCCTGGAGCCTTCCGATCTCTCGGGGGCTGAGCCCGGTGCACAGCCGGGGTCCGCCCAGCCGACGCGCCAACGCCAGGCGGCGGCCGGAGAACGATCCTATGCAGACTCGGTCGATGGCTTCGGCCCGCTGGAGCGCGCCGATCAGCGGCGCGGTGGCCTGTTCATGCTTGGGGTCGACCGCGATCCGCAGATTGGGCCATGCCTCCAGCAGCTCAACGAAGCGGGGGATGGCGTGCCCGCCGCCGACCCTGACGGTTTGCAGGTCGCGCCAATCGAGGTCGGCAATGGCCTCTGACCGTCCGCTGAGCCGCTTCAGGCTCTCATCGTGGAACGCCACCAACACGCCGTCTCGGGTGGCGCGCACATCGGTTTCGACATACCGGTAGCCGAGGTCGACGGCGGCGGCGAACGCGGCCATGGTGTTCTCCGGATGTTCCCCGGCGCCGCCCCGATGAGCGATGGGGATCGGGCCTTCGTGATCCAAGAAGGGCCAGCCCGACACCGGCGAAAGTCTAATGGCTGAGACAGAGTGCCCAGCGGAAGCGAAAGCCCAAAGGCCGAGATAGATTGCCCGGCGGTGGCTTGGAATCCCGTGGAGAAGTTCGGGCAGCTGTTGCAAGGCGAGGAGTTCGCGCTCGAGGAAGGCGCCTTGTGCATCGCCGCCTGCGGCTGCCCGGACATGGACTTGGACGCCGAGCTTGAGAAGCTGGACGCGCTGGCCGATCTATGCGACGGCGCCAGCCGGGAGCGAGTGCTGCTCTCGCTGTTCGGCGATCTGGGCTTTCACGGCAACCGGGAGGATTACTACGACCCCCGCAACTCATTCCTGAACGAGGTCGTGCGGCGCCGAACCGGCATCCCCATCAGCCTCGCCGTGCTCACCATCGCCATCGGCGAGCGCGTCGGCTGTGAGTTCGAGGGCATCGGGTTGCCCGGCCACTTCATGATCCGAGACCGCAATGAGCCCGACGTGTTCATCGACGTGTTCGCAGGAGGGGCGCTTCTCGACGTCCGGGGGTGCCAAGAGCTCTTCCGCCGGGTCAACGGTGAGGGCAACGGCTTTCATCCCGCGTATCTGGCCCCGGTGGGCCACTCCTCGATCATGGAGCGAATGCTGGGAAACCTTCGGGCCGTCTACGTCCAGCAGAGGGACTACGCCAACTTGGAATGGGTGCTGGAAATGCGGACCATGTGCCCATCGGCCACCCCTGAAGAGGTGAAGCATCTGGGAATGGTCAACTTGGAGCGGGGCCGATTCGACGAGGCGGCCCGCCGGTTCGAGGAGCTGGCCGCCGCGGCCGAAAACGGCGACGGCGGGCAGCTTCAGCGCTTGGCCGCTCTGGCTCGGTCCCGGATGAACTAGTGGCCCGTATGAATTAGCAGCGCCTTGCGCAAGCGAGTTCCCAGCTGGAGAACGCAAAGTCGCCCCTGACAGGGCGATAGCGTAAGAAGTCGTGTCCCGTCGCACCAAGATCATCGCCACCATCGGCCCGGCATCGGAGTCGCCCGAGATGCTGCGGGCCATGGTGGAAGCGGGCATGGATGTGGCTCGCATCGGCCTGGCCCACGGAACGCTGGACGAAGCTCTCGGCCGGATGCGCCGCGTGCGCCAGGTGGCTCGGGAGGCCCGGCAACGCGTGGGGGTGCTGGTGGATCTGCCCGGGCCCAAGGTGCGCACGGCCAGCTTCGGCCACGACGGCGTGGAGTTGCGGGCTGAAGCCGAAGTGGAGATCAGAGTCGGCGGCGACAAGAGCACCGCAGAGGTGGTGGAGGTGGACTACGAGAACCTCCTCTGCGACATCGCCGTCGGCGACCAGGTGGCGCTGGGTGACGGGCAGGTGCTCTTGCAGATTGTCGATATCGGGGCGGACAAGGCTGTCGGCGCCGTCCTCCACGGCGACGTCATCCATGGGCGTCCGGGTTTTCGCATTCCCTCCGACCGGCTCAGCATGTCCACGCCCACACCGGAGGACATGGCGAATCTGGACGCGTTCGTCAACGAAGCGGTGGACATGGTGGCCATATCCTTCGTGCGGTCGGGTGACGACATCCGCCGGGTGGGCGTGGACCCCCACCCCGCAGGCCCGCTGGTCATCGCCAAGATCGAGACCCAGGCCGCGGTGCAGAACCTCGAAGACATCATCGAGGCTTCGGCGGGCATCATGGTGGCCCGCGGCGACCTGGGCACCGAATGCCTCATCGAGGAGACCCCCCACCTCCAGAAGCGCATCATCCGGGATTGCATCGCCGGGGGTTTGCCGGTGATCACCGCCACCCAGATGTTGGATTCCATGGTTCAGGCGTCCACGCCGACCAGAGCCGAGGCGTCGGATGTGGCCAACGCGGTGTTCGACGGCACCAGCGCGGTGATGCTGTCGGCCGAGACCGCTATCGGGGCCCACCCGGCCACCACGGTGGCCACCATGGCCCGAATCGCCAAGCGAGCCGACGAGGAGTTCGACTACGTCCGCTGGGGGGAGGACATACGCCGTCTGCGCATGACTGACGCCGATGCCCCCACCTCGGTGACCGACGCCATGACCGGGGCGGCCGCCACCGCGGCCAATGAGCTGAATGTGGCCGCCATCGTGTGCATCTCGGCCTCGGGCTTCACGGTACGCTCCATGGCCCGTTTTCGGCCGCAGACGGCGATCTTGGGTTTCAGCACCGCAGAGCGCACCGTGCAGCAGCTGACGCTGAGCTGGGGGGTCACGCCCATGATGGCCTTCGAGCGGGGCGGCTACGAGGCCCGGGTGAGCGAGGCCCTCAGCCTGGCCAAAAGAGACGGGCACGTCGCGGCTGGCGATGTGGTGGCTGTCGTGGCCGGCATGACCGAAGCCACCGACGTTCTGCGCTTGGTGCGCGTCCTGTGACCGTAGAAGGATTGCGGAGCATGGCAGAGCAACAAGCGGCTCAGGCGGGCAGGGAGGCCCTTCGACCATGAGCGACGCACCGGTAAATCTGACCCGGTCGGGTCCTCCGGAGACGATCTTGGACCCGGAGCCGCCCCAAGCGGTGGCCGCGCTGGCCGAGGCGATGAGCCGCCCCGTCGAGCAAAGGCGGGCCGCAGTGGCCGCGGTGGTGTCCCGATTTCCCCGATTTCTGGATGGCTGGGCCCGGTTGGGGCTGTTGGCCCGTGACGACTCCGAGGCCTACGCCGCCTTCCGAGTGGGCTATCACCGGGGACTGGACCGGCTGCGCCAGAACGGGTGGCGGGGATCGGGCTATGTGCGCTGGACCCACGAGGTGAACCGGGGTTTCCTGCGAGCCCTGGCGGGATTGCAGGCCACCGCGGCGGCCATCGGCGAGAGGGACGAGCAGGAGCGGTGTGAGCACTTCCTGCACCAGCTCGACCCCTCGTGGCCTTCTGTGGATTGGAAGCAGTGAGATGGCGGCGCCAGGTGGCACCGGGCCCATAGGCCCGTATCCCGGCCGCGTCGGAGACGACCCTGAGGCCCAAGACGCCTATGACCGGCTCCGCAGGCGGGTCTTGTGGAGCATGCCCTATGGACTGTATGCCGTGGGGTCGCGCGCGGGGGAGCGGCGCAACGCCATGACCCTCAACTGGGCCACTCAGCTGGCCTTCGAGCCCAAGCTGATAGGCATCGGGGTGGAGCACCCCGCCTACACCCACGAGCTGATCTCCGAGGGCGGAGTGTTCAGCCTGTGTACCATCGCCCGAGACGACCGGGCAATCGTGCGCAAGTTCACCAAGCCGGTGGAGGTTGACTTGGCGGCCATGACCCTCAACGGCTTCGGATTCCATGACGGCATCACCGGCGCCCCCATCTTGGACTGCGCCCCCGCCTATCTCGACTGCGAAGTGCGAGACGCGGTGGCAACCGGCGCCCACACGCTGTTCATCGGCGAGGTGGTGGACTGCGGCTTCCAGCACGACGAGGACACCCCGGTCCTGCGCATGGAGGACACTCGAATGAATTACGGGGGCTAGGCATCGGGTTCCCTTTCACCGGCGCCGTGCTGGCCGGCGGCAAGAGCCGGCGGATGGGCGCGGACAAGGCGTTCACCGAGGTTGGGGGCAGGTGGCTCATCGCCTGCGCTCTGTCGGCGCTGGCCGAAGCCTCCCAGCGCATCGTGGTCGGCGGGAGAGACCGGCGGTTGGCGCAGGCCGCGGCCGCCGCCGGCGCCCAGCAGGTGTCCGACCGCTGGCCCGGGGAGGGGCCGCTGGGGGCGCTGGCCACTGCGCTGGGCTCGGCCCGGCATCCGGTGACGGTTATCTTGCCCTGCGACCTTCCCGCCATCGGCGCCGAAGATGTCATGGCGCTCGTGCGGGCCGTTTGCCAGGCACCGGCTGGCCCCGCGCCTTCAGCGGCAGTGTTCACCGATCAGCGCCGCCACCACCTGCCGCTGGCCATCGAGACCCGAGCAGTCGCAGCGGCGGAGGGCTTGTTCAGCTCGGGGCAGAGATCGGTGGCTTCGCTGCTGGATGAAACAGCCGTTGTCGACGTGCCGGCCCCGCCGGACGCAGTGACCGATATCGACTGCCCCGAAGACCTCTGGTCGATCCGGCCCACTAACCTGGCGAGGGTGGAGATCCCCGAGATCAGCGTGGCCGAGCTGGCGGAGCTGATCGGTGCCGATATCGCGCTCATCGATGTCCGCGAGCCCGACGAGCACGCCGAAGCGCGCGTGCCCGGGGCGGTCCTCATCCCCTTGGGCGCCATCCCCGAGCGCCTCGCCGACTTGCCCGATCGCCACCTGTACATGATCTGCGCCATGGGAGGCCGAAGCCTGAAGGCCGCCGAGTACCTGATCGCGCGCGGGTGGGCCTGCACCAACGTGGCCGGAGGCACCAACGGGTGGGTGGAGGCCGGCTATCCCCACGACTCCGGGCCGGTGGTCGATTGAGCCGCAACCTGGCGCCGATCACCACCCGGCGCGAGCTGTCGGCGATGCTCTCTGACGCCACCGCCGCCGATGCCTACGCCCTCGATACCGAGTTTCACCGGGAGCGCACCTACTACCCTCGCCTGGCGCTGGTGCAGATCGCCTGGCACGACCAGCTTGCCATCATCGATCCCACTGCCGTGTCCGCGGCCCCGCTGGCCGAGCTGCTGGCCGGCGATGGGATCGCCGTGCTCCATGCCGCGGAGCAGGATTTGGAAGTGCTCGGCCACGAATGCGGCACGCTGCCCCGAAGGATCTTCGACACCCAGATCGGCGCCGGATTCATCGGCCACAGCTCGCCTTCGCTGGCCGCGCTGCACGACTGCCTGCTGGGGGTGGAGCTGGCCAAAGAGGCCCGTCTGTCGGACTGGTTCCAGCGGCCTCTGCCCGATCACATGCTGGCCTACGCCGCGGCCGACGTGGAGAGGCTTTTGGAGATCAGCGACCTGCTGCAAAAGGAGCTGTCCGCCCGGGGACGCCTGGAATGGGCCGAGGAGGAATGCGCGCTCTTGCTGAAGCGGGCCGCCGCCGGCCGTTCCCCCGCCGACGCCTGGCTGCGGATCAAAGAGGTGCGCCGCATGGAGGGTCGGACCCAGGCGGTGGCCCAAGCGGTGGCCCAGTGGCGAGAAGAGCACGCCGCTCGGCGGAATCAGCCCGTCCGCCACCTGCTGTCAGATCTCGGGGTGGCCGTGGTGGCGCAGAGCATGCCCAAGACCCTCGCTCAGCTGCGAGAGGTCAGAGGGGTGGAGCCCCGCAACCTCCGCAAAGGGGCCGACAGGGAGCTGCTGGCGTTCCTCAAGGAGATCAGGGAGGCCGATCTGGCGGTGGCGCCGACTGCCAAAGCGCCCAAGCTCGACCCGGCGTTGAAACCGGCCGTCAACCTCATCGCCTCGTGGGCCGCTCAGCACGCCGTCCAGGCCGATCTCGCCCCCGCGCTGGCTGCCACCCGCAGCGACATCGAAGCCCTGCTGCGGGGCGACCCCGACTGCCGGACCCTCAAAGGGTGGCGGGCCGACATCATCGCCGCGCCGGTGCAGCAGTTATTGGAGGGCACCGCAGCGGTAGCGTTCGACAGGCAAGGCAGGTTGTCCCTCGAAGAGCGCTCGGGGCGGCCGATTCCGCAGGGAGAAAGCTGATGGGCGAGGCGACAGACCGGGAATGGCTCGACTGGGACTCCTACGGCAGGGCCGTGCGGGCACTGGCGGCACTGGTGGCCGACGACGGGTACCGGCCGGAGATGATCCTGGCCATTGCCCGGGGCGGTCTTTTCTGCGCCGGATCGTTGGGCTACGCCCTGTCGGTCAAGAACATCTATGTGATGAACTGTGAGTACTACACCGGAGTGGACGAGAGGCTCCCAGTGCCGGTGATGCTTCCTCCCGCCGTCGACCTGGTGGACCACCGGAGCTCCAAAGTCCTCATCGTCGACGACGTTGCCGACACCGGCCACACGCTGAAGATGGTCTACGACTTCTGCGTGGACCGGGTGGGCGATGTGCGCTCGGCGGTGCTCTATGAGAAGTCGCACTCCCTGGTCAAGTGCGATTACGTGTGGAAGCGCACCGACCAGTGGATCAACTTCCCGTGGTCCACCGAGCGCCCGCTGGTCAGCGCCGAGGAGGCCCGCCACCGAGTGCTCGACGCTTGAGTCGGCCACCGCGCCGGCCGCTTCGGGATTCGCGGTGTGCCAATCCCCACAGCGGTGTGGCTAAACTGCCTTGGTGAGACGTTAGGGGGCGAAAGTTCCCCCTGGTGCC
>JAPOSH010000205.1 GCA_026709815.1 bacterium | reverse complement strand
GCACAGAGTCGAACCCCCGCCCGACCCATTCCCAGACAAAGGCTCAACAACCTGGAAACCCGCCCACACCAACCCCGTACTGCTCAACTGAACCGCCTGAACTGAACCGCCGGGCTGAAACCTGCCATTCGGGCTATTTCAGGCCAGCACTTCCGCTGAGGTCACGCTTTACGGCTCGAGCACCACTTTGATGGCGCCGGAGGAGCGGTCGGCGGCGATGGCGAAGGCCTCGGCGGGGGCGTCGAGGGGGAAGCGGTGGGTGATGATCGCATCGGGCAGCTCGGGGAGCTGGGCCAGGGCGGCGGCGGCCACGTCCACGTCGCGGGTGGGGCCACTTCGGCCGTACATGGAGGAGGGCACCAGCGTTATCTCCTTCATGGAGAGGTCCATGGCGGGCAGCTCCACGCCACCCCAGTAGGTGCCGAGGATGACGATTTTGCCGCCGGGGCGGCACTTCTTGGCTGCATCGGCCAGGGCCGAGGCGGTGCCCGCGGCCTCCACCACTATGTCATAGGGCTCATCGGTCAAGGGCGCCGCCCCCAAGCGCCCGGCGGCCTCCTTCTGGGCGTCATGGCGGGCCGAGATGGCCACCTCGCAACCGGCCAGGCGGGCCACGGCCAGCGCGGTCTGGCCCACGGTGCCGCCGCCGATCACGGCCACCCGCATGTCGCCCTGCAAACCGGCCAGGCGGAAGCCATGCACCGCGATGCCCAGCGGCTCCACCAAACAGGCGTCTCGGGCGTCCACTCCGGCGGGCAGGCGCACCAACGCCTCGGGCCAGATGAGCACCTCGTCGGCCATGCCCCCGTCTCGGGATATGCCGGCGATGTCGCCCAGAGTCGCCGGGCAGCGGTTGTAGGCCCCGGACCGGCAGATCTCGCAGACACCGCAGCCGTGGATGGGCTCGATAGCCACCGCGCTGCCGTCCTGCAGCCATCCGGCGAACTCGTGGCCGATGGTGAAGGTGTTGAGCATCCCCAGCTCAATCATGTGCAGGTCGGAGCCGCACACCCCGGCCGACGCCATCTTGATCCGCACCCCATCGCCTCGCGGGGGAGCCACCTGCACCGTGGTGGGCCGGCCGTCAACGCATCGCACCGCTCTCATGGCTTCATACTCTCATTCAATGCTCTCGCTGAATACTCTCGCTCACTGAATGCTCTCACTGGTCAGATGCTCACAGGCCCTTGGGACGGGTGCCGATGATCTCTTGGGCCTCCAGCGAGGCGATCTCATCGGCCGACAGGCCCAGCTCGCCCAGGATCTCATGGTTGTGCTGACCCAGAGTGGGCGACGGGGAGGTGATCCATCGCTCCACCGAGGCGAACCGGTACGGCAGGCCCGGCATGGGATGGGCACCCACTACCGGATGCTCGACCATCTCGAACAGCCCCCGATGGGCGAATTGGGGATTCTCGTGCTGCAGGCGGGGATCGCGCGCCGGAGCGGCGGGCACTCCGGCGCTCGCCAGTCGGGCGACGGCGTCGTCGAGATCCTGCTCGACCGCCCAGGCATACAGCCCTTCGTCGATGGCGTCGTGGCCGGCCCGCCGCCCGGCATCGGCGGCATATGCCGGTCGGCGGGCCCACTCCGGCGACCCCAGCACCTGAACCAGCGCCAGCCACTGCTCGTCGTCGGCCACCGCCAGCGCCAGCCACTGCTCGTGGCCCCGGCAGGGGTAGAGCCCCTGGGGGGCGGCGTAGGGGCCCCGGTTGCCGGCGCGCTCCATGCCGTTGCCATATGCGGTGTACTCCACGATCTGCTCGGCCGAGCAGTTGAGGGCGGCCTCCACCATGGTGGACTCCAGGAACACCCCCCGGCCGGTGCGCTCCCGCACGGCCAAGCCCAATATGGCGGCGAACGCCCCGTGCATCCCGGCGATGGGATCGCACGGGCCCCGCATGATGCGAGGCTGGTCGTCGGGGTGGCCGGTGACCCAGGCCATGCCGGTGAGCTGCTCCATGGTCTGGGCGAAGCCCACCCGATCCCGCCACGGCCCGCTGAGCCCGAAGGCGGGCATCCGGGTGAACACCGCCCGGGGATTGCGGGCCGACACGGCCTCCCAACTCAAGCCCCACTTCTCCACCACCCGGGGGGAGAAGTTCTCGACCACCACGTCGGCGCCCTCGATGAGCCGCCACAAAAGGTCCATTCCCGCCTCGGCGTCCAAGTCGAGCGTGACGTCCCGCTTGTTGTGGTTGATGGCCACGAACATCGAGCCCCACTCCCACCAGTCCTCGGCGCCGAACATGAACCCGGTCATCCGCATCCCGTCGGGATGGCCGGTGGACTCGACGTGGACCACATCGGCGCCCAGCATGGCCAGCGTGCCCGTGGCCGACGGCCCAGCCCACCAGCTAGTGAGATCCACCACCTTGACGCCGGCCAGCGGCAGCTCGGGAGCAGCACCGGGATCGGCGCCGGCAGCCGACGGCTCAGGCCGGGGGCGGGCTTCAATGGCCCCGGTGTGCTCCCCCAGCTTTGGCGCCGGCGCAGCCGGACGCCGCTCGCCGCCGTCGTCCATCCAGCCGTCGCCCACCCAATAGGGCGGTCGGGGCTGGAGGAACCCGCCCGGGTTGCGCACGAACACCCCCCGAGCCGCGAACTGCTCATTGTCGAGCACGGTACGGCCGTCGTTCACCTCGGCCACCGGCGCCCGCAGATCAGAGGCCGCCCTGATGATCTCCGCCACCGTGTGACGGGTGGTCCACGGATGGACCATGGCGTTCCACTCGTCGAGGCGACCGGCCCGCTCACCGATCTGACTCCACTCGGTGTCGATGAGGTCGGGGCGCTCGATCATCAGCACGAAACCCTGGTACTGAAGAGCGGTATTGGTGTTGAACCCCACCCAGCCGTCGAGGGCGGGCTCGATAGAGGGGGCCTCCACCGACCGGGCCACCCGGTCGAAGTCGCGGCCGCCGCCCCGCATGCAGTGGGCCAGGTCGCTGAACGTGGTGGCCGCGATGCCCATCACGTCGGCCACCGCCAAGTCGATGTACTCGCCCCGTCCGGTGCGGCGGGCCCGCAGCACCGCCGACAGAACCGCGGGGCCGGCGTAGGCCCCGGCCGTCCAGTCGGCAATGCCTCCTCCGGCGTGGATCGGGGGCTGGTCGGGGCGTCCACGACAGGCAATGGCCCCGCACTGGGCCTGCACGGTGTACTCGGTTGCGGGGTGGGAGGCCAGCGGCCCGTGTTGACCGTAAGGCGTCACCGACAGCACAACCAGATGGGGATGGCGGTCGGCCCAAGCCCGCCCGGTGCCCGCTCCGGCGGGAAACGACTCCACCACGGCGTCGGCGGACGCCACCATCTCCTCGATCTCCGGCTCGCCCGGCGCGCCCACAACCCCTCGCTTGGAAGCGTTGAGCAGTTGGAACAGGGCGCTGTCGCCCCCAAAGGCCGCCCGTGTGGCCGACCAGCGCCGCACCGGGTCGCCCTCCGGCCGCTCCACCTTGACCACGTCGGCGCCGGCGTCGGCCAGCAGCTTGGTGACATAGGGGCCTGCCACTCCGGTGGAGAAGTCCACCACTCGCAGCCCCCGCAGGATGGAAGCCCGCGTATGGGCGCCTTCTACCGTTCCCCCGGCCTCCGCGCTTTCGGCCCCATGGCGGGGTCGCGGGCTCATTGCAGTCTCACCGGGTCTGGATCGACGCTCACCCCGATATTCTGTCGCATTGGGCGTTCCCTTACACTGGCTGGCACTCGGCCGGCCATCGATGCAAAGGACCACTGCCGTGAAACTCAGCCAAGTCAACCTGCTCGACCCCGACCGCTTCATCCGCCAAGAGCACCACGAGATGTTCAGGGTGCTCCGAGACCAGGCCCCCGTCATGCTCCACCAGTCTCCCAATGGCTCGGCGTTCTGGAACCTGGTCAAGCACGCCGACCTGGTTGAGGCCAACCGCGACACCGGGCGCTTCTCCTCAGAGATAGGCGGCATATCCATCCCCGACTATGACGACCGCGCCGATGAGGGGGCGATGGACACCCGGGGGGTGATGATGCTCACCACCGACCCGCCCAAGCACACCCGCTACCGGCGGCTGGTGAACAAGGGCTTCACCCCCCGCATGATCGGGCTGATCGAGCAGTACCTGCGACACCGGGCCATCTTGATCGTGGACAACGTGATCGAAAAGGGCGAGGCCGACTTCGTGGTGGACATCGCCTCGGAGCTGCCCCTGCAGGCCATCGCCGAGATCATGGGCGTGCCCCAGCAAGACCGCATGATGCTGTTCGAGTGGTCCAACCGGCTGATCGGCATAGACGACCCCGAGTACTCAGACGAGGGCAATGATGGCGCCATGGCCGCCATGGAGCTGTACGCCTATACCAACCAACTGGCCAAAGACCGGGCGGCCAATCCCCGCGACGACATCGTCACCAAGCTCATCAACGCCGAGATCGATGGCGACAAGCTGAGCGAGCTGGAGTTCGACATGTTCATGCTGCTGCTGACGGTGGCCGGCAACGAGACCACCCGCAACGCCACCGCCCACGGGATGCTGGCGCTCATGGACAACCCCGAGCAGTTCAAGGTGATCAAAGAATCCCCCGACGGGGTGACCGACACCCACATCGACGAGATCCTCCGCTGGGCCACCCCGGTGCTGCACTTCCGCCGCACCGCCACCGAGGACACCGAGATCGGGGGCCAGCACATAGACAAGGGCGACAAGGTGGTCCTGTGGTACATATCGGCCAACCGCGACGAGGAGGTGTTCGACGATCCGTTCACCTTCGACGTTAACCGCACCCCCAACGAGCAGATCGCCTTCGGCGGCGGCGGAGCCCACTATTGCCTAGGCGCCAACCTGGCCAAGATGGAGCTGCGCCTCATCTTCCAGGAGATCGCCGACCGCATGCCCGACATCCACCGGGTGGGTGAGCCCGAGTGGCTGCGCTCCAACTTCATAGGGGGCGTCAAGCACCTCCCCGTGGCCTGGACCCCCGGCAAAAAGGTCAACCCCGGCCCCGCCCCCGATCAGAACCTCTCGACCCTGGTCTAGTGACAGCGGCGCCTCACGCTTTTGGGAAATGTCCAACCGGAGGTTGATTCTTTGACCGCTGCGCCAGCCCACTCTCAGAACGCAGCCGGCGCTTTCACCAAGCCCCCGCCGGCGACTGAGGCCGACCCCCGCAACCCGCTTCACAACGCTTTTTGGAGGCGGGACCGCCGGGTGGTGGACGAGGATCTCAAACGGGTGGGCGCTGGTCCGCTCACGTTCTACCCCGGGTTCGAGTTCACCGGCGATCTCGAGAGCGTGCGCACGCCGGGCGCCTGGCTCGTCACCCGCCATTCCACCATCCTTGAGATATCCCGCAACCCGCAGGTCTTCTCCTCCTCATCGGGGGTGACCGTCAACGACTTCCCGTCGGAGTTCAACGAGTACTTCAACTCCATCATCGCCATGGACGATCCCCGCCACGCCCGCCTGAGACGGCTGGTGTCGGCGGGCTTCACCCCCCGGATGCTCGACCGGCTGGAGAACTCGATATGCGACCAGGCCCGGCTGATCGTGGACGAGGTGTGCGAGCAGGGCGAGTGCGACTTCGTCACCGAGGTGGCCGCCCGCTTGCCGCTGCGGATCGTGTGCGATCTCATGGGCATCCCCGCGTCTGAGCACGATTTCGTGTTCGACCAGACGAACGTGATCCTCGGTGCGGCCGATGACGAGTACGTGCCCGATTCGTCCGACCTGATCACCGCCATTCTCACCGCCGGCGCCGCCTTGACCCAGCTGATGGACGAAGTGGCGGAGTCGAAGGTGGGGGTGGACTCCGGCGATTTGACCAGCATCCTCGTCAACGCCGAGGTGGACGGCGAGCGGCTCACCCGGGCCGAGTTGGCCAGCTTCTTCGTTTTGCTGGTGGTGGCCGGAAACGAGACCACCCGCAACTCCACCAGCTGGGGGCTGGTGTATCTCACCGACCACCCCGACCAGCGGCGCATCTGGACTGAGGATTTCGACGGCGTTGCCGGCGGCGCAGTGGAGGAGATCGTGAGGTTGGCCAGCCCCGTCTCCTATATGCGCCGCACCGCCCTGTGCGACACCGAGCTCGAGGGCCAGAGGATCGATGAGGGCGACATGGTGGCGATGAGCTACATCTGCGCCAACCGGGACGCCTCGGTGTTCGACGACCCACACACGTTCAATGTGCGGCGCGACCCGAACCCCCACATCGGCTTCGGTGGTCCAGGGCCCCATTTCTGCCTCGGCGCCCACCTGGCCCGCCGGCAGATCAAGGTGATGTTCCGCGAGCTGTTCACCCGCATCGGCGACATCCGCACCACCGGCGAGCCGGTACCGCTATCGTCGGCGTTCATCCATGGAATCAAGCACCTGCCCGCCGAGTTCACCCCGGCCCGCCCGGTAGGATCACCGCCAACCCCTTAGGAGCCCCCATGCCCATCGACCCTTCCGCTGTCGGCGCCGAGAGCGAGCCGCACATTTCGAGCTGGCATTCAAAAGACGCCCTTCTCTATGCCTTGGGCGTCGGCGCCGGAGTGACCGATCCCACCGGGTTCGAGTTGGAGTTCACCACCGAGAACACCAACGACGTGGAGCAGAAGGCCCTGCCCACCATGTGCGTGGTGCTGGGCGGCGGCTTTGGCGGACCCGACAGCCCGCTGGCCAAGATCGGCACCTACAACCCCGCTCTGCTGGTGCATGGCGAGCAGGGGATCACCCTGCACAAGCCGCTTCCAGTGGAAGCCGAGGTGAGCTCGGTCAGCCGGATCGCCGGCATCTACGACAAGGGCAAGGCCGCCCTGGTGGTGCTGGAGAGCGACGCCACCGACACTGCCGACAACCAGCCCCTGTTCACCACCACCACCTCGATGTTCATCCGGGGCGAGGGGGGCTGGGGCGGTGACCGGGGCCCGGCCAGCCCGCCGAAGGTGCCCGAGCGCGACGCCGACCATGTGATCACCTATCAGACCCGCTCCGACCAAGCGCTGCTCTACCGCCTCAACGGTGACCGCAACCCGCTGCACTCCGACCCCTCGTTCGCCGCCGCCGGCGGATTCGACACCCCGATCTTGCACGGCCTGTGTACCTATGGCTTCACCGGTCGGGCGCTGCTGCACACCTTGTGCGACAGCGATCCCGCCCGCTTCAAGTCGATGCACGGCCGCTTCTCCTCCCCGGTGCTGCCGGGCGACACCCTCGACGTCTGCATATGGGACGAGGGCGGCGGCTCGGCCCGGTTCCAGACCCGGGTGGGCGACCGGGTGGTGCTCGACGCCGGAACGGCCGCCTTCGGCTAGCCGCCGGGCGCCGGTTCCTGCCGGGTGCGACCCGGCTAATCACCGAAGGCGGCGTCGATGTGCTGGTCGACCAGCGCGGTGATGGGCAGCTCGATTCCCAACTCCTCGCCCAGGGCCAGCGCTCCCTTGAGGTCTTTGTGGGCGACCTGGGCGAAGCTGCCGCCCATAGTCGGAGGCGGGTAGACGATCGGCCGGGTGAACACGCCCAGGTGGGCGCCGATGTTGCGGTCGGAGTAGGCCACGATTTCGGCAAACGCCTTCAGGTCCACTCCGGCGGCCGCAGCCAGCGCGATGGCCTCGTAGGCCACCGCTAGCTCGGCGTAGGAGATGAGGTTGCGGGCCACCTTGGCCCTCAGCGCTGAGCCCAGCGGGCCGACGTTGACCACCAGGCCGCCATAGCGCTCGAAGTGGGGGCGCCCCTGCTCGGTGTGGGCCTCCTCGCCCCCGCAGAACACCACCAGGTCTCGGCTGCGAGCCGAAAAA
>JAPOSH010000203.1 GCA_026709815.1 bacterium | reverse complement strand
GCGAAACCACCTGCTCCTGCACCGGCATGGGCGACTGGATGCCCTGCTTGAGCAGCTCAGTGAGGCGGTAGCCCCGGTCGAGCTGGGCCTGGGACACCGCATCGAGGTCGGAGCCGAATGCCGCGAACGCCTCGAGCTCGCGGAACTGCTGCAAGTCGGCCTTGAGCGTGCCCACCGCGGTTTTCATGGCCTTGATCTGGGCGGCCGAGCCCACCCGGGAGACCGAGATGCCCACGTCCACCGCGGGCCGCACCCCCGACTTGAACAAGTCGTCCTGCAAGAAGATCTGCCCGTCGGTGATGGAGATCACGTTGGTGGGGATGTAGGCCGACACGTCGCCGGCTTTGGTCTCGATGATGGGCAGCGCGGTCAAAGACCCCGCCCCCCGCTCGTCGCTCAGCTTGGCCGCCCGCTCCAGCAGCCGGCTATGCAGGTAGAACACATCGCCGGGATAAGCCTCCCGCCCGGGCGGACGGCGCAACAGCAGCGCCATCTGGCGATAGGCCTCGGCCTGTTTCGACAAGTCGTCGTACACCGCGAGGGCGTGGCCGCCGTTGTCCATCCAATGCTGGCCCATGGCGCAGCCGGCATAGGGGGCGAGATACTTGAAGGGGGCTTGGTCCGAAGCGGGGGCCACCACCACCACCGTGTACTCCATGGCACCCCGCTCGGCCAGCGTGGCCACCGCCTGGGCCACCGTGGACGCCTTCTGGCCGATGGCCACATAGACGCATTTCACCCCTTGGCCCCGCTGGTTCAAGATGGTGTCCAAGGCCACGGTGGTCTTGCCCGTCTTGCGGTCGCCGATGATCAGCTCCCGTTGGCCCCGGCCGACGGGGATGAGGGAGTCGATGGCCTTGATGCCGGTTTGGATTGGCTCGTGTACCGGCTTGCGCCCGGTGATGCCCGGGGCCTGCACCTCCATGCGGCGGGTCTGCGCCCCCGCGATGGGGCCTTTGCCGTCCACCGGCTCGCCGAGGGCGTTGACCACCCGCCCCAGCAGGGCGTCGCCCACCGGCACCGACAAAATGTCGCCAGTGGAGCGGACGGCTTGACCCTCTTCGATCTCGTCCACCTCGCCGAGCACCACGGCGCCGATGGAGTCCTCGTCGAGGTTCAGGGCCAGGCCGATGGTTCCGTTCTCGAACTCCAGCATCTCGTTGACCGCCGCGCCGGGCAGCCCGGAGATTCGGGCGATGCCGTCGCCCACCTCGGTGATCCGCCCCACCTGGGCCTGCTCGACCTCGGGCTGGAAACCCTCCAGGTTGCGGCGGATGGCCTCAGCGATGGAACCAGTGTCGATAGTCAGCTCTGCCATTGCTCTCCTCGGTCAAAAACGTTCTTCATGCCTGCGCTCGCGGAACCCGCTTTTCCAGCCCTGGGATGCACCGTCGCTTCTGCGACACACCACTAGAAGGCGTCCCGGAGCTGGCTCAGGCGGTGGCGCACCGACCCATCGATCACCTCGTCGCCGATGGTGGCCACCACGCCGCCCATGACGCCGGGATCGACGATCAGCTTGACCTCCACCTGGTGGCCGGCGGCCGCACTCAGCGCAGCCGACAGCCGCCCGGACTGCTCCTCGGTCAGCGCCACCGCGGTGCGCACCTCGGCCACTGAGCGACCTCGGTCGCGGGCGTTGATCTCCACCGCCTCCCGGGCTATCCCCGCTAGATCAGACGACCGCCCCGCGGCCACGATCATGGACACGATTGCGGTGGTGGTGTCGCAGGCGCGGCCTCCGAGGAGATCCTCGACGATCTGCTGGCGGCGGGCCGCGGGGATCTGCCGGTCGGACAACGCCATCCGCAGCTCGTCGGAGCCCTCGAGCGCCCGAGCGACGCGGAAGAGCTCGTCGGACACCGTGTCGAGGTTGCCCTCGGCCCGGGCCACCGCAGCCACCGCATCGGCGTAACCGGCTGATCGGCCAGCCATCGGGTCAGTCCCGGCCCGAGCCCACGCGGGCGATGTAGTCGTCGACCAGCTGACGCTGCACCTCCGGGTCTTGCAGGCTGCGGCCCAGCACCGCCTCGGCCGCGCCGAGGGCGATGTCGGAAACCTCCGACTGCAAGTCGGCGACGGCTTGGCGCTTGGACGCCTCCACGTCGGCGGAGGCCCGTTCCCGCATGTCGGCGATGTCGGCCTCGGCCCGGGCTTGGAGGTCGGCTCGAACGGCTGCCGCCTGCTCCCGGGCCTCGTCCACGATGCGAGCCGCCTCTGTTTTGGCATCGGCCAGCTCCGCCTCGTAGCGGGCCTTCACCTCGGTGGCTTCGGAGCGCTGGCGGTCGGCGTCGTCGATGGCGTCTTGAATCCGCTGGGTGCGCTGCTCCATGAGGTTCTTGACCGTCGGGAACAGCTTCCAGCTCATGAGGGCCAACAGCACCACGAACGCCGCGCCGCCCCAGACGATCTCCGTGAGCTCGGGCAGGATCGCCGTGGGGGCCTCAACGCAGTCTTCAAGCTCGCCCTCGAAGTCTTTCTTGAGGTCCTCGGCGTCCCCCTCCTCGTTTTTGTAGGCCGTCTTGAGGTTCTTGACCGCGTCGAAGCCCTCGCCGTCGATCCCCGCGAAACTGGCTTGCTCCAGTTCCTCGAAGATGCAGGAGCCCACCGTCTCCCCGACGGCGCCAGCCGCCGACGCGCTGAGAGTGACCGCGGCCAATACCAGCGAAGCCGCGGCCAAAAGCCGCGTGATCATGGCGCGAGCAGGATGAAGACGACGAACCCGATGAGCGCGATGGCCTCGGTGAAGGCGATGCCCAAGAACATGGTGGTCCGGGCCACCGCCGCCGACTCCGGCTGGCGGGCCATGGCGGTTATGGCGTTGCCGACCAGAATGCCGATGCCCAAACCGGGGCCGATGGCAGCGAGGCCGTAGCCGAGGCCGCCGCCGATGGCCCTCAAGCCGGCTTCGCCATCACCGGTCAACTCGGCGAGGATGGTGGAAATCAGTGCAAGCAAGGTAATTGTCTCCTAGTGCTCGGGATGTAGGGAACCGCTGATGTAGACAGCGGTGAGGATGGTGAAAACGAAGGCCTGCAGGGCCGAGACGAATATCTCGAACGCCGTCAGCAGGATCAACGCCGCGAACGGGAGCGCTGCGGGCAGATACCACACGCCCCACAGCGACGCCGACAAGATGGCGAAGGTAACCAGCAGCAGGTGCCCGGCCACCATGTTGGCCCACAGCCGCACCGCCAGCGACAGCGGCCGAATCAACATGATCTGGATCAACTCGATCGGGGCCACCAGCACATACAAGAACTTGGGCACGCCCGGAGGGAACAGCGATGCCTTGAAGTACTGGAGCAGCCCCTGCGATTTTATCCCCACCACGTGGTAGACGGCCCACACCACCAGGGCCAAGGTCATCGGCATGGCCATGCGGGAGTTGGCGGGGAACTGGATGAACGGGATCACCCCGAAGATGTTGCTGAAGAAGACGAAGAAGAACAGGGTGGTCAAAAAAGGCAGGAACCGGCGGCCGTCGGGGCCGATGGTCTGCATGATGATGTTGTTCTCCACGAACTCGACCCCGGCCTCGGCCACGGACTGAGCGCCGGTGGGAACCAGGGCGCGGCGCCGGCCGGCAGCCCAGAACAGCCCTGCGGTGAGCAACAGGGCCACAATGTAGATGAGACCCGTCTTGTTGAGGGCCACCGGCGTGTCGGTGAACAGGAAGTCGGGCCACTCGAACAGATGGGAGACCGGCGGGAACTCGACTGCGAAAAGGCCCATGGTCACCGTCCTCGCCGAGGCCGACTGCGCCGCGGCGACACCGCCTTCAACATGCTCACGAGCGGACTCCTTGGGGCTTCAAACCGGGATATGCAAGGGACATGGAGACATGCCTGGTCTCCCAGACGAGCAGGACGAGATGCGCTGCTATCAGGGTGATGATGAACGCCATGGCCTCGAACCACCCGCCGTCTCGAACCAGCAGGTAGGCCCCGGTGAGTATACCCAGGCGGATGATGTAGCCGCTCATCACCCCGGCCATCAGCACCGCGGGGGAGATGCGCACCGACCATGTGATGAGCGAGGCGGCCAGCCAGAAGTTGAAGAGGATCAAGCCGAGCGCGAATGCGCTGGACCACAGGCCGTCGAACCCCCAAACCCCCGTGCAGACCCCGATCAGAACCGGTCCGCCCACAATGCCGCGCCGGACCATGTCTCTGGCCAACTCCCGCTCCGGGGCCTCCTCGGTGGGGGCCTCCTCGGTGGCCTGAGGAGCGTGCTCAGCCATCGGCGCTCCCCGAGTCGGCATCAGCCCGCAAGTTGGCCTCAGCCCGGCGACTGGGCAGGTTCCGGTCGTGCTCTTGCATCTGCAGGCTGTAGGTGCGAAGCACCTTCCACCCGGTGTACACCGCAGTCAGAAGGCCCAACAGCAGCATGAACAGGGGCTTGGTGTCGAGACCCCGGTCGATGAGCCAGCCGAAGAAGGCGAACAGCGCCGGAGTGGCCACCAGCTCAAAGGCGATGGAGAGGGGCTCCCCTGCGCTCTGGCCGTTTTGGAAGTAGTGATTCTGCGTCATTGCAGTGGGCACGAATCGGGCCTTTACGGCAGGCGGACGGGCTGGCCGAAATGTTCTCGCGCCCCGCGGCGAAGGGCCAAATCGTCAGGCCGGCCCGGCGGGAAATCCCGGCGCCGGGGCCGGGTCAAGCGGTGCGGCGGCGCAGGATGGGATGGAAGACGATGTAGAGCATCAGAACGAGCACCGCGGCGGCCGGCACCATGATCACCTCCCCCTCCTCGGTATAGGTGGGGTAAAGCACCAAGGCCGACATCAACGCGGTGAACAGCCACAGGATCAGCACGCTGCGGCGATGGCCGTGGCCCAGGCTCATCAGCCGGTGGTGAAGGTGCTCTTTGTCGGGGGCGGCGACGCTGGTGCGGGCCCGAGTGCGCCGCAGCACCGCCCACAGCACGTCCACCACGGGCACCGCCAGGATGATGAGCGGAATGAGCATCGGGGCGAACAGGAAGTAGGTCTGGCCCGCGAACGGCTCGCTGCTGCGACCCCCGACCGAGACCGTCGACGCCGCCAGCAGCGTGCCCAGAAACAGCGCCCCCCCGTCGCCCATGAAGATGCGGGCCCGGTGGAAGTTCTGAGGCAGAAAGCCCACCGCCACCCCGCTGGCGATGATCGCGATCAGCGGCCCGATGTTGTTGGGCAACAGCACCTCCTCTTCGGTGAGCTTGATGGAGTAGGCGAAGAACGCCAGGCCGGCGATGGCCACGATGCCCGCGGCCAACCCGTCGAGCCCGTCGATCAGGTTGATGGCGTTGGCGATGGCCACCAGCCACAGCACCGTGACCACGAAGGCCAGGTCTTGGGACAGGATCAGCGCGTCCAATACCGGCAGCCGCAGATTCAGCACGGTCACCCCGAAAAACGACAGGATGCTGCCGGCCAGCACCATGGAGGCCACTTTGGCCGGCGCCGACATCTCCCGGACGTCGTCGTAAGTGCCGCACGCGGTCATCACCAGCGCGGCGATCACGATTCCCACCGGCTCCGACGCGGTGGCGAACACCACGTCGAAATCGCTCAGCGCCCAGGCGGCGCCGATGGCCGACAAAAAGCCGGCGAACATGGCCGCGCCGCCCAGCAGCGCGGTGGAGCGCTCGTGGACCCGGCGGGCGCCGGGCTCCACCATGAGGCCCCAGCGCTCGCTGATCCGGCGCACCACCGGCGTGGCCGCCAGCGTGACCCCGGCGGCGACGGCGAAGACGATGAGGTAGCTCTCAAGACCGGGGGCCATGGCGACGCGAGGCGCCCTGCGCCGACACCTATCCGGCCGACGGATAGGGGGTGAAGCGCCCGCAGAACTCGGCCACCTCCGATCGGACCTCGGCCACTGCGGCGTCGTCGCCGCGCCGGCGCAGGGTCCGTCCGATCAGGGCGGCGATGAACTCCATCTCCCCCGCGCCCATTCCCTGGGTGGTGGTGGCCGGGGTGCCGATGCGCACCCCGCTGGTCACGAAGGGCGAGCGGGGATCATCGGGCACGGTGTTCTTGTTCAAGGTGATGCCGGCCAGGTCGAGCACCTCCTGGGCCTCTTTTCCGGTGAGGCCCTCGTCGAAGGCCCGCAGATCCACCAGGAGCAGGTGGTTGTCGCTGCCGCCCGACACCAGGCGGAACCCCTCCCCGGCCAGCCCTTCGACCAAGGCCCCGCTGTTTTGCACGATCCGGGCCGCGTAATCGGCGAACTCGGGGGTGGCGGCCTCGGCGAAGGCCACTGCTTTGGCCGCGATCACATGCTCTAAAGGGCCGCCCTGAAGACCTGGGAACAAGGCCTTGTCGATGGCCGGGGCCAGATCCGCGGTACACAAGATGGCCCCGCCGCGAGGGCCGCGCAGCGTCTTGTGGGTGGTGAAGGTGACGATGTCGGCATGGGGCACGGGGTTGGGGTGGGCGCCGCCCGCGATCAGCCCGGCGATGTGAGCGGCATCGAACATGAACAATGCACCCACCTCGTCGGCGATGGCCCGGAACGGCGCCGGATCGATGACGCGGGAATAGGCGGTGGCACCGGCAACGATCAGCTTGGGCCGGTGCTCGAGGGCCAGGTCCCGCACCTGGTCGTAGTCGATGCGCTCGTCGCTGGGGGTCACCCCGTAGGCCGCGAACCGGTAGGTGCGCCCGCTGATGTTCACCGGCGAGCCGTGGGTGAGATGGCCGCCGTGGTCGAGGCTCATGCCCAGCACGGTGTCGCCCGCCTCCAGCACCGCCAGATAGGCGGCCACGTTGGCGTTGGCCCCCGAATGGGGCTGCACGTTGGCATGGTCGGCCCCGAACAGGTCGGCGGCCCGCTGCCGGGCCACGGACTCCACTTCGTCGATCACCGTGTTGCCGCCGTAGTAGCGGCGACCGGGATATCCCTCGCTGTACTTGTTGGTGAGCACCGACCCGGTGGCGCTCAGCACCGCGGGCGAGGCGAAGTTCTCCGAGGCGATGAGCTGCACCGTGGTGTTCTGGCGCTCTGTCTCCCGCCGGATCATGTCGAGCACCGGGTCGGCGCCGCTGTCAGGCCACATCACGGGTCTTTCCTTTCACGGGGCTCTTCTCCGGGCCCTCAACTAGTCTCGTCACGGGTCCTGTCACCGGGCAACAGGGCGTCGATCTTGGCCACGCGGGGCCCGTGGCGGCCCCCCTCGAAAGCCGCCGCCAGAAAGGCATCCAAGGCGTCTTTGGCCAACTCGGCGCCGACCAGCCGCTCTCCCAGGCAGATCACGTTGGCGTCATTGTGCTGGCGGGTCAGCCGAGCCGAGGTCACGTCGTGGACGGTGGCCGCCCGCACCCCGGCCACCTTGTTGGCGGCCATGGCGATGCCGATGCCGGTGCCGCATACGCACAGGCCCAGCTCAGCCTCGCCGGCGGCCACCTTGCGGGCCACGGCCTCACCGAAGTCGGGATAGTCCACCCGGTCGAGGCCCCAGGTGCCGCAGTCGGCCACGTCGTGACCCAGCTCCCGCAAATGGGCCACCAGCACGTCTTTCAGCTGCACTCCCGCGTGATCGGCCCCGGCGGCGATTCGCGCCATGGGGGCCAATCTACCCAGCCCGCCACCGGATTGATGACTCCTCGCCGCGATCTTCAGCCCCCGCGCCGCGCCTATCTTGCCAATCAGCCCTGCGGCCCCGAAAGGCGAGGCTCTCAGGGCGGTTCATTCCACGATCCCCTCTACCGACACCGCCCCCTGGCGGAGAACGGTGAGCCCGTCTGGGGTCACGGCGACGACGGTGGACGCGGGCGCCCGGAGCCGGCCGCCGTCCACCACCAGCCGCACGGCCGGGAATGGAGCCGCGGCCTCAGCTGCAGTGTGGGG
>JAPOSH010000076.1 GCA_026709815.1 bacterium | reverse complement strand
ACTACCGCGGCGGCCGAGCACCGCAAGGGAAGTAGGGCGGGGTCGATGAACTCGTCGAGGTTCGGAGGCCGGGCGCCGCAGGCTAGGTGCCATAGGGCGATCAGGCCGTGGGTCTTGCCGCCGCCGAAGCTGGTCTCATAGCGGTACACCGCGTGCTCGGCGTTGGCCGCGGCGGCGGCATTGCCCGATAGGCGGGCGAAGGTGCCGGCCAGCAGGTCTTTGAGGCCGCGGGTGGGATGGGTGATCTTGAAGAATGAGTCGGCGTCGGCGTAGTCGTGATAGCCGGGCGCGTTGGCGACCACCTGATCCAGCTGGGCGGCGAAGTGCTTGTCGACCAGCCCGCCCCGCAGCACCTCCTCGCGGGGGACACAGGCCTCCCGCACGCAGGGCAGCGGCCCATCCATAGCGGCCAATCTTGGCACAAGCCAGCCCTGGGCGCTGCGCTGTCCGCGAACCCGATTTTTTGTTTCATTTCGAGAGGCGGCCCGATATGATGTGGTGAGAAGCTTCCCCCTCAGCGACCCTCCTCAGGGAGCGTGTTATGAACACCGCGATCGCGACTACTTTGATCAGCGTTTTGGGCGCTGGGCTGTTCGGCGGGCTGTACGGGATGTTCTTCCACTTCATGCGAGCCACCAATGCCAAGCTCGACAAGATCAGCGAAGACGTCGCAAGGCTCGACACCAAGTTCACCGGCCAGATCAAAGAGCTGGACACCAAGTTCACCGGCCAGATCAAAGAGCTGGAGATCAGGCTCACCGGTCAGATCAACGATCTGGAGACCAGGGTGGCGGCCCAGTTCAAAGAGCTGGAGATCAGGCTCACCGGTCAGATCAACGATCTGGATACCAGGGTAGCGGCCCAGTTCAAAGAGCACGGGGAGCGTTTGGCTCGCATCGAGGCCAAGCTAGGCATCGACCCCACCGTCCAGGCTGCCTAGTGGTGTGTCGCAGAAATAATCGCGCGTGTCCTGCTCGCCATCTCCGCCCCGCGCGGTCGGGCTATGCCGGGGGGACTTCGCCTCGGGCGTAGGCTTCGACCATCTCGCGGGCGGTCTCGTCGCGGTATTGGATGGGCGGGCTCTTCATGAAGTAGGCCGAGGGGCCCAGCAGGGGGCCGCCGATGCCGTGGTCCAAGCCGAGCTTGGCGCAGCGCAGGGCGTCGATGATGACGCCGGCAGAGTTGGGGGAGTCCACCACTTCGAGCTTGAGGTCGATGTTGAGGGGCACGTCGCCGAAGCCCCGGCCCTCGAGGCGGATGTGGGCCCACTTGCGGTCGTGCAGCCAGGGGACGTGGTCGCTGGGGCCGATATGCACATCGTCGGCGGCGATGCCGTGGTCGAGCTGGCTGGTAACCGACTGGGTCTTGGAGATCTTCTTGGACACCAGCCGGGACCGCTCCAGCATGTTCATAAAGTCCATGTTCCCGCCGAAGTTCAGCTGGTAGGTGCGGTCGAGCTCCACCCCCCGGTCCTCGTAGAGCCGGGCCAAGGTGCGGTGCAAGATGGTGGCCCCCACCTGGCTCTTGATGTCGTCGCCCACCACGGGCACTCCGGCGTCGGCGAAGCGCTGGGCCCACTCGGGGTCGGATGCGATGAACACCGGGATGGCGTTCACGAAGGCCACCCCGGCCTCCAAGCAGCACTCGGCGTAGTGGCGCTGGGCCTCCTCGGAGCCCACCGGCAGGTAGGAGATGAGCACGTCGGCGCCGGACTCCCGCAAGGCTTCGGCCACGTCCACCGGCTCCGCCGGGGACTCCTCGCACCGGGCGCGGTAGTACTCGCCGAACCCGTCCAGCGTGGGGGCACGCTGCACCCGCACTCCCAGCTCGGGCACATCGCAGAACTGCACGGTGTTGTTGGGCTCGGCGCCGATGGCCTTGCCTAGATCCAGGCCGACTTTGGAGGCGTCCACGTCGAAAGCGGCCACCGGAACCACGTCGTTGATGTGGTAGCCCCCCAGCACAACGTGCATGAGGCCGGGCACATGGTCGTCCGGCTCGGCGTCGGCGTAGTAGTGCAGCCCCTGCACCAGAGAGCTGGCGCAGTTGCCGACTCCGGCGATGGCGATGCGGATGGGGTTGCTCATGGTTGCGGCCCTCCAAGGGGGAATGCGTGTTGAACGGTTTGGGTCATGGGTCGGTTGGGTCGTTGAACGGGTTGGATCGCGGGTCGGTAAGGTCGGCGCCCGCCTCGCTTTGTCGGTTGTGGCGCTCGTCGGCGATCAGCTGGTCGAGCCAGGCCAGATCGTGTTCCCGGCGCTGCTGGTCCCGCTGGAACAGGGAGCGCACGTAGGGGTCGCTGGGCGGCGCGGGATCGCGGCGAGCCATGGCCTGCAGGCTCACCAGGTGGGCCCGGCGCAGCTCGAAGAGCGCCAGGCGCCGGTCGGGGGGAAGGAAGCGGCAGAAGGCGAGCTGCAAGCGAAAGCGGCGCTCGTTGTTGGCGTCTTCCTGCAACAGCTCCAGCAGGTGGTCTTCGCCGGCCTCGGTGATCTGATACACCTTGCGGGTTCGGCCCGACTTGGACTTGGCGGGGCGCCGGCGGTTGCGCCGGGCCGCCGCGGGATCAGCCGGTTCGGCGGCGATGTCGGGGACCGCAGCGGTGGAGCTCACCCAGCCCCGCCGCTCCAAGCGGGCCAGGGCGGGATAGAGCGCGCCGTAGGAGTTGGCGTACCCGCCGACCAGGGATTTGAGGCGCTTGTTCAGCTCGTAGCCGTGAAGGTCGCCCTCTTTGAGCAGCCCGAGCACCGCGAGATCCAACATCGGCCGCGATTATATCGAATCGCTATATCAGGTCAACTCGTTGGGGCGCGATAAGCGGGCGGAACCTCAGCCGAACAGGGCGACCGAGAGGTCTTCTGGTCCTCGGATCGACCGGGGATCGCAGGGGGCGGGATCGGCGTTGGGCAGAGTGACAGAGTGGTCGGTGATGTAATCCCGGTGGTCGATGGCCCAGCGCGTATCGCGGCGGGACCACTGGTCGACGTAGCGCCCTCGGGAGAAGATGTCGACCACGTCGGGGCCGTCGCCGAACGGCAGGGTGCGCAGCGCCACGGTCACGTAGGCCTCGCTGACGGCCCGGTCGCCGTTGACACAGATCAAGAGGTTGGTGATCTGATGGCTGTGGGCCGACATCGCAGCGTGGGCCGTCCACACCCAGTCCACGAACTCTCGTCCGGTGCCGCGGAAGATGTCCTCGCCGTAGTCGGCGGTCCCATCGGGATGCCAGATGGCGTAGGCCGCAGGCTTGTCCATGCGGTCGAGCGCCCGGCAGTAGCCGTAGATCACATCGGTGATGGCCTGCTTGGCCACCAGCGTCTCCAGTGGGTCGGATTCAGATTGCTGCATGGCTCCTAGCTCATTGTGTTGTCGGGGGTGCTGCGGGCGCCCCAGCCGCCGGGGGTGAACCCGTCTACGGTCACCGACCGCTCGGTGAACAGCCAGCGCCCGTTCACCACGCCGTAGCGGTCGATGTAGCGGCCCCAGTGGTCGAGGCCGTGCGCCATGATCACCTGGTAGTAGCAGCGGCCCGCGGCTTCGGTGGGCGAGAGCAGATCGATCTGGTGGGTGGCGGTGTGGTGGCGGATGTAATCGGGGGTGCCGCCGCCGATGTCGGACAACGTGTCTTTAGCGCCGGTGAAAATGGTGCGGATCTGATCGATGCCGTGCTGGTCGGGCTGCGCCGGGGTTCGCATCACCGCATCGGGGGCGAACAGCTCCATCACCTGGTCGAATCGGCCGGAGTCGCCGTTGGCGTTGTATCGGGCCACTAGGTCCCGGATGGACTCTCGAGCGATCAATTCCCACTGCTCCACGTCCTGACGCTACATCGTGTTGGCTGGGTCAGGGCCGCTAGTGGTCTGTCTGCAAATTGGTCAGGGCGTCCTGCTCGGCATCGCCACCCCTCGCGGCGTTGCGCCTCCTTGCCGCACGCTCCGGGTATGGCTTCGTCGCCGCGCCTTGCGAGGAACGCCGCTGCCGTCGCGATCCGCTCCAGCCAATTTACAGACAGACCACTAGGGTGCGGGCGTGAGCGTTGACGACAGAACTCCGGTGTTGGTGGGGGTGGGGACGGCGTCCCAGCGGCTGGATGATCCGGCTGGGGCCAAAGAGGCATTGGGGCTGATGGCCGAGGCGCTGGTCGCGGCGGCCGACGATGCGGGGGAAAGCGGGCTGTTGAGCCGGCTGGCGCAGGTGCGGGTCACCAAGGGGACCTGGGGCTACAGCGATCCGGCCCGCGGGGTGGCCGATGCGGTTGGAGCGAGTCAGGCCCGCAGCTATCTGGCCGATGTGGGCATCTTGCAGACCGCGGTGATGGGCGACGCGGCCGCGGCCATCGCGTCGGGTTCCGCCGAGGTGATCGCGGTGGTGGGCGGGGAGGCCAAGCATCGGGGCCTGCGGGCGTCGATCACCGGGGTCGAAGCACCCGAGACCGACCAGGGCGGGGCCGAGCCCGATGATTTCGTCTCTCCTCACGGCATGATCATCAGCCAAGCAGAGATCGACACCGGGCTGGTGATGGCCACCCACCACTACGCCATGATCGAGAACGCCCGCCGGTTCGCCGACGACCAGACCATCGATGAGCACCGCGACGAGGTGGCCGAGCTGTGGGCCCGATTCGCTCGAGTGGCCGCGGCCAACCCCGACGCCTGGATCCAGGACGGTTTGGACGCCGCCGCCATCGCCACCCCGGAAAGCGGCAACCGGATGCTGGCCTGGCCCTATACCAAGTGGCACAACTCCCAGTGGAACGTGGACCAGGCCGCGGCGCTGATCTTCTGCGCCGCGGGGACCGCCCGCTCCTTGGGTATCGCCGACGATCGCTGGGTGTTTCCCTGGGCCGCGGCGGAGTCGAACCACATGGTGCCGGTGACCGAGCGGCCCGAGCTTCACCGCAGTCCGGGCTTCGCCCATGCGGGGCGAGCCTTGGCCGACCACTTGCCGATGGCGCCCAGAGAAGCCGACCACCTGGACCTGTACTCCTGCTTCCCGATTGCGGTGCGCACCCAGGCGTTGGAATTGGGCATCGACTCAGACCGGGACCTGACGGTGACCGGGGGCATGACGTGGGCTGGCGGCCCGCTCAACAACTATGTCATCCAAGCGGCGGCCAAGCTGGCTCAGCGGCTGCGGGCCGATCCCGGATCCACCGGCCTGCTCACCTCGATCAGCGGCATGATCACCAAGCAGGGGGCCTCTGTGTGGTCGTCCGAGCCGCCCCCCCGGCCGTTCGCCAACATCGACGTGACCAATGCGGTGGCCGCTGAACTCAAGCCCAAGCCCTATCGTACGGGCGACGGCGAGCCGGCCACCGTGGTGTCCTACACCGTGATCTGGGCCCGACAGGGCCCGGAGCGGGTGGTGGCCATCGGAGAGTTCGCCGACGGCGCCCGCACCCTAGTCGTCTCCGCCGACCCCGCTGTCATGGCCGCCGCCGCGGTCGAGGAGTTCTGCGGTGGACGCATCATCGTCGGTGCCGACGGCTCGTTCGCGCCCGCGGCCTGATCCCGCCGGCGGCTCGGCGCCGTCTTCCTCGTTGCGGATCCACACCGTGCGCTGGGGGAAGGGAATCTCGATGCCGACCTCGTCGAACGCTTTTTTGATCCGGGCCCGCAGAATGCGCCCGACGCCCCACTGCTCGCTGGGATCGGTCTTGACCACCAAGCGGATGACCACCGCGTCGTTGCCCAGCTCCTGAACCCCCCAGACCGCAGGCTCTTCCAGGATGGTGGCGTCCTCCCGGTTCTCCCGCCACAGCTCGTCGGCTGTCGCCTTCATGATCTCGCTGGCCTGGTCGATGTCGGTGTCGTAGCTGACCCCGATGTCCAAGATGGCCCGAGACCAAAGCTGCGAATGGTTGGCGGTGCGGTGGATCTCGCCGTTGGGCACGGTCCACACCACCCCGCTCACATCCCGCAGGGTGGTGGTGCGCAGGCTGACCTTCTCGATGGTGCCCGAGGTCTCGCCCACGTCCACGACGTCGCCCACCCCGAACTGATCCTCGATCAAGATGAACATGCCGGCCAGAAAGTCGCGCACCAGCGACTGGGCGCCGAAGCCCACCGCCAGGCCGGCGATGCCCGCGCCGGCGATCAGGGGAGCCAGATCGATGCTGAGCTCGCTCAGGCACAACAGCGCGGCCACGGCCAGGATGAGCGCGGTGGCCAGGCTCTTGAGCACCGCGGCGATGGTCTCGATTCGCTGGGCGCTGCGGACCTGCCGCTCGTGGATACGGTTGATGGCTTTGGCGGCGCGAGCGCCGAAGTCGAGCTTGCCGGCGGATTCGAGTTGTTCCTCGGTGTCGCTCTCGTTCTGGCTCACCAACCGGCCCACCGCCCGCTCGATCACCTTGTGGATCACCTTCTTGAGGATCCAGGCCCCCAGCAGGATGAGGATGATCCGCAGGGGCCGCTCGACCAGCCAGCCGACGATCTCGGCCAGCCGCTCGTTCTCGGTGTTGTCGAAGATCAGCTCGCAGAAGAATCCGGGATTGGGGCCGCAAGCGTCGGTGACGGTGGCAGCGGAGACGACCAGAGCCATCGGGTCAGCGTACCGGAGGGGCGGTCAGTTCAGCCGGTACACCCGGGCGGCGTTGTCGTGGAGGACCTTGGCCAAAAGCTCGTCGCGGAGCCCGCCGAGCGCGTCTCGGGCGTAGTCCCGGGGGTATTGCGCCGGGGTGGCCGGGCCGGGGTGCTGGCAGGTGGGGTGGGGGTAGTCGGTCTCGTACAGGATGTTGTCGGGGAAGCGCTCGATGGCGGCCACCGCCCCGGCCTGCTCGAACCAGAAGCAGCCGTAGATCTGGCGCTGGAAGTATTCGCTGGGCAACAGGTCGTACTCGGGGTGCTCCAGGCGGACCCCGCCGTTGCGCCATTGCCAGTCAAAGGCCTCGAGGGCGGGGGGAATCCAGCCCGCCCCGCTCTCCACCGACACCAGTTGCAGCTCGGGGAACCGGTGGCACACCCCGCCGAAGATGAGGTCGGCGATGCAGTGCATGTTGTCCAAGAAGATCAGCGAGGACGCCTTGGCGAAGTTGGTCATCCACCCCATCTCAGCCTCGTCGGCCATCAAGGCGCCCATGTTGCCGCCGGCCACGTGGAAGCTCACCGCCAGCCCGGCCTCCTGGGCCAGCGCCCAGATGGGGTCCCAGTGCCGGTGGCCCAGCGGGGGCTGGCCGTAGTCCTGGGGCTGGTTGCAGAAGTTGACGGCCCGGTGGCCCAGTCCGGCGCACCGCTCGATCTCGGCCAACGAGAGCTCGATGTCCCAGAACGGCACCGCGGTGATGGGGATGAGCCGGTTGGGATCGGCTGCGGTCCAGTCGCTGAGGAAGTCGTTGTAGGCGGCCACGCATTGGGCCACCACCTCCCGGTCGCCGAGGCGCAGGAAGTAGCCGTTGCCGAAGCCGCCCACGTTGGGATAGAGGATCTGGGCCCAGATGCCCTGGGCGTCCATGAACTCCAGCCGGGCGCCGGCGTCGTACATGGCCGGAGCGATCTCGTCGTAGGTCTCGGGCACCTTCAGCGGCATGAGCCCGTCGAACCCGGCCATGGAGTAGTAGCCGGGCGTGCCCAGGCTCTCACCGTTCACCATCCAGGTGTCCCGCCCCCCGACCCGCTCGATGTGGGGCACTTTGTCGTGCAAGCGGGCCGGCATCCGCGCCGTCCACACGTCCGGCGGCTCGGTGAGGTGCGTGTCCACGTCGATCACCTTGAACCGCGCAAACAGATCAGTGTTCATGGGTCTGCCTTTCGTCTTCATGCGTCGAGGGGATTGTCGGGGGCGGTGGCGAGGAGGGTTTGGCCGGGCCCGAGGGCGGGGCCGGCGCCGGCGAGGTAGTGCTGGGTGCCGGCGGGGATGCCGCGGAGGGCCCGCGGGGGGCGCCCGG
>JAPOSH010000149.1 GCA_026709815.1 bacterium | reverse complement strand
TTCTACCCCATCTGGGAAGCGGCCTCCCTGGATGAGTGGCTCTACAACGGCGGCACTCCGTGGACGGCCAAACCCTCATAGGCCGCGGCCAGCTCCCTCGCGGCGGCTCGCAGCGTGGCCTCGCTGTTGTCGAAGGGCACATACCGGCGGAGCCTCCCGGTGGCGGCCAGAGCGTCGAGGGCGATCCGGGTCTTCTCTGAAGTTCCCGAGCCCAGCTCGACCACCGTGTCGGCACCGGAGCGCTCGGCGATCACGTCCACCTCGCGCTCGAGTATCTCCCGCTCCCGGCGGGTGGGGTAGTAGTCGGGAAGGCGGGTGATCTGGTCGAACAGCTCGCTGCCCCGGTCGTCGTAGAACCATTTGGGGGGCAGCTCTTTGGGATGGGAGGTGAGCCCTTCGGCCACGTCGACCCGAAGCGCCCGATCGATCCAGGCCCGATCCAGGCAGATGTCCACGACCGGCTCAGTGGTCATGCGTCTCGGGCCAGGCGCACGCCGGAGAAGTGCCAGCGGGTGTGGGGATGGAAGAAGTTGCGGTAAGTGGCCCGGACGTGCCCGGGCGGGGTCACGCAGGCGCCGCCCCGGAGCACGAACTGATTGACCATGAACTTGCCGTTGTACTCCCCCACCGCGCCCGGTGCGGGCCGGAACCCGGGGTAGGGGCCGTAGGGGCTGGCCGTCCACTCCCACACGTCGCCGTAGAGCTGGCTCACGCCGCCGCCGGGCGGGGCGGGGGCGGGATGCCACCGGCCTCGGTCTCCGAGGTTGCCCCCCGGCTCATGCTCTGCGGCGGCGTGCTCCCACTCAGCCTCGGTGGGGAGCCGAGCGCCGGCCCACCGGGCGAAGGCGTCGGCCTCGTAGTAGGACAGATGGCAAACCGGCTCATCGGCTGACAGCGGTTGAAGCCCGTGCAGGGTGAACACCCGCCAGCCGTCTTCGGGGTGGAAATCCCAATACGAGGGCGCCTCCCAGCCGTGCTCCTGGCGCCGGTGCCAGCCGTCCGACAGCCACAAGGTGGGGGTGTCATAGCCCCCGTCGGCCATGAACTCCAGCCACTGGCCGCAGGTCACGAGGCGGTTGGCCAGGCGATAGGGCACCAGGATGGCCCGGTGGCGAGGATGCTCGTTGTCGAAGGCAAAGCCCTTTCCGTGATGGCCCACCCAAACCTCTCCGCCGGAAAAACCGGTCCATTGGTCTGCCAGCCGGCCGTTTTCCACCACCGCGGCCGGCTCTTCGGGCCGGTCGTGGTAGGCGGGCCACAGCGCCCGGTTGGTCGACAGCACATGCTTGATGTCCATGAGCATCAGCTCTTGGTGCTGCTGCTCATGGTGCAGGCCCAGCGCTACCAGGGCCGCGGTGGCGTCGTCGCAGGGGCGGGCCAGCAGCTTCTCCATGGCCTGGTCCACACAGGCCCGGTAGGCGGCCACTTCCTCGCACGATGGCCGGGAGAGATTGCCCCGCTCGGGCCGGGGATGGCGCTCCCCCACCGCCTCGTAGTAGGAGTTGAACAAGAAGCCGAACGCGGGGTGGTGCTCCCGATAGCCCTCCAGTCGGGTCTTGAGCAAAAACGTCTCGAAGAACCAGGTCACATGGGCCCGGTGCCATTTGGTCGGGCTGACGTCGGGCATCGATTGGATGCACTGGTCCTCGTCGCTCAGCGAATCAGCCAGCGCCTCGGTGTAGGACCGGACAGCCTGGTAGCCCGCAAAGAGATCGGATTGGTCGGAATCGAAGGTCACGGTCACAAAATGAGATGGGCCTGCACTCTACCCCCCTGTGCTGATCTCAGGCTCTTCGATACAGCACGATGTCGGCTCGCTTCGACTCGAGTTCCCGGGCGAGGCGCGCCACCTGGGCTTTGAGCCGGGCCACCTCTTCTTCGAGGACCAGCACCCGTTCCACCCCGTCGAGGTTCATGCCCTCGCTGGTGAGCTCGTGAACCCGCCGGAGCTTCTCGATGTCGGCGTCGCTGTAGCGCCGGCTGCCCCCGCCGGTGCGGGCCGGCTGCACCAGGCCCCGGCGATCGTAGATCCGCAGGGTTTGCGGGTGGATGCCGGCCAGCTCGGCGGCCACCGAGATGACGTACACCGCCCGATCGCGGCCTCGGGGGTCGATCATCGCTCCTCCTCCATCGTCTTGGCGAAAGCCTCCAACGCCCGACGCTGCTCATCGTTCAACTCGCCGGGAACCTCCACCTCCACCGTGACCAGGAGATCGCCGGTGCCCCTGGCGGTCTCAACACCCCTCCCCCGAACTCGCAAGACCCTTCCGGGCTGGCTGCCGGGCGGCAGGCGCAGGGTCACCGGGGCGCCTTCGAACGTGGGCACCGAAATGGCCGCGCCCAGCGCGGCCTGAGCGAACGTCACCGGCGCGCAAACCATGAGGTTCTTGCCCTGGCGGCCGAACACCGGGTGCGCCTTGACCCGCACCGTCACGTACAAATCGCCCGGCGGTCCGCCGTTGACTCCCGGCTCTCCCTTGCCGGCCAGCTTGATCTTCTGGCCGTCGTCCACCCCGGCGGGAATGCGCACGGAGATGGCGCGGCCGGCTCGGGCGGTGTCGCCGCTGAAAGTCAGGTCGGTGGTGGTGCCCTGCACCGCCTCGGCGAAGTCCAACACCAGTTGGGCGTTGAGATCGTGGCCTCGAACCGGGCGGGTCTGGCCGCTGAACGGAGGGCCGCCCCGGTCGAAGCGGCCACCGCCCATGAACGATGAGAAGATGTCGGCCAGATCGCCCTCCATGGTGAATCCACCCGGACTGGCCTGGAAGTTCATCGGCCCCATGTGACGCAGATGGTCGTATTGGGCCCGGCGCTCGCCGTCCCCCAGCACGTCATAGGCGGCCGACACCTCCTTGAACCGCTCCTCGGCCTGGGCGTCGTCGGGGTTGGCGTCGGGGTGCAGCTTGCGGGCCAGCTTGCGGTAGGCCTTGGTGATCTCCTTGTCGGGCGCCGAGGGGGAAACGCCCAAGACCTTGTAGTAGTCAGTCTCCAGCCATTCCCGCTTCACATCCATGCTTCGACCGCTCCCGTCCTACCCCCGGACCTTCACCATGGCGGGCCGCAGCACTCGGCTGTTCCACTCGTAGCCGGCCCGCAGCACCTCGGCGATCACCGCATCTCCCTCACCCGGCTCGTGGGCAACGGCCTCATGGCGAGCGGGGTCGAACGGTGCACCCGGATCATCCAGCTTGGCCAGGCCCTCCTTCTCCAACGCGCCGAACAGGGCGTCTCGTATGGGGACGACGTCGGCTGCGCCCTGGGCTGCGGCGGCGTCGCAGGCGTCGAGCACCGGGAGCACCTTCTCCACAATGCCGGCCGCGGCCATGGCCACCGTCTCCTGCTGTCGCTCGGCCGCCTTGCGCCGGTAGTTGGCGAACTCAGCCGTCACGCGCTGCAGGTCGTTGAGATAGCCATCCCGCTGGGCCACGAGCTCTTCCGTCGACGGCAACGGTTCCTGGGGGCCACCGGGATCCCCGAGCGGCTCGTCGTCCGGCGGCTCGACGACAAACTCGTCGGCCGACTGCTCGTGGTCGAACTCCTGCCCGGCGGCAGGCTGCTCATCGGCCAGTGCGTCGGTGTCGAGCTCCTCGGTGTCGAGCTCCTCGGCGGACGATGCTTCACCGGCTCGTTGCTCGGCTGGCTCTTGGCTCACCGGGAGGTTCCGTCCTCTTCGTCTTCGAGGATCTCGGCATCGACGATGTTCTCCTCGTCAGGCGCGCCGTCGGCATCGGAGCCGCCCGGGCCGCCGGGGGCGTCGCTGGCTGCGGCGGCCGCCTGCTCGTACATGGCCGCGCCCATCTGCTGGCTGACGGCCGACAGCTCCTCGGTGGCCGAGCGCATGCGGTCCAAGTCCTTCTCGTCGATGGCCGACTTCAAATCGGCCAGCTTGGCCTCGACCTCGGAGCGGCGGTCGGCGTCAACCGAGTCGCCCGCCTCAGCCAGCAGCTTCTCCACCTGATACACCAGGCTGTCGGCGTTGTTGACGGCCTCGGCCTCCTCCCGGCGGCGGGCGTCATCGGCGGCGTGGGCCTCGGCATCGGCGATCATCTGGTCGATGGTGCTCTTGTCCAGCGAAGTCTGCCCGGTGATGGTGATGGACTGCTCCTTGCCGGTGGCGCGGTCTTTGGCCGACACGTGCACGATGCCGTTGGCGTCGATGTCGAAGGTGACCTCGATCTGCGGGACGCCGCGGGGCGCCGGCGGGAGGTCCACCAGCTGGAATTTCCCCAGCGTCTTATTGTAGGAAGCCATCTCCCGCTCGCCCTGGAGCACATGGATCTCCACCGTGGGCTGGTTGTCGTCGGCCGTGGTGAACACTTCGGTGCGGCGGGTGGGGATGGTGGTGTTGCGCTCGATGAGGCGGGTCATCACGCCGCCCTTGGTCTCGATGCCCAAAGACAGCGGAGTCACATCCAACAAGAGCACGTCTTTGACCTCGCCCTTGAGCACGCCGGCCTGCACCGCGGCGCCCACTGCCACCACTTCGTCGGGGTTGACGCCCTGATGGGGCTGCGTTCCGGTCATTCCGGTCACCAGCTCCACCACCGCGGGCATTCGGGTGGAGCCGCCCACCAGGATCACATGATCCACGTCGCCCGCCGAGAGGCCGGCGTCGGACAGGGCCTGCTCGAAAGGTTTGCGGCACCGGTCCAGCAGGTCGCTGGTGAGGTCTTGGAACTTGGCCCTGCTCAGCTCGTAGTCCATGTGCAGCGGCCCGGCGTCGGTGGCAGTGATGAACGGCAGGTTCACACTCGTGCTCTGGGCCTGCGACAACTCGATCTTGGCCCGTTCCGCGCCCTCCTTGAGCCGCTGCATCGCCATGTTGTCCTTGCTCAGATCCACCCCGTGATCGTTGCGGAACGAGTCCACCAGCCACCCGATGACCCGATCGTCCCAGTCGTCGCCGCCAAGGGCGGTGTCACCGCTAGTGGACTTGACCTCGAACACCCCGTCGCCGATTTCCAGGACGGACACGTCAAAGGTGCCTCCGCCGAGGTCGAAGACCAGAATCGTCTGATCGGCATCGCCCTTGTCGAGCCCGTAGGCCAAAGCGGCGGCCGTGGGCTCGTTGATGATGCGAAGCACCTCGAGCCCGGCGATGGCGCCGGCCTCTTTGGTGGCGGTACGCTGGGCGTCGTCGAAGTATGCCGGGACGGTAATCACCGCCTCGTCCACCTCGGTGCCCAGGTAGGTCTCGGCGTCCCGCTTGAGCTTTTGCAGGACTCGGGCCGAGATCTCCTGGCTGCTATAGGCCTTGGCGTCAATGTCCAACGACCAGTTCGTGCCCACATGGCGCTTGACCGAGCGAATAGTGCGATCGGGGTTGGTGATGGCCTGCCGTTTGGCCACCTCGCCCACCAGCACCTCTCCCTCTTTGGAGAAGGCCACCACCGACGGGGTCGTGCGAGAGCCCTCGGCGTTGGCGATGACGGCCGGCTCGCCGCCCTCGAGCACAGCAACCACGCTGTTGGTGGTGCCCAAATCGATGCCGACAACCTTTCCCATCGTGCATGACTCCTTGTTCGGTAGGGGTTTGCCAGGATTATTCTCCCCCGAGAGCCTACCCTGCAACTCGCCATATGGCAAAACTTGAGTGGCATTCACTAAGGGTTGAATCCACTAGATTGGGCGGCGTGAAGCCAGCAATCCTCATCCTGCTCCGCCACGGCCAAAGCCAGTGGAACGCCTCCAACCAGTTCACCGGCTGGTACGACTGCGACCTGACCCCCAAGGGCGAAGCCGAGGCCCGAGCCGCCGGCAGGGCGCTGGCCGCCGCCGGGCTTGAGCCCGACACGGCGCACACGTCGGTGCAGACCAGGGCGGTGCGCACCGCGGCGCTGGCTTTAGCCGAGATGGGCCGAAGCAGCGTGCCGGTGAAGCAGCACTGGCGGCTGAACGAGCGTCACTACGGCGATCTCACCGGATTGGACAAGGCCGAGGCCCGCCGGCGCTACGGCGGCGAGCAGATCGACGCCTGGCGCCGGGGATACCGCACCCCGCCGCCGCCCATCTCCGACGACAACCCCTGGAACCCCAACGAAGACTCCCGCTACGCCCGCATTCCCCCTGAGCTGCTGCCGCGAAGCGAGTGCCTGGCCGACGTGGTGGGCCGCCTGATGCCGTACTGGAACGAGGCGGTCGTCCCCGACCTGCGAGCGGGACAAAAAGTGCTGGCGTCAGCCCACGGCAACAGCCTGCGGGCGCTGGCCAAGCACCTCGACCAGATCGACGACGAGGCCGTCGCCGCTCTCAACATCCCCACCGGGATGCCGCTGATCTATGAACTCGGGCCCGACATGATGCCGACCGAGGCCAAAGCGACACTCGCCCGCTCGCTCGACCCCACCGCGGCGGCCGAAGCGGCCGCCGCGGTGGCCAAGCAAGCGGGCTGAGCGCCTACGGGATTTTGGCCAGTGGGATCAGGAGATCACCCCACGGTTGTGGAGGTGTCCGGGCCATAGCCGGGCACCCCATGCTCATGAAGGTCGAGACCAGCGATCTCTTCTTCACGAGACACCCGTAGACCCATGGTCTTTTTCATCACCGCGAACAAGGCGCCGGTGGTGGCTGTGACCCACACGAATACCAGCACCACGCCGATGAGCTGAACCACGAGCTGATCGATTCCCCCGCCGTAGAACAGGCCGGCGTTGTCCTGGCCGACGAAGGCGTCGTCATAGCGGGAGAACAGGCCCACCGCCAGCGTGCCCCAAACACCGCAGACACCGTGGACCGAGATGGCGCCCACCGGGTCGTCGATGCGGACCCGGTCGAAGAACAGCACCGAGTACACCACGATGGCGCCGGCGATGGCGCCGGTCACCACCGCGCCCAGCGGGTTCATGGTGCCAGTGCCGGCGGTGATCCCGACCAGACCGGCCAGCACGCCGTTGCCGGTCATGGCCACGTCCAGCGAACCGGCCTTGCGCCAGATGACCGCCCCGGCGGTCACCCCGCCGGCGGCGGCGGCCAAAAGCGTGGTGACCCCGGCCCGCATCACGAAGTCGTCGGCGGCCAGCTCCGAGCCGGGATTGAACCCGAACCAGCCGAACCACAAGATGAACACGCCCAGCACCACATAGGCGATGTTGTGGCCGGGCATGGCCCGGGGCTTGCCGTTCTCGTCGTACTTGCCGATGCGGGGCCCGAGGAAGATAGCCCCCATCAAGGCAGCCCAGCCGCCGGTGCTGTGCACGATGGTGGATCCGGCGAAGTCCCCGAATCGGGCGTCGCCGATCTTCAGGTCGGACAGGAGCCCCTCGCCGTGCCAGAAGGAGTGGACCACCACCGGGTAGATCAAAGCCGTCATGAAGAAGCTGAACACCAGGTAGGCGGAGAACTTGGTCCGCTCGGCCATGGCCCCTGAGGCAATGGTCACCGCGGTGGCCGCGAACACCACTTGGAAGAAGAAGAAGGTGGGGGTGCTGAGCCCGTCGCCGAATGTCGTGAACGTGCCGCTCAAGAAGAAGCCGTCGGTTCCGAACAGCGATCCCGCGTCAGTGCCGAACGCGATGCCGTAGCCGAAGGCGAAGAAGGCCAGTGCGCCAATGCACATGTCGGCCAGGTTCTTGGCCATGATGTTGCCGACGTTCTTGGCCCGGGTCAGCCCGGCCTCGACCATGCCGAAGCCAGCCTGCATCAAAAACACCAGGATTCCGGCGATGAACACCCAGAGGTTGTCCAGCACCACCTGCACCGCTTCGGCGCCGCCGTCTTGGGCCATAGCCGGAACCGCTCCGATGAGCACTGTCCCGGCGGCAATCAGCGCTCCTATCCCGAATTTCCTTTTCATGTGCAACTTCATGTCCAACGGCCCTCCTTCGCCGTGTTCTGCGCCCGGGCCACTGCGGCCCCGGCGCAATCGGGGATATGTTAGGAATGCCAGGTTTCACGATTGTTTCCGCGCTGTGAATTTCAAGCAG
>JAPOSH010000114.1 GCA_026709815.1 bacterium | reverse complement strand
GGCCCGACTGCCGTTCCGGGGGCGGGCCAGCACCCAGGCCAGGGGCAGCCCCAGCACCACCGACATCACCGCCGCCGCCAGCGACACCACCGCCGACACCCGCAGGGACTCCAAGGTGGCGGGCTCACCCAGCGTGGTGCCCAGCGACGACCACGGCGTCCGCTGCAACAGACCCGCCAGGGGCAGCCCCAGAACGGCTACCGCGATGGCGGCCATCGCCAGAACGGCGATCGGCGGCCGGCGATTCGGCTCGTCGGGGGCGGCCCGGTCGGTCATGGGGCGGCGAACCCGTGGCGTCGGAGGATGCGCCGGCCGTCGGAGCCGAGGACGAAATCCACGAAATGGGCGGCGACGGCCCGGTCGCTGACCGCGGCCACCGGGTAGTCGTTGAACCTGGTCTGGGGACCGAGCGCTACCGCGGCCACCTTGTCGCCCCCGGCGGCGACGTCGGTGGCGTACACCAGCCCGGCGTCGGCTTCGCCGAGGGATACCTTGGTGAGCACGGCCCGCACGCTGGTCTCGGCGGTGTCGGCGTCGGCGTCGATGCCGGCGTCGGCCAGCACCGCCTGGGCCAGGACGCCGCAGGGCACCTCGGGGGCGCACACCGCCAGCACCAGGCGGTCATCGGACAGGTCGGCCAGTCCGGCGACGCCGCCGGGGTTGCCGGCCGGCACCACCAGAGCCAGCCGGTTGCGAGCGAACAACACGGGGGGGGTGGCGGTGCGCCCCTCGGCCACGACCCTGCTCATGGTGGCGGAGTCGGCCGATGCGAACACGTCGGCCCGAGCGCCGGCGCTGATCTGGGCGGCCAGTCGGGCGCTTCCGGCGAAGTTGAGCCTCACGTCCGCATCGGGGTTGGCGGCCTCGTACTCGGCGGCGAGGTCCTCGAACGCCTCTGAGAGCGACGCCGCCGCGTACACCGCCACGGTGGTCTCGCCCGCCCCTCCGCAGCCGGCGGCGAGCCAGGCCAGTGCCCCGGCCAGTGCCCCGAGGGTCCGCGGCGGCATGTCGCGTCGCCTCGTCAGGCCGCGGTCTCGGCTTCCAGCTCCGCGGTCACCGACAGTTCCGTTCCCACCGCGGTGAGCAGCTCCCGACAGCGCCCGGCGTCGGCCACGTCCTCGGCCACCTGCGCCAAGACGGCCAGCCGCTCGGCGGTGTCGGTGACGGTGGCGGTGGCGATGGCAGCGCCCAGGCGCACCTTGGCGTCGCTTTTGATGCGGCGGATCTCCCTCAGAGCGTCGGCAGCCACCGCGGCGGCCGCCGGGTTCACATCGCCGGCCTCGGCCCGCAGCTCGCCGGCCTCGGGCCAGGCCGAGCGGTGTACCGAGCCCTGCCGCCACCACGACCACACCTCTTCGGTCACATAGGGCAGGAAGGGGGCGAACAGCTTGAGGTAGACGTCGAGGGCCGTCTCCAGGGTGTGGCGGGCCGAGGCGCCCGCCCGCCCCCCCCGGCCGCCGTAGGCCCGGTTCTTCACCAGCTCCAGATAGTCGTCGGTGAACGACCAGAACGAGGTCTCGGTGCTCTCCAGGGCCCGGGCGTAGTCGCCCCTGTCGAACGCGGCGGTGGCGTCGTCGACGAGGTCGCCCAGATGGGCCAGCAGGGCCCGGTCGAGGGTCTCGGCGGCCTCCGAATCGGCGGCCGGCTCTTGGCCGAGCACGAACCGGCTGGCGTTCAGGATCTTCACCGCCAGGCGCCGGCCCACCTTCATCTGGCCCTCCTCGAAGGCGGTGTCGGTGCCGGGCCGCCCCGAAGCGGCCCAGTAGCGCAGGGCGTCGGCGCCGAAGGCCTCCAGGGTGGCCATGGGGGTGACTGCGTTGCCCTTGGACTTGGACATCTTCTTGCGGTCGGGGTCGAGCACCCAGCCGGAGATGGCTGCGGTGGACCACGGCAGCGCGCCGTGCTCGAAGTGGGCCCGGGTCACGGTGGCGAACAGCCAGGTGCGGATGATCTCGTGGGCCTGGGGGCGCAGGTCCATGGGGAAGGTGCGCTCGAACAGGTCGGGATCGTCCTCCCAGTAGCAGGCGATATGCGGGCTGAGCGAGGAGGTGGCCCAGGTGTCCATCACGTCGGGGTCGGCGGTGAACCCGCCCGGCCGGTCTCTTCGGTCTTCGGCGTAGCCGGGGGGAGCGTCGGAGGAGGGGTCCACGGGCAGGCGGGCCTCGTCGGCGGCGATGGGGCGGCGGTAGTCGGGCCGGCCGTCGGCGTCGAGCGGATACCAGATGGGGAAGGGCACGCCGAAGAAGCGCTGGCGGCTGATGAGCCAGTCGCCGTTCAGCCCGCCGACCCAGTTCTCGTAGCGGACCCGCATGTGCTCGGGAACCCAGTTCAGCTCGCGGCCCCGGCCGATGAGGGCGTCGCGCAGCTTTTGGTCTCGCCCGCCGTTGCGGATGTACCACTGGCGGGAGGTGACGATCTCGAGGGGGCGCTGTCCCTTCTCGAAGAACTTCACCGGGTGGGTGATGGGCCGGGGGTCGCCGATCAGCTCGCCCGACTCTTTGAGGAGCTCGACGATGCGCTGCTGCGCGCCGTTGACGGTGCGCCCGGCGATCTCGGCGTAGGGGCCGGGGTCGATCCCCGGCGGCGGGTCGGACACCAGCCGCCCGCCGCGGTCCACGATGGCCCGCACCGGCAGGTCCAGCTCCCGCCACCAGATCACGTCGGTGGTGTCGCCGAAGGTGCAGATCATGGCCGCCCCGGTGCCCTTGTCGGGGTCGGCGAGGGTGTGGGCCACCATGGGCACCGCCGCCTTGAACAAGGGGGTGGTGATGGTCTGGCCGAAAAGGGGCGCATATCGGCTGTCGTCGGGATGGGCCACTACCGCCACGCAGGCGGCCAGCAGCTCGGGGCGGGTGGTGTCGATGAGCAGATCGCGGCCGTCGGAGCGCTTGAAGGCCAGGCGGTGGTAGGCGCCGGGGCGCTCCCGGTCTTCCAGCTCGGCTTGGGCCACTGCGGTGCGGAAGGTGACGTCCCACAGGCTGGGGGCCTCTTGCTGGTAGGCCTCGCCCCGGGCCAGGTTGCGCAAGAAGGCCCGCTGGGAGGCCCGGCGGCTGCGCTCGTCGATGGTGGCGTAGGTGAGGCGCCAGTCGATGGAGAGCCCCAAGCGCCGCCAGAGCTGCTCGAAGACCTGCTCGTCGGTGGCGGTGAGCTGCTCGCACAGCTCCACGAAGTTGCGCCGGGAGATGGGCAGCTCGTCTTTGCCGGGCGCCTCGGGGGGCGCGAAATCGGGGTCGTAGGGCAGCGAGGGGTCGCAGCGCACCCCGAAGAAGTTCTGCACTCGGCGCTCGGTGGGCAGGCCGTTGTCGTCCCAGCCCATGGGGTAGTACACCTGCTTGCCCCGCATGCGGTGGTAGCGGGCCAGGGTGTCGGTGTGGGTGTAGCTGAAGATATGGCCGACATGGAGGGCGCCGCTGACGGTGGGCGGCGGGGTGTCGATGGAGTAGACCTGGTCGCGGGTGGCTGTGCGGTCGAAGCGGTACGTTCCGTCGGCTTCCCAGACTCGGTCCCACTTGGCCTCGAGGCCTTCGAGCGCGGGCTTCTCGGGGACGTTGCGGGGTGCTGTCATCGCCCGGCAATCGTACTGCCGTGCTTGCCGCGGGTTGCAGTCGCTGCGCGTGGGGGTTGTCGGCACCGCCCCGTGCTCATGATCGAAGACTGACGGTGGCAGATGTCTTGTTGCCCGACGCCGGGGGCGTGAGGTGCTGGGCGATCAGCGCGGCGATTTTCGCGTTGTTGAGCACGAGCTCTTTGTTCGCTTCCAAGCTCTCGCCGTCGGTCGCATCGGCGAGCCATTGCAGGAGGAAGGGGGTGAGTTCTTTGCCGCTGATGCCGTCAGCATCGGCGTGAGCACACGCTTGGGCGATTGCCGTCTCAATGCGGTCGGCAGGGATCGCGGCGCGTTGCGGGATGGGGTTCGCGATCACGGCACCGCAGGCCGGGTCAAGGCTCCAGTGGGTGTGCAGGTAGCCGCCGACGGCTTCGGGACTGTCCAACCGGAGGGTGACTTCGTGGGGACTGTCGATGCTGTAGAAGGACGGGAGCATCGCCGTCTGATAGCCGACGACCGGGACACCACGGGTCTCTAGGTACTCGGTGGTCTTGGCGATGTCGAGGATCGACTTGAAGCCTGCGGACACAACGGCCACCGGGGTGCGGGCGATCTCTTCGAGGTCGCCGCTGATGTCAAAGCTGTATTGGGCGCCGCGATGGACGCCGCCGATCCCGCCCGTGGCGAAGATCTTGATACCGGCGAGAGCGGCGAGCTTCATGGTTGCCGCGACGGTGGTGCCGCCAGTCTGGCCGAGGTAGAACGACGCGGCGAGATTCTGGCTGCCGATCTTGACGGGCTCCGGGTCGGGCCGGCCGAGCCGGTCAAGCTCCTCGTCAGCGAGTCCGATGCGGGCGACGCCGTCGATGACCGCGATGGTGGCTGGGGTTGCGCCGTTGGCGCGAACGGCTGCTTCCACGCGGCGGGCGGTCTCGACGTTGTCAGGCGCGGGCATTCCGTGGGTGACAATGGTGGACTCGAGGGCAACAATCGCTTCCTGGCCGGCTGCCGCGGCGGCGACCTCCTCGCCGAGCACGATGCGGGGCGTGTGTTGCGAGTTCAATTCATCTCCCGGGGATTGCCGGCCTACTGGGGGCTGGGGGTGAGTTGGGTTGTGATGGCCGCGGCTTGCTCGGCGGCGGACTCGACGAGTTCGTCGGGGTCGGCGAGGTTGCAGAATCCCTTGACGAGTGCTGCGGTGAACGCGTCACCAGCGCCGGTCGTGCTGAGCGTGTGAGTCTGTGGTGCTGAGAGGGATCCGCCGCGGCCTTCTTGGTCGGCCCAGACGACGCCGCCGGGTCCGAGCGTCAAGTAGACGGCGGCGGTACCAGCGTCAAGGAGCCACTGCACGGCGCTGCGAGCCGTCTCGGAGTTGTGAATGTCGATCCCGGTGAGCGCAGCGGCCTCGGCGCGGTTCGGCTTCAGCGTGTGGACGCGATCCAGATAGGGGCGAATCCGGGGCGCCTTGGCCGCCGAGGTCGTGTCGACGAACACGGTTGGGGAGAGGCTGGTGACCTCATCGAGGGTCTCATCGTTGAGGTTGCAGTCTGCAACCACGACCCGGGCGCGGCGCAAGAGCTCCGTGCGCGCTGCGATGGCTTTGCGGTCCACGACTGCGGTGATGGCCATATCGTTGACCGCCAAGAGGTTCTCGCCGCTCGCGTCTATGTTCGAGAGGCAGGTGGCCGTCGGGTGCTGTGAGGTCCACAGCGCCGACGACAGATCGACACCGCTCGTTGACGTGCGGTTGTGGATGAGTTGGCCGTGGTCGTCTTCTCCGAGGGCGGTTACCAGATGCGTCTGCAGTCCGGCCGCAGCGAGATTCGCGGCGATGTTGCGGCCGACGCCACCAGCTGAGATGGAGACGGCGCCGGGGTTCGATTCGCGTGGCAGCGGCGGTGCGGAGCATCGGCCCTCGATGTCGACGTTCGCCCCGCCAATGACGACGACATAGGGCTCGTCGGCCACGGCGCAGTCGCGCCCTCTTGCCCTGCCTTGAGCCGTGAGGCTGCTGATGTGGGTCGCCACCGATGACCGGGTGATGCCGATACTGTAATGCGGGGCAAATAAAGGATCATGGCCATGAGCATTCCGGTCGTAGACTTGAGCGGCCCACGCAACGCGGTCGTGCGCCAGATCGACGACGCCGCAACGAACGTCGGGTTTCTCACCGTTGTCGGCCATGGCGTCGACAGCCGCACGATCGACACCGCTTGGAACGAGGTCGTTGCGTTCTTCGGCCAGTCTCACGATGTCAAGATGACTGCGCATCATCCGACGGATGCGAACCATCCCTATGGCTACCACGCACTCCGACAAGAGACCCTCGCGGCGTCTCTCGGGCAACCGACGCCCCCGGACCTCAAAGAGAGCTTCAACGTGGCGCCCCCCAAACACCACGCTGATCCCACTGGCGCGTTCGGAGGCCAGGATCGACTCTGGCCGTCGCGCCCAACCACGCTCCGCCCGGCCTTGGAGGCGTACTACGACGCGATGGAGAACCTCGCCGGCCGCATCCTTCAGTTGATGGCCGAAGCCCTCCGCCTGCCGGCAACGCACTTCGAGCCATTCATTGACCAGCACCTGTCCGCGCTTCGCGGCCTTCACTACCCGCCCGTCACCCAGCCCGCGCACAAGGGCCAGCTGCGAGCCGGTGTCCACACTGACTATGGGACCATCACGATCTTGCTGCCGGGCGCGGGCAGTGGAGGACTCGAAGTCGAACATGTCGAAGGCCTCTGGATCCCGGTCCAGCCGATCGACGGATGCTTCGTTCTCAACATCGGCGATCTCCTCGCGCGGTGGACCAACGATCGATGGCGTTCCACCCGTCACCGCGTGGCTCTCCCTGCAACCGAGCGGGCACGGCGCGAACACCGCTATTCGATCGCGTTCTTCCACCAGCCGAACTGGCACGCCGAGGTGGCGCCAATCGAAACCTGCGTCAGTGCAGCCAACCCGGCCCGGCATAGAACCGTGGAAGCCGGGCCGTGGCTTCAGGCGAAGTTCGATTCTGCGTACAAGACGAGCTCGCCATCCGATCCGGCGCCGGATGGCGCCGGTGTCGCCGCGGCTTGGAGTCAGCCGGCCATGTCCAGCAGGCGGTCGTAGGCCACCGTCTGCGTCTCCTCGTCCCATGTGTACAGCACTGCGGTGTCGTTCACATCCCATTTGGTTGACGACACCGAGGCTGCGGGTGCTGTCGGCCCCTCGAAGCTGCCTATCTCGTCGAGCCCTGAGGCCCATGAGGCGGTGGTCAGCTCGGTGCCGCCGGCGAGAAGGCTTGTCTCCAGCAGATCGATGTGGAGGCAGGCTCGGGCCACCGACAAGATGTTCAAGAACTCGGCGTCGTCTCCCGCGTGGGGGATCGCGGTTTCGTCTGGCCGGGCCGCGTTCCAGTCGTTCACGCATTGCACCGTCGGCTCGTGGCCCTGGACGTAGAGGTCGCTCACGTCCGGCGGGAGAACGGCGCGGGCCAGCCTCAGCTCGTCATCGGTCGCGCCTTGGTCCTTCACAAAGTCCACGAGCACGTCGGGAGTGATCACATAGTAGGGAACGGCGTACCCGTTTCGGGCGAAGCCGCCGAGCACAGCCACGCTGTTGCCCAAGTTGACCACTGCGGTCACCCCGTCGGCCCGGAATCGCTCGATCTGGAGGTCGATTTCGCCGCCTAGCGCCACCATGTCGGACTCCGAGGCGCTCCTCACCGCGCTCACAACCCGCGAGGCCCCTCGCTCCAACAGGCCTTCGCGGACCGGGTCAAGCTCCTCTGGGGAGCTGGCGAACACGCCGATCACGCCGCCCTCGATGGCTTCTTCGGCCTCCATCGCCGCGTAGACGGCGTTCACGAGCCGCCATGGCGCGGTTTCTATTGACACCATGGGCAGCTCGGACTGCTCCCAGTCTTCGCGCAGCAGGATGCCCGGGGTTCCGAGGAAGGGGATGTCGTAGAGCGATGTGTAGCACAGGGCGTTGTTGGCGAAACGCTGCTGGCCCAGCACCATGAAGACCTCTTCGTCCTCGGCCAGCTTCACGCAGGCGGCTTCGGCGGAGGCGTTGCTGACCGGCGAGAAGTACTCGTACACCGCGTCGATCCGGCGGCCCAGAACACCGCCGCGGGCGTTCAGCTCGTCGATCCGGGTTTGGAAGTGGGCTTCCACGTCGCCGAGCTTTAAATCGATGCCCAGGGCCAATATGGCCTCCTGGTCGTTGAGGAGCACCCCGATCTTGATGGAATTCTCGGTGACGCCGCGGTACGACGCGGTGAGCGGCACCGGCGGCGGCTCTTCTGGGGTCTCTGGGGCCGGTTGCGCCGAACCGCTCTCGCCGGAGGCCTCCTGCACCGGCGTCGCACCGGCGGCGGGTTGGTCGTGAGGGGTCTCGGACGGCGCGG
>JAPOSH010000091.1 GCA_026709815.1 bacterium | reverse complement strand
TTTGCGGCTGGGACGCGGGCCGAGAAGCGGTCGAAGTGGCCTGATCTTCCCCTCCCCGCCGATCGAAGGGCGTGAATTGACGCCGCTTCCCGTCGCCGTCGATGCAATGGGGGGTGACGATGCTCCCCGATCGGTGGTGGCCGGTGCTCGGATGGCCGCCGAACGGGGTGTTCCCGTATTGCTGGTGGGACAGCCCGAGCAGCTGTCTGAAGCCGGCGGCCTGGAGGTCGTTCCGGCGTCGCAGGTGATCGCCATGGGCGCCGAGGCGGCGTCGAGCGTTCGGAAGATGAAGGACTCTTCGCTGGTCCGGGCGGCAGAAGCCGTTCGCGACGGTCGGGCCTCGGCCATGGTCAGCGCGGGCAACACCGGCGCGGCGATGGCGGCATCCTTGCTCAGGATGGGCCGGATTCGAGGGGTGTCTCGACCGGCCATCGCCACTCCGATCGTCGTTCCCGGTCGGGCCTGGCCCAACGTGATGCTGGACTCGGGCGCCAACACCGAGTGCAGCGCCGAATGGCTGGTGCAGTTCGCCCAGATGGGCGCGGTGTACTGCCGCGATCGCTGGGGCGTTTCAGAGCCCAGAGTCGGGCTCTTGTCCATCGGGGAGGAGGCCGGCAAGGGATCGCCCCTGGTCAAAGAAGCTTTCGAGCGGCTGGAGGACGCGGCCTGGCAGACCACGGCCGGAGCGGTTTTCGCCGGCAATGTGGAGGGTCGGGACCTGCTGGCGGACCTGGTGGACGTGATCGTCACCGACGGATTCACCGGGAACGTCGCGCTCAAGACGGCCGAGGGGGTGGCCCAGCAGCTGATCGGGGCGCTTCGGCGTGCGTTCGATTCCTCTGAAGAGGCCCGCCGGGGGGCCGAGCTGCTGGCCCCCGCGCTGGCACCGCTGTACGACGAGTTCAACCCTGATTCGGTTGGGGGCGCCATCCTGCTGGGGGTGGGCGGTGTGAGCATCATCAGCCATGGCGCTTCCTCGCCACGGGCATTGGCCAACGCCATACAGGTGGCCTATGAACTGGCCGAACGCGGGACTGTCGGAACGCTGCGCCGGATCCTGTGCTCGGAATAGAGATTCGCGGCCGCCTCAGTGGGCAGCAAGGATGGCATATTGGCGTATACTCATCATACGCCGTATTGCTGAGCCGCCCCGGAGATGACGTGCCATCCGAAACCCATGTCGAGCAGAGTCCGCTGGATCGCGACGGGGTGTTGGTCCTCGTCACCGAGTGCTTGGCCGACATCTTGGAGATCTCGCCCGACCGGATCACCGAAGGCCAGGCCTTCGCCGGCGACCTCGACGCCGATTCTCTGGCGCTCATTGAGCTGGTGGAGACGTTGGAAGAGGAATTGAGCGAGAGGACGGTCGGCTTCAGCATCGACGACGAAGACTTGGAGGACCTCAAGACGGTGAGAGATGCCGTCGACTACGTCCACGGCCGGCTGAGTCGAAGCTCCTGACCGCCGACCCTGACATCGCCGCTCTAGTCGACCGCCTCGGCTACCGCTTCAACCAGCCCGGCTTGCTGGTCGAGGCGCTGACCCACCGTTCTTGGTGCGCCGACCACGCCGGAGCCTCCTCCAACGAGCGGCTGGAGTTCTTGGGAGATTCCGTTTTGGCTCTGGTGGTGACCGACCACATCTACACCGCATTTCCGGAGATGGCCGAGGGCCAGCTGGCCCCTTTGCGATCTGAAGTGGTGCGGGCCGAGACTCTGGCTGATCTGGCTGAGCAGCTTCAGCTGGCGAAGGCCCTCCGCCTCGGGCGCGGCGAGGAGGTCTCCGGGGGCAGGGAAAAGCCGTCCATCCTCTCCGACGCCATGGAGGCGGTGATCGGGGCGGTCTACTTGGATGCTCCCTGGGAGGTTCTGGTCGATCTGGTCCGGGGGTGGCTGGCTGAACCCATTGCCTCGGCTTCTCGAGGTCCGGGCTTTCGGGACTTCAAGACCAGGCTGCAAGAGCATTGCGCTCGCTGCGGCTACAAGGCTCCTGAGTACCGGCTGTCTGAGAGGGGCCCCGACCACGCCAAGCAGTTCCTGGCCGTTGTGCACGTCGACGGCGAAGAGCGAGGCCGGGGCGGGGGTCGGTCCAAAAAGCAGGCTGAGCAGGCCGCCGCCGCCGCCGCCTGGCACACCTTGGAACCCGAGGCGGTCGCCGCCCCATGATCACAGCAGCCCGACGAGGAGTGACCCGATGATCGCATTGCCGGAAGTCGAGACCATCCGCCGCGACCTGGACCGGGAGCTGTCCGGTCTGCGAGTCAAGTCGGCGGAGGTGGCGAAGGCGGCATACGCCAAGCGGTCGGGAGGCGTCAAGAAGTTCGTCGGGCGGTTGGAGAAGGCGAAGGTCAACAACGTGCGCCGTCGCGGCCTGTACCTGATCATGGGGTTGGACACCGAAGATGTGCTGGTGGTTCACCTGGGCTCTGGCGGCCGACTGCGTCGCCACGCCAACCGGGACGATGTCGAACCCGACACCATGGTGTCGATCACCTTCACCAAGAGCGGGCAGCTTCGGCTGGTGGACGCGGTCGGCGATGCTGAGATGTTCTTGGTCAACGCCGAAAAGCTGCTTGAAGAAGTGCCCGAGCTTGACGGGCTGGGCATTGATCCGCTGGATCAGCCGGTGCCCTGGCGGATGTTCGGCCAGCTCCTCTTGGCCCAAGACGCCAAGCTGAAGGCAGTGCTGACCGATGACCGCGTAGTCGTCGGCCTAGGGGAGCTCTACTCCGACGAGATCCTGTTCGCCTCCGGTTTGCGGTTCGACCGCCTGCCGAGTTCGTTGGGGCCTCAAGAGGTCAGGCGTTTGCATCGGGCGATGGTGGAGACCCTCCATGATGCCGCCAAACATCGGGGCACCACCCTGGAAGACGGGCTCTACGTGGATGCTCACGGTCAGCCGGGGGGCTATGAGGCATATCTCAACGTGTTCAAGCAAGCAGGTCAGAAAGGCCGGCCTTGCCCCCGCTGCCACCGTCCCATCCAGAAATACCGCTTCCGTCGCCGGTGGACGTACTACTGCGAGCAGTGCCAGATCTGATCTCCGAGGGATGCTTGAGCTCGCGGTTCCGCAAACCGCGGCGCTGCGGTGGGTAGGGTCCAATAGGTGTTCTTGAAGGCGCTGACGCTCAAGGGATTCAAATCTTTCGCCGATCCCACCACGCTGGTGTTCGAGCCCGGCGTCACCGCCATCGTGGGCCCCAATGGCAGCGGCAAGTCCAACGTCGTGGACGCAGTGGCCTGGGCGCTGGGGGCGCAGGCCCCGACGTCGGTGCGCTCGGCCAAGATGGACGACGTGATCTTCGCTGGAACCGCGGCCCGGGCGGGATTGGGCCGGGCAGAAGTGTCGCTGAGCATCGACAACGCCTCCCGACTGCTGCCCATTGATTTCGAGGACGTCACCATCACCCGCACGCTGTTCCGCAGCGGCGACAGCACCTATGCCATCAACGGGGTTCCCTGTCGTCTGCTCGACGTCCAAGAGCTGCTGAGCGATTCCGGCGTCGGCCGCCAACAGCATGTCATTGTCTCCCAGCGCCAGATAGAGGGAGTGCTGAGCGCGCGGCCCGAGGATCGCCGGGCGGTCATCGAGGAGGCGGCCGGAGTATTGAAGCACCGCCGCCGCAAGGAGAAGTCGGAGCGGCGGCTGGCCGCTTCAGAAGCCAACCTCAACCGGCTGTCCGACGTGGTGCGGGAGATACGCCGCCAGCTGAAACCTCTGGAACGGCAGGCCGAGGCGGTCAGGCGCCATGGCGGCCTGGTGGCGGAGTTGAGCGGCGTTCGCCGCTTTCTCGCCGGGCGGGAGATCGACCAGCTGCGCCGACGGGTTCGCCAATTGACCCAAGATCAGGCATCCGGGTGCCGTGAGACGCAGCAGATCACCGGGCGAGTCGAGGCATTGGGCCGGGAACTCGCCGCAGCCGAGGCCCGCCTCTCAGAGGCCGACGGGTCCGACACCGGCCGCGCCTTGCTGCGCTTTGAAGGGTCGACCGAGCGGCTGCGGGGCTTGGAGGCGCTGTTGGCCGAGCGCCGACTGCGTCTGCTGCGCGACCGCAGTGCAGGGGTGGATGAGGATTTGGTGGCCTCGTTGGAGGCCGAATCGGACCGTCTGGGCCAACAGCTGCATGAGGCAGAGGAATCGGAGGCCGCTCTGGGGCCCGATGCGGCCGCCCTCGACGATGCGGAGCAGGAGCTCGAACAGCTCCGCCTGTCGTTCGACGAGCAGTGGGGAAATGAGCGTCCGCCGGCAGCGGGTTCAGAGGTGCCGCGTGTCAAGGGCGAGATCAGGGTCTTGGAGGCTTCCATCCTGCGGGATCAAGCAGAGTCGGATCGCCTCCGCCGGAACCTGCAGGAGCTGCAGCAGCGCCGGCAGGCACTGGTCGAAGAGCTGGAGCGGCACTGGTCCGAAGCCGCCGAGGCCGAAGCCTCTCAGCGATCCCGGCAAGAGGAGCATCAGTCGTCCGAGCGCCTGAGCGAGCAGGCCCGGGCCGTTTGCGAGCAGGAGCGGGCGGTGCTGGCCGACGCGGTCGGCCAGAGGCAGGCCTGGGAGGCCCGGCGGGAGGCGCTGTCGCTGGCATTGGACGAGGCGCGCGACGCGTCAGGGGCACAGCGCCTCGTCGGCATCGAAGGCGTGGTGGGCGTCCTGCTCGACGTCGTCGACATCGATAGGGGATGGGAGGAGGCTTTCGAGGCCGCCGCGGGGGAGGCGATTGCCGCCGTGGTGGCGTCCGACTCCGAGGTGGCGATGAGGGCTGTCGCGACGCTGGAGGCCGACAATATGAGCGGCGCGGTCTTGGCTTTGGGCTCGTCGGCGCCGGGGGCTTCGTCTCCGGTTGTCGGCACCCCCTTGCGGCGCCATGTCCGCTCGTCGGCGCCGGGGGTGGACCGGCTGCTCGACGCCCTCGTCGGCGGGGTCGGGGTGGTGGACAGCAGCAGGGAAGCGGCGGCGGCGGCGGCGGCCCACCCCGCCTCTGTGGTTGTGACGCGCCGGGGCGACCGCTTCTCCCCTTCAGGATGGCGGGTGGGGGTTCGCCGCTCCGGGGCCACCAAGGGCCTGCTGGAAGACGCAGAGCTGGCCTCGGCCCGAGCGGCCGAAGCGGTCCGGATGGGCGAGCAGCGGCTGGCCGCGGCGGACAGCCGTCGGGAGGAGGCCGGACGACGCGAGGCCCGGGCCCGAGAGCTGGCCGACAGCCAGTCTGATGCGGTCAGCCGCGCTCGGGATCGGGCGGCGGCGACAGAGCGAGAGCTTCGTGATGCAGAGGTGGGCATTGCCGCGCTCGGGCCCCGCTGCGAGGAGCTGGGCGAAAGGATCAACGGGGATCGCCGCCGGGTCGGGGAGCTGAGCCGGGAGCTGCCTCGGCATGAGGCGCAAGAGGCCGAGCAGCGGGCTCGCGCCGAGGAGATGGGCCGGGCCCGACAGGAGTTGGCCGAGAAGTCCCAGGCCACCGGCAGCCTCCGCTCTGACTACCAGGTGAGAGCGGCAGGCATCGATGAACGGCGCCGGTTGTTGACCGCTCAGCGAGCAGAGGTCGAGCGCCGGCTGAGCCAGATGGCCCAAGCCCGCGCTGAAGCCGCCTCCCGTCGGCAGGCGATCGACCTCCGGCTGTCCGTTGTGGACCAGATGATGCAGCTCGTGGCTCAGAGGGCCCAGGAGACCGGCCAACAGCTTGAGGAGTTTCGCGGGCGGAGGGCTCGGGAATCGCAAGCGGCGCGAGAGGCCGCCCGGCAGCTGGAGGATTTGCGCCGCCAGCGGTCGGAGGCTGAAGCCAGGCTGGGACGGTGCCGAGAGCGGGACCGCAGCGTCGAGATCGAGCTGGCGGAGGCCGGCGTCAGGCTCGAGGCCGCGGTTGACCGGTGCCGCCGGGAGCTGGACTGCGAGCCCGGTGAAGCAGTGGCCGCGCCGTGCCCCGACCTCGAGCAGGGCGTTGCGCCCGTTGACCGCATCCGGTCGCTCGAGCAAGAACTGCGCATCATGGGGCCGGTGAACCCGTTGGCGTTGGAGGAATACGAAGCGATGTCGGAGCGCTACGAGTTCACGCAGAGCCAGATCGACGACATCCGCCAAAGCCGCCGGGAGCTTCGCAAGGTGATCCGCAAGATCGATGAGGAGATCATCTCCGTGTTCTCCTCGGCGTATTCCGACGTGGCCCGCAACTTCGCCGACCTGTTCCAGACTCTGTTCCCCGGCGGCGAGGGCAAGCTGAGGCTCACCCAGCCCGACGCGCTGCTAGACACCGGGGTGGAGATCGAGGCCCGTCCTTCGGGCAAGAACATCCGGCGATTGAGCCTGCTCTCAGGGGGGGAGAGATCGCTCACCGCGCTGGCTTTCCTCTTCGCGGTCTTCCGCAGCCGGCCATCGCCCTTCTATGTCATGGACGAGGTGGAAGCCGCGCTTGACGACATCAATCTGCATCGCTTCCTGCAGCTCGTTGACGAGTTCCGAGCCGATGCCCAGCTTCTCATTGTGAGCCACCAGAAGCGCACGATGGAAGCAGCCGACTGCCTCTACGGCGTGTCCATGAAGCCGGGTGGAAGCTCAAAGGTGCTTTCCGAAAAAGCGGTGGTAGCCTCAGAGCCGAAGGTACTTCTCGGACAAGGCTGAGGACTCCCCGCGCAACATGAGCACAGAGCCCGAAGACCCCCGGTCGGAGTGGGCGCCCCTGGGGTGGGAATTGGAAGGCCCCGTCGAGCAGCCCGGCAATCTGCCTGACCAGCGCGACGGCGAGGTGGTCGCCTGGGCGCCCCGAGAAGGCCCATCCCCGCCATCCCGCAATCCTGTCGTTTTCATGCTGGCGGCTTCGGTGCTGCTGGCTGTGGTGGGATTGGTCGGCATCGGCATCGGAGTCGGCAGCATCTTCTTCAACCGAGACGCTCCGTTGCCGGAAGTGGTTGTGGTCTCCGGGCCCCAGGTGGTAAGCGCTCCGGCCTCAGCACCGCGGCTCCAAGCTCCGTTGGCCGAGGCGCCCTCTGAACAGCCTCGCTCGGACGGCGCCACAGGCTCTGATCAGCCGGACAGCCCCTTCGTGCCCGACGACCCGGTGGTGACCGTGGCCCGGGCGGTCATTCCATCGGTGGTGCTCATCGAGGTGAACCCGTCTAGGACGGGCCAGGAGATTCCGATCCCTCCCGATCTTGATGAGGGCGTCCCCGATTCCGGCACGGAGCCCCCTGGGGAGCGGCCGAGATATGGGCAGGGCTCTGGTATCATCTACGACGCATCCGGCCTGATTCTGACCAACGCCCATGTGCTCGGCGATGCCGATGCGGTCAGGGTTCAGTTCGCCGACGGTACTCGGGCCGAGGGAGTGGTGGTTGGGGCTGCACCGGCTATCGACGTCGGCTTGGTGAGGGTTGACACAGACATGGCGCTCAGGCCTGCTGTCTTTGCCGACCGCTCGACCGTCGAGGTCGGGCAGTTGGCGGTGGCGGTGGGCAGCCCGTTCGGATTGCAGCAGTCGGTGACCTCCGGGATCGTGAGCGCAGTGGGCCGGGCGATCAGAGAGGGCACGGGCGACGGCGCATTCGTCGAGATGATCCAAACCGATGCTCCCATCAACCCGGGCAACTCGGGCGGCGCCCTGGCGAACCGCTTCGGCCAGGTTATCGGTATGAACACCCTCATCCAGACCGACGGTCAGGTGAGCGGCAACATCGGGCTGGGCTTTGCCATACCTTCTGACATCGCCTTGAACATCGTCCAGCGCATTCTGAACGGCGAGAGCACTGATCTCGGCTACCTGGGAGTCTGGGGAACCGACCCGGAAATCGGAGAACCGGGTGCCCTGATCATCGAGGTGGAGCCTGACACCCCCGCGGGTGAGGCCGGATTGCAGGAAGGGGACCTGATCGTCAACATAGACGGTGAGGCGGTGTCGACCTTCACCGAGCTGGCGGCCAAGGTTCAGTTCAGGGTGCCGGGAACCGAGGCGAGGCTGGAAGTGGTGCGCGAGGGCGCGCCCCTTGAGATCACCGTGGTCATCGGCTCTCGTCCGGTGTCGCAGCAAACCGATGGGCAGGGCGAGGAGTAGTGGTGCTTCGCCGGCGGCGAAAACAAGGCGAACAGGCCGGGGCTGTTGATCAGGCCGCGCCCGAGCCCGAGGTCGGAACCGAGGATGGCCACGGGAATGAGCAGGCCCCGGAGCAGGCAGCGGAGCGGGAAGCAGAACCGGAGCAGGCCCCGGAGGCAGAACCGGATCTGGCGCCGGGGACGGGGCCCCAACCGGAGCGGACCCGTATTCGCGACCGGCTCTCCACCGCCCGGGGGGCGTTCTCGAGCTTCATGGTGTCGGTGGTTTCTCGGGGCATAGACGACGCTGCTTGGGAGGAGCTCGAAGAAGCGCTCATCTTGGCCGACGCGGGCGTCGCCACGACCACAGCACTCATAGACCGGCTCAAGGAGCAGGCCAAGGCGAACAGGGTCGTCGACGCCGAGGAGCTGATGGCCATGCTCAAAGCTCAGATGACCCAGAGCCTGCAAGGCCATGACCTCGAGCTCAGCACCGAAGGTGATCCCGCAGTATGGCTTTTCACGGGCGTGAACGGGGTGGGCAAGACCACCACCATCGGCAAGCTGGCGGCTCGAGAGGCCCAGAGCGGCCGCAGGGCGGTGCTGGCCGCCGGGGACACGTTTCGGGCGGCAGCGGCCGAGCAGCTGGGACAGTGGGCTGATCGGGCGGGCGCTGAGCTGGTGCGGGGCGCGGAAGGCGCCGATCCCAGCTCGGTGATCTTCGACGCTATCGAACATGCTTCGGCGGCGGGCGTGCCGCTGGTCATGGCCGACACCGCCGGCCGTTTGCACACCCGCACCAATTTGATGGAAGAGCTGTCAAAGATCCGTCGGGTGGCGGGCAAGGGGCCGGGAACGGTGACCGAGGTGCTGCTGGTGATCGATGCCAGCACCGGCCAGAACGGCCTGGCCCAGGCGCAGCGCTTCACCGAATCGGCTGAGTTGACCGGCGTCGTGCTCACCAAGCTCGACGGGTCGGCCAAAGGCGGCATCGTCATGGCGGTGCAAGACGAATTGGGAATCCCGGTGAAGCTGGTGGGTCTGGGAGAGGGGATCAGCGATCTGGCGCCGTTCGACGCCCATGAATTCGTCGAGGCGCTGTTCTCGCCGCCCCTGCCCTCGTCCCCGATGACCACGAGCGCGTAGCCTGAGCGGCTCATGTTCGACACGCTGAGCAACCGATTCGAGGGCATCTTCAAGCGCATGCGGGGTTTGGGGACCCTGCGGGAAAGCGATGTCGACGAGGTGCTGCGGGAAATCCGCCTGGCTCTCTTGGACGCCGACGTGAACCTCCATGTGGTCCGCGGATTCCAGGACAGAGTGCGGCAGCGGTGTGTGGGAGCGGAGGTTCACAAGGCGCTGAACCCGGTCCAGCAAGTGGTCAAATTCGTCCACGAGGAGCTGATCGCCACCCTGGGCGGCGAAACTCTTGAAATCTCTCATCCGGCCAAACCCCCCACGGTGGTGCTTTTGGCCGGGCTTCAGGGATCGGGCAAGACCACCAACGCGGCCAAGCTGGCCGCCTGGTTCAAGCAGCAGGGCCGCAACCCCATGCTGGTAGGCGCCGACTTGCAGCGTCCTGCCGCGGTCGAGCAGCTCCGCACCCTGGGTGCTTTCATCGAGGTTCCGGTGTTCAGCGAGCCCTCTGATGCGATTGCCGTGGCTCGAAAAGGCGTGGCCGAGGCCGCGGCCGGTGGTCGAGACGTGGTGATCTGCGACACCGCCGGGCGATTGGCCATCGACGAGGAGATGATGGACCAACTGGGGCGGATATCCGGCGCCATCGAGCCCCATTACACCTTCTTGGTCGTCGATGCCATGACTGGCCAGGATGCGGTCACCACCGCAGAGGCGTTTCACGCGGTTCTGGGGATCGACGGGGTGATCCTCACCAAGGTGGACGGCGATGCCCGCGGCGGCGCGGCCCTGTCGGTGAAGGAGGTCGTGGGAAGGCCCATCGCCTTTTCCTCCACCGGCGAGAAGGTTGACGAGTTCGAGTTGTTCCACCCCGACCGGGTGGCCAGTCGGATTCTTGGCATGGGTGACGTGCTCAGTCTGGTGGAGAAGGCCGAGCAGGTGTACGAGGAGGCTGAAGCCGAGGCGGCTGCGGCCAAATTGCTGGAGGGGGAGTTCACGCTGGAGGATTTCTTGGAGCAGATGCGCCAGCTCAAGAAGATGGGCTCGCTCCAGAACTTGGTGGGGATGCTCCCCGGCGTTCCCCCCGAGTTGCGCAAGGCCGAGATAGAAGATGACCGCATCGAGCGGGTTGAGGCCATCATCTGCTCGATGACGCCCCAAGAGCGGGCCACCCCCCGCGTCATCGACGGGTCGCGGCGGCAGAGAATCGCGGCCGGTTCGGGCACCCGCCCCTCGGAGGTCACCCAGCTCTTGCGGCAGTTCAGCGAAGTGCAGCGGATGATGAAGCGGATGGGGGGCAAGGGCTCGGGTTCAGCCCGCAAGAAGTCCAAGAAGGGGCGTAAGGGGAGCCGGGTGACTCCACCGGGAGGCCGCCAGAGCAGACCTGGCAAGCCCAAGCTCACCTTGCCGGGGTTGGACGACGGCCAATTCGATCTCTCCTCGCTGAGGTAGCCCGCAGGGAGCCCCAGCGGGTAGAGTTTTGTGTCCATCCGGCGGTTGGTGCCGGGTTGTGCCTTAAAAGGCACTGATGGCGGGGCCGACCGGGCTCAGTATGACCAATGGACCCGAGATGACAGAAGGGCTGACCGGCTAGTGGCAGTAAGACTCCGGCTGATGCGGATGGGCAAAAAGAAGCAGCCCACCTACCGAGTGGTGGCCGCCGATTCCCGTAAAGCACGCAATGGGCGCTTCATCGAGATCTTGGGGACCTATAACCCCCGCTTGGAGCCTTCTCTGATTGAGATTGACAATGAGCGGGCGCTGCACTGGCTCCGCCACGGGGCCCAGCCCAGCGAGCGGGTGCAGAAGCTGCTGGGCATATCGGGCGCGTGGGCGGAGTTCACCGGGGAAGCCGGGTCCGCGGCTGCTTCTGTTGCCAAGGTGACCACCGCCGCGTCGGCTGAGGCATCTGACGGCCTCGATCCAAGTGACGAGCAGGCAGACGAGCACGCTGAGGATGGGGAATCATGAGCGACGATGATTTTGGAGCGGACAGCGATGTCTACGCCGACGACGACTTCGACGACGAAGACGGCAACGCTATCGAAGTCCCGACGGCAAGAAGCGTTTTGGAGTACCTGGTCAAGTCGGTGGTGGAGAACCCCGATGAGGTGGTGGTGGAGGCAGTCGAGCGACAGGGCTCGATCACGCTGGAAGTCACCGTGGCCGAAGGGGATATGGGACGGGTCATCGGTCGCCGGGGCCGAGTGGCTAACTCCATTCGCACCCTTGTGCGCGCCGCAGCCAGCAAGGACGGCCGTTCTATCGACGTTGATTTCGTCGACTGATCAACGGGTGTTGTCGACTGATCAACGGGTGTTATCGCACTCCAGGGCCGGTGCCGGATGTGCAGTGGCTGGTAAACGAGGGCGTCTTTTCTGCTAGAAGTCGGGCGCATCGACCGGGCGCACGGGATCCGGGGGGAGGTGGTGGTCACCCTGTGGACCAACCGCACCGAGCGGCTCGAGAAGGGAGCGGTTCTCGCCACCGACCTCGGCGAGCTCACCCTGCTCGAAGCTCGGGCCTTTCAACAGCGCTGGATCATGCGGTTTGCCGAGATCGGCGATCGGGACGCGGCCGATGCTCGGCGCGGACTGGCGCTGAGGGCCGAGCCCATATCCGATCCTGGCGAATTGTGGGTCCATGAGCTGATCGGCATGACGGTGTGCGAGGCCGACGGAGCAGAAAGGGGAAGGGTGGAGGCGGTGCAGGCCAACCCGGCCAGCGATCTCCTGGTGCTGGAGTCCGGGGCGCTGGTGCCGCTGACCTTCCTTGTCGGGCAATCGGGCGGTCGGCTGATCGTGGACGGGCCGGACGGGTTGTTCGGGGATCCATGAGAGTTGGTCCATGAGAGTCGACGTCTTCACCATATTCCCGGCGATGCTGGAGGCGTTCTTGGGCTTCGGCGTCATAGGAAGGGCAGTGGACAACGGACGGCTGGATGTGCGGGTCCGCGATCTCAGAGCCGGCTCGGGCGATCCTCATCGCTCGGTGGACGATGCCCCCTTCGGCGGCGGTGCGGGGAAGGTCATGATGCCGGAACCCCTTTTCAACGCGGTCGAGCAAGCCGATCCGCCGCGACCGCTGTTTCTGCTGGGTCCCACGGGCCGCCGGTTCGACCAGGCCGCGGCCCGGGAGCTGGCCGCCGGCCGCGGATTCTCACTGCTGTGCGGCCGCTACGAGGGGGTGGATCAGCGAGTTGGAGATCATCTGGCGGACGGGGAGCTCTCCATCGGCGACTTTGTGCTGGCCGGCGGCGAGGTGGGGGCGATGGTGGTCATCGAAGCGGTGGGGCGGCTTGTTCCCGGGGTGTTGGGAAACGATCTGTCGGCCGACGAGGAGTCGTTCAGCGAGGGTTTGCTGGAACATCCCCAGTACACCCGGCCGGCCCGATTCCGGGGTTGGCCGGTTCCCGATGTGCTGAGGTCGGGAGATCATGGTCGGGTGGATCGCTGGCGGAGAGCCCAGTCGCTGTCTCGGACGGCGGCCTTGCGCCCCGACCTGGTTGCGGCCCGCGGTGGTTTGACCAGGGCCGAACAAGCGCTCCTAGAAGAGTTCGGCCTCGCATGAACAAGCCGGGTATGATGGCTCGTCGCGCCCCGATGCCCGAGTTGGGCGCTGAAGTACTCACAAGAGGCGCACCATGAATCCCACCGACATCGTTGACCGCGGCACCCGACGAGCCGACGTCCCCGAGTTCAGCCCCGGCGACACGGTCAAGGTGCATGTCCGCGTTGTGGAGGGCAGCCGAGAGCGGGTCCAGATTTTCGAGGGGGTGGTGATCCGCCGACAGGGCAGCGGTGTCCGGGAGACCTTCACCGTTCGAAAGGTGAGCTTCGGCGTGGGAGTGGAGCGCACTTTTCCGGTTCACTCGCCCATCATCGCCAAGATCGAGGTCGGGGCCCGCGGCGATGTGCGCCGGGCCAAGCTCTACTACCTGCGCGACCGCATCGGTCGAGCCGCCCGGGTCAAGGAGAAGCGCTTCTAAATTGTCGCTCCCCCTGCTTATGGTGGGGCGATGGCATACAGGCAGGCCTTGGGCCGTTGGGGAGAAGACCGCGTGGTGCGGTGGTATCGCCGCCGCGGCTTTGAGGTTCTAGAGCGCAACTGGCGTTGTCGCCACGGGGAGTTGGACGTGATCGTGCGGCGCGGCCCGGTGGTTGCGGTGTGCGAGGTCAAGACCCGGTCGTCGCTGGCCTTCGGCACGCCCGCCGAAGCCGTCGGCTGGCAGAAGCAGCGGCGAATACGCCGGCTGGCCGCCCTCTGGCTCTCGGAACAGGAGCGCCGGGGAGCGGTGCAGCTTCGGTTCGATGTGGCAGAGGTAGTGGGTCGAGAACTCCGGGTCATCGAGTCGGCGTTCTAACCGCATACGGCGGGTTCGCCGCTCCCGGTCCGCCATATGCCACTCGGGCGCAGTCAGCCCAGGAGCGCCCATAGGATCAGCCCGCTGCAGACCAGAAGAGCGGCGGCGACGAACCAGTAGTCGAACCGGGTGCGCCGATGCTTTCGCGTGGGGTCGAAGCCCATGTCCGATTATCGTCTTTGCGGTGGCAGTTCGGGAAGCTGGGATCGCCTGGGGGTCGGTGCTCGTCTCTGTTTGCCTGGTGTGGGCCGCCGGGTGCGCCTCGAGTGCCCCTCCAGAAGTCCAGGGAGGGCCCGGCGGGACTCCTGATCCCGTTTTGGTGGCCGGTCGGGCTGTCTACGCCGACCGGTGCTCTTCCTGCCATGACGCCGACGGCAGCGGGACCGGCAACGGCCCGCGGTTGAATCAAGGCCGTCTCTCGCGGGCGTACCCCGATCTAGCCGACGCCGCCGTCGTTGTGGCCGGAGGTCGGGGCCGCATGCCGGGCTTCGGCGGGATCTTGAGCGCCGGCGACGTCAGCGCCGTGCTCCGCTATGTCAACGAGGTTCTTTGAGGGCCCTGGAGGGGCTGCGGAGCAACTGTCACCGTGAATGGGTAGGGTCTCGCAAACGCTTGTGACCAGCGCTTCGGGTCTCCTTTGCGGCACGGGGAATGATCCTCGAGAAAGCACCAGCTGTGCTTGCCACCATCTCAGCCTCCGTTCTGGCCGGCATCACCGGACATCCGGTATCGGTGGAGGTCCACGTTTCCTCGGGCCTGCCCACCTTCACCGTGGTGGGCCTGCCCGACACTGCTTGCCGAGAGGCCCGCGATCGGGTTCGGGCCGCTCTGCTCTCCAGCGGCGTCGATTGGCCGCCGGGGCGGATCACCGTCAACCTGGCCCCCTCTGGCATCCGCAAGGAAGGCCCGGGGTTGGATCTGGCCATCGCCATGGGAGTGCTGGTGGCCGACGGCCGGCTCCCGGCTGAAGACCTCGTGGGCATGGCGTTCTTGGCCGAGCTGGGGCTCGACGGACGGCTGCGCGCCGTTCCCGGAGTGCTGCCCCAAGTGCGCTGCCTGGACGCGGCTGAGGTTGTGGTCGCCCCGGAGAGCGCAGCCGAGGCCGCCCTGGCCAGAGGTCCTGCAGTCCGAGCGCCAGTCTCCCTCGGCGAGCTCGTCTCTGTGCTTCGGGGGGAGGAGTCCTGGCCTGAGCCGCCGTCGCCGGAGTCGGCAGACCCCACAGCCAAGATCTTGGATCTGGCCGATGTGAAGGGGCAGCACATAGCTCGCTTGGGCTTGGAAGTAGCCGCCGCGGGCGGGCATCACCTCTTGATGATCGGTCCTCCGGGGGCGGGCAAGACCATGCTGGCTCGAAGGCTGCCCGGTCTTCTGCCGCCGTTGGACGAGCCCACCGCCATCGAGGCCACCATGGTGCACTCCGCCGCCGGGTTGGATCTGCCCTCCTCCGGGTTGATCTGCCGAGCCCCGTGGCAGGCGCCCCATCACTCTGCCTCGATGATCGCTCTGGTGGGCGGAGGGAGTCGGGCGCTGAGGCCGGGAGCGGTCAGCTGCGCCCACGGCGGAGTGCTGTTTTTGGACGAGATGGGGGAGTTCGCCCCCCAGGCCTTGGACGCGCTGCGCCAGCCTCTTGAAGAAGGGGTGATCCGAGTCAACCGAGCCACGGCTGTGGCGTCCTTTCCCGCTCGATTCCTCCTGGTGGGGGCTATGAACCCGTGTCCGTGCGGCGAGTTGGGGCAGCCGGGCATGTGCCGGTGCACCCCCTTGGCCCGGTTGCGCTATGCCCGCCGGTTGAGCGGGCCTCTGCTGGACCGGTTCGACCTGAGAATCCATGTCGGCCGCCCAGAAGTCAGCGACTTGTTCGACTCGCCGTCGGGAGAATCCTCAGCTGAGGTGAGAGTCCGGGTGGAGCAGGCCCGAGCGGCTGCTGTTGAACGGGGCGTGGTCTGCAACAGCGAATTGCCCGACGACGCTCTCGACAAGTTCGCTCCGCTCGACCCCAAGGCGAGAAACCTGTTCAGCCAAGCCATCGCGGAGGGCCGGCTCACCGCTCGGGGGTTTCAGCGGGTGCGACGGGTGGCCCTCACGCTGGCCGACCTGTCCGGCCACCAGCCCCCGCTGAGCGGCGGCATCGTCGCGCAGGCGCTGTTCATGCGAACCGAGCCGGTGACCGTCGCTCACGATCCCTGGAGTGTTGCCCATGCCTGTCGGTGACACCCCCTGGGCTGAAACCCTCGCCGAACAAGAGGGACGCCTGCCGGTGGAGGCATGGCTGGTGGCGCTGGCCTCTTTGCCCGCAGTGGGGCCGGCTCGGCTGCGTGCGCTTCTCGCAGCCCGCCGCCCCTTTGCCGTCTGGGCCGCCCTGAGGGGCCGACCATCACCCGAGCTGATGCGCGTCGCCGGAAAGCAGGATCTGTATGAGCAGTGGCGCCGCACCGCTGCAAACCTCGACGTGGCTCGGCTGTGGGCCCGGCACCGCGAGCACGGTGTGGGGGTGGCGGCCCTGGGCACCCCCGGATACCTGTCCGCACTGTCTTGCGACACGGATCCGCCCGCAGTGGTGTTCCACCGGGGAGATCCCCATGTGGTCAGAGGCCCTCGCGTGGCCGTCGTCGGCACTCGGCGATGCACTCGCTACGGCAGTGATGTGGCATTCGAGCTGGGCCGGGATCTGGCTTCGGCCGGTGTGGGCGTGGTCTCCGGTCTGGCTTTGGGAATCGACGCCGCCGCCCACGCCGGCGCCCTGGAAGCAGGGGCCGCCCCGCCCATTGCCGTGGTGGGCAACGGCTTGGACAAGCCCTACCCCGAGCGCAACCGAGCGCTGTGGCGGGCAGTGGCGGATAAGGGGGTGCTGCTGGGAGAGGCGCCCTTGGGCGCTCCTCCCGAGCGGTGGCGGTTTCCGGCTCGCAATCGGATTATCGCCGCCCTCGCCGATGTGCTGGTGGTGGTGGAGTCTCACGCCTCTGGAGGATCCATGCACACGGTGGCCGAGGCCGCCGCCCGGGAACGGCCGGTGTTGGCCGTTCCCGGGCCGGTTCGCAGCTCCGCGTCAGACGGCTGCATTGATCTGCTGGCCGACGGCTGCGCCCCCTGCCGCGATGTTGGCGACGTGCTGTTGGCCTTGGGCATGTCGGGCGCGCAGGCCGCTGCGGTGGACTCCCGTTCGTGTCCGGACTGCGTCGGCCAGCAGGTTCTGGATGCGCTGGGCTGGCAGCCTGCCGATGCCGAGCAGATCAAGGGCCGCACCGGTTTGGCCGTGGCCGAGGTGGCCAGGGCGGTGGAAGAGCTGCGGGTTGCGGGCTGGGTGGCGGTCTCGGGCCGTTGGATCGAACGAGTGGGCATCACCCGGTGAGACGACGCACCGCTGGTAAAATCAACGGGTGATGGGGTGGGATCTGGATGCCTTTGCGGCGTCTGTCGCTTCGGTTCGCGCCGACACCGCGGCGATGTATTGCCGCGAGGCAGAGGCATTTGCCGAGTGGCTTGCTGCGTCTCGAGCGGTCCCTGATTCGGTTGCTGACCGAGATCTTGCTCCCCGAGACGTCGATTCGGTCGCCGCTCGAGATATCGACCCCTGCGATGTCGATCTGCGGGCTGTTCGGCGGTACCTGGCCCACTTGAGCACGCAGGGTTATGCCCGCAAGACGATAGCCCGAAAGGCATCTGCTCTGCGCCGCTATTTCCGCTGGGCGGAGCGCACGGCCCGGGTCGCCGCCGACCCCACGATCGGTGCCGTGACCCCGACGCAGGAGCGGCGCCTGCCTCGCGTGCTGCGATCTGATGAGCTGGAAACGCTGTTGGACAAGCCCCGCCCCGCGGTGGCCGACGACAGCGGCGCTCGGCGCCGGCGCGACCAGGCGGTTTTGGAACTGCTGTACGGCAGCGGTCTTCGGGTCGGTGAAGTATGCGCCATCAGAGTCGGCGACATCGACATAGAGCGGCGGCGCCTGCTGGTGCGAGGCAAGGGCGCCAAGGAGCGGATCGTTCCGTTGAGCGAGCCCGCGGCCGCTGCGGTCGCCGATTGGCTAGACGACGGCAGGGCGGAGATGGCCGATCCGGTCGCCGCCGGCGATGCTCTGTTCGTGAACCTGTACGGGCGCCCGTTGAACACCCAAGCGGTTCGACGGCTGGTCAATCGCCGGGCCAGCACCCGGACCAACCCCCACGCACTGCGCCACACCTTCGCCACCCACCTGCTCGACGGAGGGGCCGACCTCAGGCAGGTGCAAGAGCTGTTGGGCCATTCCGATCTGGGATCCACGCAGATCTATACCCATGTCAGCCGAGACAGACTCCGAAAAGTGGTAGAGGAGAACCATCCGCGGGCTTGACGGCCGCTGAAACCCGGTAGCCTGGTTCGGCTTCCCCTCGACTCCGGAACACCGCGGGGAGGTCATCGTGCTGGGAATGCGAATCGGCGTGTTGGCCGCAGCGGCGGCATCGGCCTGGATGATGCTGCAACCTGCGCAGCCAACCCATGAGACCCCGCCGCCGACGGCTCAACCGGAGGCCACGCCGGCGTCGCCTCCGGAGTACCGAACCCCGGTGGATGCCCCGGTGATCGACTGGTTCCGAGCTCCGTCGCACATTGGCGCCCCGGGAAATCGGGGCTGGGAATACGATACCGAGCCGGGATTGCCGGCGAGGGCGTCGGCTGAGGGCGAGGTGGTGTTCGCCGGGTCGGTGGCCTACAACCGGTTCGTGACCGTGCTCCACCGAGACGGACTGCGCACTGCCTACGGGTACTTGGGCTGGCTTGCCGTCGAAGAGGGTGAATGGGTGGTGCCGGGACAGCTGCTGGGCACCACCTCTGAGCGGTTTTTCTTCAGCGTCCGCGATGGAGCGCGCTATCTCGACCCGGCCTGGGTCTTGAACGCCGGGCGTGTGCGACTGGTACCCCATCCCGGCCGCAGTGGGCCTTTGGCTTATGGCCCGGGCGGCTTCCCCGGCTATGGTTGATCTTGGCCCAGAAACCTCTTCTGGCCCAAGACAATCACCGCCCGGGGCATCCCACGGTCGCCATTCGGTGCTGACCTCGGGTTTCGCTGAACCGCTGGGAGAGGAGAAACACCATGGCGCCAGTCGTCACCATGCGTCAGCTGCTCGATGCCGGAGTCCACTTCGGACACCAGACCCGGCGCTGGAATCCGAAGATGCAGCGCTTCATCTTCGGAGAGCGAAACGGCATCTACATCATCGATCTGACTCAGACGCTGTCCCGCATCGAGTCGGCCTACAGCTTTGTCCGCGATCTGGTGGCCAAAGGCGGCCAGGTGCTTTTCGTGGGCACCAAGAAGCAAGCTCAAGACAGCGTGCAGAGCTATGCGGAGCGTGTGGGAATGCCCTATGTGAACGAGCGATGGCTAGGCGGTCTCCTGACCAACTTCGAAACCATCTCCAAGCGCATGGGAAAAATGAAAGAGTTCCAGCGGATGCGCAGTTCGGGCGAACTCGACGTCATGCCCAAGAAGGAAGCCCTCCTCATCTCTCGGGAGTTGGCGAAGCTCGAGCGCAACCTCAACGGCATTCGCGACCTGACCCGGCCGCCGGACGCGGTATTCGTGCTCGACACCAAAAAGGAGCACATCGCGGTGGCCGAAGCCAACAAGCTGAAGCTGCCGGTTATCGCCGTGGTGGATACCAACTGCGATCCTGATGTCATCCAGTACGTCATTCCCGGCAATGACGACGCCATCCGATCCGGCGAGCTGATGTGCCGGATAGTCAGCGACGCTGTTCTCGAGGGCCGTTACATGGCGCGGGGAAATGCCGCCAACAAGCCCCAAGCGGTTGGGGAAGCCCCGCCGGCCGACAGAGCGGCGCCGGCCGTTGGAGCCGGGCAAATGCAATCGGAGGGGCAGGCGTGAGTTCTTTTTCAGCCCAAGACGTCAAGGCGCTGCGCCAAGCCACTGGCGCCGGCATGATGGACTGCAAGCGCGCCCTGGCCGACAATGACGGCGACATGGAGGCCGCGACCCAGTGGCTGCGGGAGAAGGGGATGGCCAAAGCGGCTGCTCGGGCCGACCGGGCCAGCGATCAGGGAGCGGTTGCCCTCGCGGTGGGCGGCAACGCCGCCGCGGTCGTGGAGCTGCGCTGCGAGACCGACTTCTCCGCCAAAGCAGACGACTTCACCGCGTTGGCCGACGAGTTGGCCCGGCTTGTGCTGGCCGATGGCGAGGACTCGGTGGAAACCCGCAAGGCGGCCATCGAAGACCTAAGTCTGGCTAAGAAGGAGAATGTCCGGCTGGGCAAGGTCGTCAAGGTCGAGGCATCCGAAGGCAGCATCCTTGACACCTACCTCCACACCCAGGATGGGCGGGGCACCAGCGCAGTGGTGGTCGAGGCCCGCGGCGTCAGCCAGGATCTGGCTCACGAGATCGCCCTTCACATCGCCTTCGCCAAACCCTCGGTGCTGCACCGAGATGAGGTCGATCCCGACGAGGTGGAGAGGGAGCGCATCGCGCTGACGGAGCTGACCAAGGCCGAGGGCAAGCCTGAACAGGCCTGGGACAAGATCGTCACCGGCCGGCTGCGGGCCTGGTATGCCGAGCGGGTGTTGCTGGAGCAGGGCATGTTCGGAGAGAAGGAAACGGTGCAGTCCCGGTTGGGAAGCGGCGAAATCGTTCGGTTCGAGCTGGCGGCCATTGGCAGTTAGCACCGACCAATGATCGCAGAGGGCGTCAGGCGAGCGGGCCGATGGGACCGGATCGTGTTGAAGCTCTCCGGCGAGGCCTTTGCCGGAGAGGCCGGATATGGCATCGACGGCCAGATCGCCGCACAGATCGCCGACGAGATCGTCAGAGTCAGGGCCGAGTTCGAGGTGGACGTCGCGGTTGTGGTGGGCGGTGGGAATATCTGGAGGGGGATGACCGGGGCGGGCGCCGGAATGGACCGGGCGCAAGCCGACTACATGGGGATGCTGGCCACGGTGATCAACGCCCTTGCCCTTCAAGACACCCTGGAGCGACTCAACCAGCCCACCCGGGTGCAGACGGCCATCGGCATGGCCCAAGTGGCCGAGCCGTACATCCGGCGCCGGGCCATCCGCCACCTGGAGAAAGGCCGGGTCGTGGTCTTCGCCGCGGGAACCGGCAACCCATTCTTCACCACCGACACCGCGGCCGCGCTTCGTGCCGTGGAGATCGAGGCCGGGGTCTTGCTCAAAGGAACCCACAGCGGCACCGACGGGGTCTACACCGCCGACCCGCGGACCGATCCAACCGCCGAGAAGCTCCCCGAGGTGCAGTACTTGGACGTGCTCTCCCGGGGCTTGCGGGCCATGGACAGCACCGCCGTCTCCTTGTGCATGGACAACAAGCTGCCCATCGTGGTCTTCGATCTCATGAAGCCCGGAAATGTGCGCGCCATACTCGACGGCCAGCAGATCGGTACTCTGGTGTCGTGAAGAGTTACCCGAAGACCTCGAAGTCATGACCGCTCCTTCGGAAATGCTGTCGCCGCGTCGCCGGAGGATGCGGGCGGGATGACCACCGGCGACGAAATGGCCGATTTGGTTCTGGACGAGGCCGGCGAGCGCATGGACTCCGCGGTCCGCCATACTCGACAGCAGTTCGCCACCGTAAGAACCGGTCGAGCGTCTCCGGCGTTGTTCGAGAGGTTCCTCGTGGACTACTACGGGACCGAGCTGCCGCTGCAACAGCTGGCCAGTTTCAGCGTGCCCGAAGCGCAGCTTCTCGTTATCTCCCCGTTCGACAAGAGCGCTATCGCTGCGATCGAACGGGCGATCGTCCAAGCTGATCTGGGGATCAACCCCAGCAATGACGGCAGCGTGGTGCGTCTCGCCTTCCCCCCGCTCACCGAAGAACGCCGGCGCGAGCTGGTCAGAATGGTCAAGCAGATGGCCGAAGATGGGCGGGTAGCCGTTCGCAGTGCTCGCCGCAGCGGACGCCAGGAGATCGATCAACTCAGCAAAGGCGGCGATGTATCAGAAGACATAGCCGCCCGAGCCGAAAAAGAGCTCGATCGGACAACCCACGATCATGAGCAGCTCATCAATGACGCCTTGGGCGCCAAAGAGCTGGAGCTGCTCGAGATCTAGCCAGGGAGGCGCAGTGGACGAGGACAATCCTTTCGAAAGGCCGAGCACTCGGTCTGATGACGCATCTGAAGACGAGCAGGCCATGTTCCTGGACGACCTGACGTCCTTATTCGACGAAGATGAGGAGGCGCCCGGCCTTCCCCGCTGGGAGGAGCCGGACGATGCCGAGTCCGAAAAAGGGGAGAACTGGGGAGATCTCGCTGATCGAGCCCCCGTGTGGCGCGAAGACGCTGAAGAGCGGACGCTGACCGACCCTGCGGCCCTCGGCGGGGCGGCCGAGGGAGTGAGCGTCTTTGAAGATCCCGAGCCTACCGAGGCGGTGCAGTTTCCCTCGGTAGACCGGGTGGACGAAGTGCTGTCCTTGGATACCGCCGGCCCTCCGGTGGCCACAGGGATGGTCGACATGCCGCCGCCTTTGTCGGCGCCGCCCCCCGCGGGGACGCACTCCCCGCCTGTGACCGCCGGAGGCAATCTGACGGCGGCTGTGGTGGTCGGCCTGTTGCTGGGCGGATTGGTCTTGGGGGCGATCGCTTTGGGGGAGCGGGTGGCGCTGGGGCTGCTCGTCGTCGCGCTGTTGATTGCCGCCGCAGAGTGGTTCGCCGCCTTGCGGCATGCGGGCTATCACCCTCCCACCCTGGTGGGCTTCGTCGCGGTGGGGGCTTTGCCGCTCGCCGCCTATTGGCGAGGCGCCGACGGCATGGTGCTGGTGCTGGTTTTCGCCCTGTTCGGCGCCGGGCTCTGGTACCTGAGCGGCGTGGGCCGCGACCGCATGCTGCCCAACCTGGGGGTGACCCTGCTGGGGATTGTCTACATCGGAGTAACCGGGGCGTTCGGCGGACTCCTCCTCGACCGGCCGGACGGCGCCGAACTGGTGCTGACGGCCGTCATATTGACGGCAGCCCACGACATCGGCGCGTTTGCCGTCGGGCGGGCCGCAGGTCGCACGCCGCTGTCCAAGTCCAGCCCCAACAAGACAGTGGAGGGGTTGATAGGCGGCACCATCCTCACCATCGCAGCTGCCTTGGTGTTCATCTCCATTCTGGAGATCGGACCCTTCGGAGACGCGTCCGGGTCTCGCTCCGACGGCGTGGTCTTGGGCATCGTGGTGGCGGCGGTGGCCCCGGTGGCCGACCTCTTGGAATCGGCCCTCAAACGAGACCTGGGCATCAAGGACATGGGCGCCCTGCTGCCCGGTCACGGGGGCATGTTGGATCGCATCGATGCGCTGCTCTTCGTGCTTCCCGCCACGTACTTCGCCGCGCTCGTGCTCGAGGTGATCTGAGCCGAGGTCTGCCGGTTCATGGCCACTGTCTCCTTGCTCGGATCTACCGGGTCGATCGGCGTTCAGACGCTGGACGTGATTCGGGCCGAGTCAGGTGCATGGGATGTGGTGGCGCTGGGGGCCGGTCGCTCCGTGGGCCGATTGGTTGCCCAGGCTCGGGAGTTCCACCCCCGACTCGTCGTGGTGGGCGACCCCGAGCGGGTTTGCGAAGTCCGAGATGCCCTGCCGGGGGTGGCGGTGGGCAGCGGTCCCACCGCATTGTCCGAGGCGGCCGCCATGGGAGAGGTGGTTGTCAACGGGGTCGTCGGGTTCGCCGGCCTGCCGGTGACTCTGGCCGCCTTGGAGGCTGGCCGCCGCCTGGCCCTGGCCAACAAGGAGTCGCTGATCGCGGCCGGGCCCGTGGTGCAGCAGGCCCGCCTGAGGACCGGCGCCGAGCTGCTTCCGGTGGACAGCGAGCATTGCGCGGTGCATCAATGCCTGCGGGCCAACGATGTGTTCACGTCCGAAGCGGGAATGGAGCGCGTCCACCGAATCGTGCTCACGGCCAGCGGGGGGCCGTTTCGAGGGCGAAGACGAAGCGAGTTGGCCGAGGTGACGGTGGAGGACGCATTGGCTCATCCCACTTGGAGCATGGGGCCCAAGATCACGGTGGATTCCTCCACGCTCATGAACAAGGGCTTAGAGGTGATCGAGGCCAACGAGCTGTTCAGGCTGGGGTACGACCGCATTGAGGTTGTGATCCATCCCCAGTCCGTGGTCCACTCCATGGTGGAATACTCCGACGGCGCCACCATCGCGCAGCTGTCTTTGCCCGACATGCGGCTGTGCATCGGCTATGCCCTGGCTTATCCCGACCGCATCGCCACCCCGTTCGGGCGCATCGACTGGGCCGAGCTGCGCCGTCTCGATTTCGAGCCCCCCGACGCCGAGGCATTCCCCTGCCTGGATCTGGCTTTCAGCGCCGGGCGCATGGGCGAGACCGCGCCGGCTCTGCTGAACGCGGCCAACGAAGTGGCCGTGCAGGCATTTCTCGATGGGCGGATACAATGGACGGCGATTCCCGAGATTCTGGAGGCGGTTCTGGCCGACCACGACGGCACCCCGGCCGACTCCCTTGAGGCGGTCATGGAGATCGACGGCAAAGCCCGAGCTGCGGCCGATCGCGTCGTCTGTCGATTCGACCGCAAGTGAGCCGCCCTTCTCCGCCGCCGCCAAAGCCCGACCTGCGAGCGCATCGCGACGGCTGGGGCGGCTTGGCGTTGGCGGTCGGCCTGCTCGCGGCAGTCCTGGCGGTATGGGGCCTGCCGATGCTGATCGTGGTGCTGGCCGTTATCGGCATGATCTTCTTGCACGAGATGGGCCACTTCGTCGCGGCCCGGGCCGCGGGCATGAAGGTCACCGAGTTCTTCCTGGGGTTCGGGCCCCGCCTGTGGTCGATGCGCCGAGGCGACACGGTGTACGGCCTCAAGGCAATCCCGGCCGGCGCCTATGTGCGGATCATCGGAATGAACAACTTGGAGGAGGTGGCCCCGGTTGACGAGCACCGCACGTATCGCAGCAAGCCCTATTGGCGGCGCATGTCGGTGGCCGTGGCCGGCTCGACCGTGCACTTCTTGTTGGCGCTGGTGCTGATCTTCTCCTTCCTGGTGGTCGGGGGCAGAACCCAGAGCGTGCCCTCGCCGGATTGGGCGGTCAGCCAAGTGGTCAGCGGATCGCCGGCCCACCGTGCCGGGTTGCTGCCCGGTGATCGCATCGTGTCGGTCGACGACATTGCGGTGGCCAACATGGAAGACATGGCCGGGTTGCTGCCCGGCCCGGGAGCGACGGTGAGCCTCGGGGTGGAGCGGGGGAGCAGCTTGCTGGTCCGCTCGCTGGTGCTCGACGTCCATCCCGGGGACTCCAGCCGCGGCTACATCGGCATCGGCTCTCGGTCGGCTTGGTCATCCCAGTCGGTGGACGTCGGTTACCTCGAGGCTGCCGGCGAGACGCTGGAGGAGTTCGGGTTCCTGGTCAAAGAGTCGGTCTACGGCATCGCCCGGTTCTTCTCCCCCAGTGGTCTCAGCAGCTTCTTCCGCAATGTTGCCGATCAGACGGCCCCGGATGCGGTCGCCCCGGCCGGCGGCGGCATCCCGGTCGCGGCGCCGGCCGACGCCCAAGACCGCGTGGTCTCGATATTCGGCGCGCTCAGAATCGGCGCCGATCTCACCGAGAGCGGCTATGGGAACCTGCTCTTGTTCTTGGCGCTGCTCAACGTGTTCATCGGAGTTTTCAACATGATTCCGCTGCTGCCCCTGGACGGGGGCCATGTGGTGATCGCCACCTATGAGCGCCTCCGCTCCTGGCGGGGCAATCGGTATACCGCTGATGTGACGAAGATGGTGCCGGTGGCCTACGCCGTGATCCTGATTCTGGTGTTCGTCTTCATCGGATCGGTTTATCTTGACCTCACCGATCCGGTGCGGCTTCCGAGCTGAGGTCTGCGATGGCTGCGGGCGATGGAGACTCCCCCCCGCCAAGCGTGCCAAGCTGAGAGCATGGAAGTTGCATCAGCCTTCGAGCGGCGGCGGACTCGTCAGATTCACGTGGGCGACGTGGCCGTTGGCGGCGGCGCGCCGATCACCGTCCAGTCCATGACCACCACCCGCACCGCTGATGTGGAGGGCACTCTCCAGCAGATTTACGCCCTGGCCGCGGCGGGTGCCGACATCGTGCGCTGTACCTGCAATGAGATCGAGGCCGCCGAGGGGCTTGCTCAGATCGTGCCCCGGTCTCCGGTGCCCATCGTGGCCGACATCCATCACCAGCATCGCATGGCTCTGGCCGCGCTGGAAGCCGGAGTCCAGTGTCTGAGGCTGAATCCCGGCAATATCCGCAAGCCTGAGCACATTCGGGCGGTGGCCTCGGAGTGCCGAGATCGCGGAGTCCCCATTCGCATCGGGGTCAACGGGGGGTCGCTGCACCCTGATTTGTACCGGAAATACAACGACCGGGTCGTTCCGGAGGCCTTGGTGGAATCGGCCCAGATGGAACTCGGCTACTTCGCCGACGTGGACTTCGACGACGTCAAGATATCGGTCAAGGCATCCAGCGTGTCCCTCATGATCGAGTCCTACCGCCAGCTGGCCGAGGTCACCGATCATCCCCTGCACCTCGGGGTGACCGAGGCGGGGCCGCCCCCGGTGGGGTTGATCAAGTCCACTGCGGGCATCGGCGCGCTGTTGGCCGAGGGCATCGGCGACACCATCCGCTACAGCCTGACCGCCGATCCGGTGCAGGAGGCGAAGGCCGGCCGGTGGCTTCTTGAGTCGATGGGGCTGCGGGAGCGCAAGAACGTGGATCTCATCGCCTGCCCGAGCTGCGGGCGGGCGGAGATCGACGTTTATGCGGTGGCCGAGCAGGCCATGGAGGCGTTCGGCGACCGGGAGATCCCCCTGCAAGTGGCGGTTATGGGTTGTGTGGTGAACGGCCCCGGCGAAGCCCGTGACGCCGACATCGGCATCGCCGCGGGCAACAAGCGGGGCCATCTGTTCGTGAAGGGCCGCAACGTGGCGGTGATCGCCGAGAATGACATGGTGCCGGCGCTGGTGGAATGGGCGGAGCTGATCCACGAGCACGGGTTCGAGGCCGCGCTCGAGCGGGCTGACACGGTGGCTGCGGCACGCGAGGCTGAGCGCGACCGGAGACGCCTGCTAGCCGAGCAAGGCGAGGATGCCAACCGGGCGGGTGACAAGATCGAGCACATTCGCAGGAGAGCATGAACATGGCCGACAAAGGGGTGCTCACCCCCCAGAGCGAGGACTTTCCCCGCTGGTATCAGGATGTCTTGAACAAAGCGGAGTTGGCCGACAACGGTCCGGTGCGGGGCACCATGGTCATCCGGCCCTACGGTTTCGCCCTCTGGGAGCGGATGCAGGCCGAGGTGGACCAGCGCATCAAGGCGGCCGGCGCCGAAAACGCCTATTTTCCGCTGTTCATCCCCGAGAGTTACCTGAGTCGGGAATCCGACCATGTGGACGGGTTCAGCCCCGAATTGGCGGTTGTCACCCAGGGCGGGGGCAAAGAGCTCGCTGAGCCGGTGGTGGTGCGCCCCACCAGCGAGACCATTATCAACGCCTACTTCTCGAAATGGGTGCAGAGTCATCGCGACTTGCCGCTTTTGATCAACCAGTGGGCCAATGTGGTTCGCTGGGAGATGCGCCCGCGGATCTTCTTGCGGACCACGGAGTTCTTGTGGCAAGAGGGCCATACTGCCCATGCCACCCGCCAGGAGGCCCGCGACTACGCCGCCCGGATACTTCACGAGGTGTACAGGGACTTCATGGAGTCGGTGCTGGCCATCCCAGTGCTCGTCGGTTACAAGACCGAGGCCGAGCGGTTTCCCGGCGCCATCAACTCCATGTGCCTCGAGGCGATGATGCGCGACGGCAAGGCGCTCCAGATGGGGACTTCCCACGAACTGGGGCAGAGCTTCGCCACCATGTTCGACATCAGCTACCTAGACGCCGACGGCAACCAGTCCCTCGTTTGGCAGACCTCATGGGGAGTTTCGTCTCGCATGGTCGGCGGGCTGATCATGGCTCACGGCGATGACCGGGGACTGCTGGTACCCCCCCGTTTGGCACCCGTCCAAGCCGCGGTTGTCGCAGTGCGCGACGCCGAGGGCGTGGTGGATGCCTGCCACCGGTTGGCCGCCGAATTGGCCGCTGTCGGGATACGGGCGAGGGTGGATGATCGGACGGGAACCGGGTTCGGCCGCCGAGCCACCGACTGGGAGTTGAAGGGCGTGCCGGTCCGGGTGGAGATCGGCCCCCGCGACATCGAGCGGGGGCAGGCCACTTTGGCGACCCGGATCGGCGGCGAGAAAGAGTCGGTCGGGCTGTCGGGCGCGTCGGAGCGGGTGGCGTCGCTGCTGGAGGGCATCCAGGAGCGCATGTACGACAGTGCCGTTGCCTGGCGGGACTCGCGGATTGCCGAGGCTGCGACGCCGGCAGAGGTAAGGGAGGCGGCGGCAACCGGTTTCGCTCGGATTCCGTGGGCCCGGCTCGGCCCTGAGGGGGAAGCCGAACTCGCTGAAGACGCGGTCACGGTGCGGTGCTTGCAGCGTCCCGACGGGTCATTGCCCGAGAGCGGCGACGAGCCCGATCTGGTGGCAGTGTGCGGCCGCAGCTATTGAGATTCTCGTCGCCCATACAGCGACAGCGGCCCCGGCACCGGGTAAGATTGCCCGGGTATCGTCGATCTCTTTGTTCGGGTCAGGCGTGGGCTGGGGCCCACGCCTTCTGAATTTGGGGAGGCGCAGAGGACCGTCGGCCAGGAAAGGGGCAAGATGTCAGTGGCGGAGAGCGTGCGCGATCTGCTCGCGCCCTTGTTCCAGGGACGGGAGTTGGAAATCTACGACTTGACTTTCGGCGGCGGCGTGTTGCGCATCATCGTGGACAAGCCCGGCGGCGTCAGCCTCGATGAGGTGGCCGATGCCTCCAAGGTGGCCTCCCGCTTGTTGGACGACAGCGATCTCGTCCCTGGTCGGTACACCCTGGAGATCACCAGCCCCGGCCTGGAGCGACCGCTGCGCCGGCCCGAGCACTATGCCCGTGCGGTGGGTGAGGCCGTGAGCATCAAGCTCGCGCCCCAAGTCGAGGGGGAGCGCCGGATTCAAGGAGTGCTGACCGGATATGACGATGGCGGGATCACGGTAGAGCAGAACGGGGTTCCCCTCTGGATGCCCTTCAGCGAGATCACCAAGGCCAGAACCGTTTTCGAATGGGGCCCGAAGCCATTGAAGAAGACAAAGAACAAGGGCAGTCGATTGGTGCCGACGTCCGGGGAGCCATTGGGGAAGGAATCCAGGCTGCCGATTGACAGAAAGGATCAGCAGTGAATCCCGACATGCTGGAAGCCCTCCAAGCGCTGGCCGTGGACAAGGGGATCTCGGTGGACGCCCTATTGGCTGCTTTGGCCGATGCCCTCGAATCGGCCTATAAGCGCATGCCCGACAGCGAGGAATACGCCTGGGTCACCATCAACCCCGACACGGCCGACATCCAGGTTTTCGCGCAAAAGCTGGATGAGGGCGGGGAGCCGGTCGGGGAGCCGTTCGACGTCACGCCGCAGGGCTTCGGCCGCATCGCGGCGCAGACGGCCAAACAGGTCATGACGCAGCGGATTCGCGAGGTGGAGCGCGAGCTGAAGTACGAGGAATACGCCGGTCGGGAGGGCGACATCGTCACCGGGATCATCCAGCAGAATGACGCTCGCTACACGCTGTTGGACTTGGGTCGGGTGGAGGCGCTCTTGCCTCAGGCCGAGCAGGTGCCCTTCGAGCGTCCCGAGGCCAACAGCCGTCTCAAGGCCTACATCGTGGAGGTCCGCAAGACGGCGAAGGGCCCGCAAATCGTGGTCAGCCGCACGCATCCCGGGCTGATCCGGCGGTTGTTCGAGCTCGAGGTGCCTGAGATCGCCGATGGGGTGGTGGAGATCAGGGCTTGCGCTCGAGAGCCTGGCCATCGGACGAAGATCGCGGTGGCGTCGAACGACGTCAATGTGGACCCGGTTGGGGCGTGCGTGGGGGCGCGTGGCGCGCGGGTGCGCATGGTGGTCAACGAGTTGCGGGGGGAGAAGATCGATATCGTCCCCTTTGCGGAGGATCCGGCTGATTTCGTGGCCAAGGCGCTGTCCCCGGCCAAGATCAAAGAGGTGAACATCGATGAAGAGTCGGGAGTGGCCGAGGTTGTCGTGCCCGACTACCAGCTTTCACTGGCCATTGGCAAAGAAGGCCAGAATGCTCGGTTGTCGGCCCGTTTGACCGGGTGGCGAATCGATATCAAGAGCGAAAGCCAGCTCGCCCAAGAAGCTGCTTACAAGGACATGGACTGGGCCGAAGGCGAATGGGTCATAGACGAGGCAACCGGCGAGCAGGTTTGGCGGCCAGCCGAGGGGGGTCCAGCCCTGTCGGCTGAAGAGTGGGCGGCCGAAGGGGCCGAGGAAACCTCGGCGGCAGAGTCGGGAGAGACTATGCGAGGTGGTCCGCAACCAGAATAGCAGCCATCGCCTTGGATTGACTTCGAAATCCGAAGGCTGGGCGTGAGACAATGAAACCCCGGCCCGAACGGGTCGGCCGCGCTACGCGGAACAATCAGGAAAGAGCCTTTTGCCAGCAAAGATTCGGGTGTACGAGCTCGCTCGTGAACTCGGCCTCACGAACAAGGAAACGCTTGATCTCTGCGTGCTTCTGGGGATCGGCGTCAACAGCCATTCTTCGAGCATCGTGGATGCTCAAGCGGATCGCGTCCGCCGGCGAGCGGATCGTGATGGCCTGATCCGATCCCCCGAGCCGGTGCCGTCGCCCGAGCCGGTGCCGTCGCCGGAGCCGGTGCCGTCGCCCGAGCCGGTGGCGGTTGAGCCGGAGCCGGTGGCGGTTGAGCCGGAGCCGGAGCCCAAGCCTGCAAAGCCGCCGCGGGTGGTCACGTCCAGTGGGGGCTTGCCGCCGCGTTCTCGCCCGGCACCGCCGCCGGTTGAACTGCCCCCCAGCGTTTCCCCGCCACCGCCGCGAGCCGCGCCCAAACCGGTATCGGAACCCCCGGCTGCGGCGCCCGCGGCCTCTATGACCCCCAGTCCGCCGCTGTCGCGCTCGGGCAAGCCGATCCCGCCGCCCCCGGGCCGTCCGCCGATGTCCTCTTCCGGCAAGCCCATCCCGCCGCCCCCCGGCCGTGGTGGACGGGGTCCGGCGCCGGGTCCGCGCCGGGGTCCTCGCGGGCCCGCCCGCCCGGGAGTCGGCACGCAAAGGCCGGCGGCAGGCTCGCCTGGCCGCCCACCCGCCCCATTGGCGGCGCGCGGGCCCGCTGGCGCCCTCGGCGGGCCTTCCAGCGGTCCTGCCGGCCCCGGCGGTCGAGGTCGAGGAGGTCCGCAGCGCCCACAGCAGAGGCGGCGCAAGAGCCGGCGGCGTCGGCGGGTGGCCGAAGACCTGCAACCCATGAACATTCCCGACTACGCCCCGACGGAGGCAGCCGTGCCCACGGGGGTGGTCGTGATCGAGCGCGCTTCCACGCCGCTGGAGATGGGTCCGAAGCTGAATCAAACGGCGGCCGACGTCGTCCGCTTCCTCATGCAACAGGGGGAGATGGTCACCGCCACCCAATCGCTGACCGACGACATGATCGAGCTTTTCGCCGCCGAGGTCGGCGCCGAAATAAGACTGGTCGACCCGGGCGAGGAGCAGGAAAACGAGTTGCTCAAGCTGCTCGAGGCCGATGTCGATGATCTTGAGCCCCAAGAAGACCTCCCAGTTCGGCCTCCGGTGGTAACGGTCATGGGCCATGTGGACCATGGCAAGACGAAGTTGCTGGATCAGATCCGCAGCGCCAACGTGGTCGAGGGCGAAGCCGGGGGAATCACCCAGCACATCGGCGCTTATCAGGTGGACAAGGACGGGCGGACTCTGACCTTCATCGACACGCCCGGCCACGCCGCGTTCACGGCGATGCGGGCCCGGGGGGCCGATGCCACCGACATCGTGGTCTTGGTCGTGGCAGCCGACGACGGGGTGATGCCCCAGACCTTGGAGGCCATCAACCACGCTCGGGCCGCCGAGGCGCCCATCGTGGTCGCGGTCAACAAGGTGGATCGCAACAACGCCGATCCCAATCGGACCATGCAGCAGCTGGCCGAGCACGACCTCGTGCCCGAGCAGTGGGGGGGAGACACCATCATGGTGGAGATCTCCGCTCTTCAGAACCTGGGTATCGACGACTTGCTCGAGCAGCTGGCTGTGGTGGCTGAGGTGGAGGACTTGCGGGCCGCCGCCGAGGGCCGGGCCCGAGGAGTCGTGCTCGAGTCCAATCTGGACATCGGCCGGGGCCCCGTGGCCACGTTGTTGATCCAGCACGGAACTCTGCGGCGGGGAGATCCGGTGGTTGCAGGGGCATCTTGGGGCCGGGCCCGAGCCTTGCTGGACGACCGCGGCAACCCGATCCACGAAGCTCCGCCGTCGAAGCCGGTGCAGGTGCTCGGGCTCTCCGATGTGGCCAACGCTGGCGACTCTTTCGTGGTGGCGCCCAACGAGAAAGTGGCGGCCAAGGTGGCCGAGACCAGGGAGCACTCCCAGCGGATCGCCAGCTTGGGCCGGGACGCGGCGGCCACTGCGGGCGGGGCTCGTTTGGAAGACATCTTCAGCCAGATTCAGGCTGGCGAGGCTGCCACGCTGAACCTCATCGTCAAAGCCGATGTGAACGGATCGCTCGAGGCGGTCGTGGACAGTCTCGGACGCCTCGGGCGAGATGACGTGAAGCTGGCATTCGTCCACCGGGGCGTGGGCGGCGTGACTGCCAACGACATCCAATTGGCCGCGGCGTCCAATGCCACCATTATCGGCTTCAACGTGCGGCCCGATCGCAAGGCCCGGGAATTGGCCGACTTGGAGAACGTGGAGATCCGCACCTACGAGATCATCTACAACCTGATCGAGGATGTGGAGAACGCCATGGTCGGGATGCTGGCGCCGGAGTTCGAAGAGGTGGTCACCGGCGACGCCGAAGTGCGAGAGATCTTCCGAATCCCCCGAGTGGGTGCGGTGGCCGGCTGCTATGTGCTCAACGGCGCCATCAGCCGGGGCTCGAAAGTCCGGTTCTTGCGGGACGGGACAGTCATCTGGCGGGGCACGGTGTCATCGCTGAAACGCTTCAAGGAAGACGTGCGCGAAGTGCAATCCGGATACGAGTGCGGCATCGGCCTGTCCGACTTCCAAGACCTCAAGCAGGGCGACGTCATCGAGACGTTTGAGGAGTGGGAAGTGGCCCGAGCCTGATGGCTCGCGGCCGCTCATCGCGCCCTTCGCAGTACTCGCGCTCGGCCCGGCTCGGAGAGCTGCTCCGCGAGATCGTGGCCTCTGAGCTGTCCCGTTTGGATGACGACCGTCTGGAGCTGGCCAGCGTGACCGGAGTCGAGACCAGTGTCGAGCTGAGTCGGGCCACGGTGTACATCAGCACACTGGACGGCGAGTCGGCGCCGGCGGCTCTCGACGCCTTGGCGGAGCATGGCCCTCGGCTGAAGCAGGCCGTGGCTCGATCCTCAGCCGTCCGCAAAGTACCCGAGTTGGTGTTCGCCCTCGACCCGGCGATCTCGGCTGGCGAGCGAATCGACCGGATTCTGGGTGACCTTGCCGACGAGGCCGGGGGGTGAGCCCATCCGACGGGGTGGCGGTTATCGACAAAGAGGCGGGGTGGACCTCCCATGACGTGGTGGCCAAAGCCAGAGGGGTGTTCGGAACTCGCAAAGTAGGCCATGCCGGCACGCTCGATCCCGATGCCACCGGTGTGCTGCTGTTGGGCGTGGGCCGAGCCACCCGGCTGCTGCGATTTCTGAGTCCGCTCACCAAGCAGTACTTGGGCGAGATGGTGCTGGGCGCGGAGACCTCCACGCTGGACGCGTCCGGCGACGTCACCGCGGTTTACGACATGTCCCAGGTAACCCCGGAGGAGGTGGCCGATGCCGCTGCCGGCTTCGTCGGCGAGATCATGCAAGTGCCGCCGATGGTCTCGGCGGTCAGAGTCGGGGGTCGCCGGCTGCACGAGCTGGCCCGCGAGGGACTCGAAGTCGAGCGCGAACCCCGCAAGGTGCTGGTTCACGAGCTGGCGGTGGCGCCATTAGATGCTGGGGCCGGGGTGTACCGGATGGAGGTGAGGTGCTCTTCGGGCACCTACATCCGGTCGCTGGCCGCCGATATCGGCTCGGCTCTGGGCGGCGGCGGGCACCTGCGGGCGCTGCGCCGGGTTGCCATCGGCTCGTTCTCGGTGGAGCAGGCCCGGCCGGTTGACGCCCCTGAGCTGCTGTCGATGGCCGATGCCCTGCGCGATTATCCCTCGGTCTCGGTCGCCGACGCCCTCGGTCGCCGGGTGGGCGACGGGCAGGTGCTCGATGCCGATGAGCTCGCCGTGGTCGGCGAGGGTCCATGGGTCGTGCTCGGACCCCAAGGACAGCTTCTGGCCGTTTACGAGACTCATCGCCCCGGCGTGGTCAAACCGGCGGTGGTGATTCCTGGTTAGGGCCCTCCCGGGCGCCATTGGCTGAACGGGATTGTTCGGTATGAAGCTGCGGCCGCTACCGTGCAGAGCGGTGCAGGTCATAGAAGACTTCGGCCGTCTTGGGGGAATCGAGGAGACCGCGGCCAGTATCGGAGTTTACGATGGTGTCCACGTCGGCCATCAGGCTGTGATCAACCAGCTTCTGGCCGAGGCGGATCGGCTGGGCGTGGCACCGGCCGTGGTCACCTTCGACCGCCATCCGGCACTGGTCCTGCGGCCTGAGAACGCTCCCAAGCTGTTGAACTCCCTCGATCAAAAGCTCGAGCTGCTCGAAGCCGCGGGCATCGGGTATGTGTACCTGATCGCATTCTCCCCTGACCGGGCCCACACCATGCCCGAGGAATTCGTGCGCCAGGTTTTCGTGAAGAGGCTTCGAGTGCGAAGCATCGTGGTGGGGGAGGATTTCCACTTCGGTCGAGCTCGCCTGGGCAATATCGACACGCTGCGAGAATTCGGCATGGAGATGGGCTTCGACGTCCACGCGGTGAAGCTGCTCCATCATGACGACAGATGGCCTGAGCCGGTGTCGTCCACGGCGGTGCGCCGAGCCCTAGCCGGCGGGGATGTTCGCACGGCGGCGGCCATGCTGGGGCGATACCACGAGATCAGAGGCAAGGTCGTGCTCGGAGACCGGCGAGGGATGACAATAGGGTTTCCCACCGCCAACATCCCGGTTTCTGTGGTCATGGCTTGGCCGGCCGATGCGGTTTACGCCGGCTGGTACACCCGTCCCGACGGATCCCGGCATATGGCGGCCATCAACATCGGCCGACGCCCCACCTTCTATCAGCACGCGCAGCAATCGCTGCTCGAAGCGCATCTTTTGGACTTCGATGGCGACCTCTACGGCGAGGAAGCCAGGGTTGAGTTTGTGGAGCTGCTGCGCAGCGAGCACCGCTTCGACGGGATCGATTCGCTAGTCAGACAGCTCCGAGTCGACGTTGAGCAGTCCCGGGAGATCCTGATGGCTGAGCCGCCATCCCACTGAAAGTTCATACCGGCAGCCAGAAAGCACCGGTTCTCGGCGCCTGTTTGCACCGTGCTCTTGCCCCGGCTTTACGCTGGCAGATCGGGGTTGGGGGAGCTGTCGAGCAGGGCTTCGACCGCGGATCGAGACGGCATGGAGGGCTGGGCGCCCGGGGTTTGCACCGAGAGGGCGCCGGCGGCGTTGGCGAAGCGGACGGCTTCGACGAGGGAGCGCTCTTCGGCCAGGGCAACGCCCAAGGCGGCGCAGAAGGCATCTCCTGCGCCGGTGGGGTCGACCACTTCCGCGGGGTAGGAGGGAATCAGGACATCGCCGATCTGAGCGCCGCGGCCGCCCAGCGTCACCACCGTGTCGCATCGGCTGGCGATCCCCTCGATTTGGGCCTGCTCGGCCCGGTTCACCACCAGCACATCGGCGAGCGGAACGACGGCCTCTACTAGGAATAGGTCTACCGGGGCGGGGTTGAACACCACGATGGTGCCGCCCGAGCGGGCGGCCTGGGCCGCTCTTCTGGCCCCTGCCGCCCCCACCTCGCCCTGGAGCAAGAGCACGTCGGCGGCGGCGATGGCCTCGGCGGCCTTGTCGGCGTCGGCTGCTCCGGTACTGGCGTTGGCCCCGGCCACGACCACGATGCAGACGTCTGATGGGGTGATGAGCGGCACTGCGGTGCCGGTGGGCTCATCCACGACCCGCACCAGGCTGGTGTCCACGCCGCTTTCGTTGAGCGCTTCCAGCAGCCAGCGTCCCCTGTCGTCGCGGCCCACGCATCCTGCCATCTGGGCCACGGCGCCGAGTCGGGCGGCCGCCGTGGCCTGGTTGGCCCCCTTGCCCCCGGAAAACGCCTCGATCCGCTGCGCCGGCAAAGTCTCATCGGGGCCGGGAAGACGATCCAGCCAGATGGAGAGGTCGTAGTTGATGCTCCCGAAGGAAACGATTCTCATCCCACCAGTATTTCGCGAAATCCCTCAGGTAGGTGTTCGTGCCGCGAGGGTGGTAGTTTTTGTTAGTCCCCCGGGCGCTGGTATCGCATCAAGTCACATGGAGCAGTTCACTCGCCCGTTTTCTGACCGACGGACACACTGAGTAGGGATGGCCGAGAAGCTACTGTCAAAGACCGCGACGATCAACAAGCATCGCTTGCACGACACCGACACGGGCTCGCCCGAGGTGCAGATAGCGTTGCTCACCGAGCGCATCAACCACCTCACCGAGCATTTGAAGGTGCATGAGAAGGACCACCACAGCAGGCGGGGCTTGCTGATCATGGTGGGTCGTCGACGGCGACTGCTTGATTACGTCAAGGACAACGATGTGGAGCGGTACCGCGGCATCATCGCCGAACTAGGTCTCCGCCGCTGAGAAGTGGGTGTCGCCCAGGCGACAAATGGAAAAACACAGAAGCGGGCCTTCAGAGAGGCAGCTGCCAGTTGAAGGCGCCGAGTTGAGCTGGGCGCCTCCAACTGGGAACTGGCTCCATGCGGCCTGCTCGGATCCTGCGGGGTCCGGAGAGGAGCAAAAATGGCGGAAGCCATCACCGTGTCAGCCGTTGTCGGCGGTGCGGAGGACAAATCACTATCGTTTGAAACCGGCCGTCTGGCCGGGCAAGCCGACGGAGCAGTGGTCGCCCGCATGGGCGACACCACCATCCTGGTGGCCGCCACTGCCGCTCGTCGGGTTCGGGAGGGCACAGACTTCTTCCCTCTCACGGTGGACATCGAGGAGCGGATGTACGCCGCGGGCAAAATCCCCGGCTCGTTCTTCCGGCGTGAGGGCCGGGCCTCCGAATCGGCCATCCTGACCTGCCGTCTGATCGACCGGCCGCTGCGGCCCTCGTTTCCCGACGGCTTTCGCAACGAGATCCATGTTGTCGGCACCGTTTTGGGCGCCGATCAGGAGAACCCCTATGACGTGATCGCCATCAACGGCGCGTCGGCCGCGTTGAGCATCTCGGGGATCCCCTTTGCCGGTCCGATAGGGGCAGTTCGGGTGGCCCACGGCGCCGATGGCCAGTGGATTCCCCACCCGACCTACGCCGAGGGGGCCGAGTCGACGTTTGAGATGGTGGTTGCCGGCCGGGTTCTCGACGACGGCGATGTGGCCATCATGATGGTCGAGGCCAACGGCACCGAGAACAGCTGGTCCCTCTACCAAGCCGGCACCCCCAAAGTAGACGAGGCCGCGCTGGCCGAGGGATTGGAGCGGTCCAAGGAGTGGATCAAGGACGCGGTGGGCCTCCAGCGCCGCCTGATCGCCACTGCCGGGGTCAAGCCCCCGATGGAATACGAGCTCCAGGTGGACTACAGCCCTGAGGTCGAGGCTGCGGTGGCCGAGGTCGGTGCCGCGAAGCTGTCCGCCGCCATGTCAATCGCCGACAAGGCCGATCGACAAGAGGCAGAGTCGCAGGCCAAGGAGGAGATCCTCGCGTCGCTCTCTGATCGGTTCGGCGAGATGGAGGGCGCCGACAAGCAGATCTCGGCTGCGGTTCGCTCGCTCACCAAGAGCATCGTCCGGGGCCGTATCGTGAGCGAGGGCATCCGGATAGACGGTCGGGGGGCCACCGGCCTCCGCCCGCTGGGCTCTGAGGTGGGGGTGGTAGAGACCGCCCACGGGTCGGGGCTGTTCGAGCGGGGCGAGACCCAGGTGCTGAACATCACCACGCTGGGCACCGCCCGCATGGACCAGATGATCGACGGGATCGATCCCACCGACAAGAAGCGGTACATACACCACTACAACTTCCCTCCTTACTCCACTGGTGAGACCGGCTTCATGCGAGGTCCCAAGCGCCGGGAGATCGGCCACGGGGCTCTGGCGGAGAAGGCCCTCATCCCGGTGGTTCCCAGCATGGATGAATTCCCCTACACCCTGCGCCTGGTGTCAGAGGTGCTCTCGTCCAACGGATCCACCTCGATGGGCTCGGTGTGCTCGTCCACCCTGTCGCTCATGGACGCCGGCGTGCCCATCAAGGCGCCGGTGGCCGGCATCGCCATGGGACTGGTGTTCCACGAGGGGCGCTACACCACCCTCACCGACATCTTGGGCGCTGAGGACGCCTTTGGCGACATGGACTTCAAAGTGGCGGGCACTGCCGACTTCGTGACTGCGCTGCAGCTCGACACCAAGATCGACGGCCTGCCTGCTGAGGTGTTGGCCGGCGCCCTGAGCCAGGCCCGCGATGCCCGGCTCAAGATCTTGGAGGTTATGGCAGGGGCCATTGCCGCTCCCCGCGATGATGTTCGGCCCACTGCTCCCAAGATCATCAAGTTCGAGATCCCGCTGGACAAGATCGGCGAGGTGATCGGCCCCAAAGGAAAGGTCATCAACGCCATACAGTCAGAGACCGGGGCTGAGGTCAACGTCGACGACGCCCAGGATTCTGGCATCGTCACCATTTCCTCCCCCGACCGGGACTGCGTCGACGAGGCGGAGCGCCAAATCCGCCTGATCTTGGACCCGCCGACTGCCGACGTCGGGGAGGTGTACAGCGGCAAAGTGGTCAACATCACCTCCTTCGGGGCCTTTGTGAACATCCTCCCGGGCCGCGATGGCTTGGTGCACATCTCCAAGCTCGGACGAGGCCGACGCATTGATCGGGTTGAGGATGTGGTCGCGTTGGGCGACGATCTCGAAGTCGTCGTGGAGGACATCGATCCCAACGGAAAGATCAGCCTCAAACTAGTGGGCGATGACAGCAGCGACGATCGCCGTGATGATCGTCGTGATCGGGATGATCGCCGGGGTGGTCGTGATGATCGAGACGGCCGGGGTCGCCGTGATGATCGTCGTGATCGGGATGATCGCCGGGGTGGTCGTGATGATCGAGACGGCCGGGGTCGCCGTGATGATCGTCGTGATCGGGATGATCGCCGGGGTGGTCGTGATGATCGAGACGGCCGGGGTCGCCGTGATGATCGTCGTGATCGGGATGATCGAGACGGCCGCGGGGTCAGAGACCGAGGTGCCCCTGAGCAGGCGGCCTCGTTCGAAGACGACTTCGAGTCTCAGCTGCGAGATGAGTTCGGCGAACTCGGGCCCAGTGGGGGCTCGCAGCGTCGAGGCGGAGGCCGAGGCCGAGCTCGCTAACTCGGTCCGCATCTCGCTTGTCCGCTCGGCCCGTCCGCTCGGCCCTATATCGTCTCAATCATGCTTCGGGTAGGGGTGTTCGGCTCGGGGGGCAGAATGGGCGGAGCGGTTTGCCAAGCTGTGGCTGGCGACCCCGAGCTGGAGTTGATGGTCGCCGTTGACCCCAACCGAGTGGGAGCGCCGGCGGGCGGTTTGACCGCAGTGGCCGATCGTCATGCCGCAGCCGGCGCCGATGTCGTGGTGGACTTCACCGTTGCGGAGGCCGCCCGCGACAACCTGGTCTGGCTGGCGGAGCAGAAAATCCATGCCGTGGTGGGAACCACGGGGTTCACCGATTCCGACATGGAGCGATTCGGGGCTGCGTTCACCGCAGCGGATCGGGCGTGCATCATCGCCCCCAACTTCGCCATCAGCGCCGTTTTGATGATGCGCTTCGCAGAGCTGGCCGCGCCGTATTTCGACACCGCCGAGGTTATCGAGCTGCACCATGACGCCAAGATCGACGCCCCGTCGGGAACCGCCCGGCTCACGGTGGAGAAGATGGCCGCGGCGTCGGGGAGTTGGGCCCCCGACCCCACCGAGCACGAGATGCTGGCCGGAGTTCGGGGGGCTGAAGGGCACGCGGGGATCCGGGTGCATGCCGTGCGCATGAGGGGCATGGTGGCCCATCACGAGGTGATCTTGGGCGCAGAGGGCCAAACGCTCACCATTCGCCAGGACTCAACCGACCGCACCTCGTTCATGCCCGGCGTGCTCGCCGCAGTGAAAGCGGCCCCCGACCGCTCAGGGCTCATCATCGGCCTCGACGCTTTGCTGGACGTGTAGAGACAGCCAAATCGTGTCGTGTCGTTGATGCGCCCCCGATACTGGCTGCTGGTCTCTGGCCTGTGGTCGGGTGCAGAAACAGTCGAATCATGTCGCTGAGACGCCTGGCGTTGAGCATTGCTGTGCTGTTAGCGGTGGTCGCCATGGTGACCGCGGGGTTCTGGCAACTCCACCGGTTGTCTGAGCGCCGAGAGCACAACGCCAAGGTCTCAGACCGCGGCCGGCTACCGGCGGTGGAGGTGCAAGACCTCATAGAGGTCGGCGACGACTATGAGGCGGGGGCAGAGCTCGAGTTCCGGACGGTGCAGGCGGTGGGCGTCTACGAGCCCGGCGATCAGGTGCTGATCCGCAACCGCTCCTATCAGGGAGCGGCCGGCTATTGGGTGCTCACGCCGCTGCGGCTCAGATCGGGCTCGGTCGTGGCGGTGAATCGGGGCTGGATTCCCCGCGGGGCCGAAGTGCCGGCGGGCTTCGCCCCCCCTGTGGGGGAGGTGGAGGTGACGGGACTGGTCCGCTCCACCGTCACCGCTGCGGGACTCCAACAGCCTGATCCGTCAAACGGTGTGCTGGCCGAGATGGCCCGGCCGGATTTGGCCCGCCTGTCCCAACAGCTCGAGGCCCAGCTGTTGCCGGTGTATGTGCAGCTCCAGGCCCAGACGCCGCCGCCCGGCGAGCTGCCCGTTCCCGTGCCTGCGCCCGACCTCGGGGAGGGCTCCCATCTGGCCTACGCCGTCCAATGGTTCGTCTTCGCCACCATCGCCCTCGTGGGCTATCCCCTCATCCTGCGCCACCAGAAACGCTCTTCTGCTGAAACCGTGGATGAATAAGCCGCGGGCGAGCTTGAAGGGGTGTTCTGGCGCTCTTTCTGGTTTTACACTTCTACCGGGATGCCGATTTCTTGGGCTACCGGAGTGTAGATGTCTACGTCAACATCTGGGGCTTCTATCGAGATGATGAGGGAGTAGC
>JAPOSH010000010.1 GCA_026709815.1 bacterium | reverse complement strand
CCGCAGCGAGGGCAAACGCTCTGCGCCGGCGATGACAATCGCCAGGCCGCGGCCCGGCGGCTGCGGCCCTTGGCTTTGGATGTCTTCTTCTTGGGTACAGCCATCGAACGATCCTCGATCTGCCTCTGCGAGCGGGAGAGCGGAATGCCCTGCGGCCAACCAGAACGGCGTTGGCGCGACGCGTCAATCTACTGGCCGGCGCGCAGCTCGTCTAGCGCAGCCCACCGAGGATCTCGGGGGCGGTCTTCTGCGGCGGGCTCAGGCTGATTCACGGGATAGGCATCGGGGGCCGGTCCGGCACAATCGTCAGAGCACAGCGGAGCGATGGGCAGGGCGAGCACCAGGCAGTCGCGGACCATGGGAGTGAAATCGGCCTCACCGTCGTTGATGGCATAAACCTCCTCATCCAAGGGGGTGCTGCTGAACATCTCCCGCAGATCCAGATCCACCGACTGCTCAATGGCCGCCAAACACCTCCGGCACGAGCCGCGCCACTCTGCCGACAAAGAGCCGGTTACCTCCAGCCCGCCGACGGCCGACTCCAGATGAAGCCGGAGGTTGACGGGCCCGAGAACGGCGGCATCAGAGGTGGCCAGACCTTCGACATCGGCTTCGATGAAAAGCTCGCGACGCGAGCCGGGGCGGCGCAGCACCTCTGCCACCGGCACGATCAGCGGGTTCGACATGACGCCCGGCCAATCCGCTCAGCTGGCGGTGTCCTGGTCGAAGAAGCCGTCGTCGGGCTCGGGAGCGGGCTCAGGGCCGTAGGCTCGGGCCAGATCGGCCAGCGGATCGCCCTGGAGTCGGGCCCGGGCCTCCTTGACGGTGTTCAGGATTCGCTCGAGGGCATTCTCGAAGCTCCCCAGCTTGGTATCGCAATAATCCTCGGTCTCCAGGCGCAGTCGGCGAGCGGCGGCTTCGGCCTCTTCGACCATCCGCCGGGCCCGCTGCTCAGCCGCTTTGACCACTTCGGTTCGCTGCACCATGGCCTCGGCCTGGGACCGGGCAGCCACCAAGATCTCGTCGCCCTCGCGGTGGACCCTCTTCAAGAACTCCTCGCGCTCTTTCAGGAGCCAGCGAGCGGCCCTCATCTCCTCGGGAAGACGGTCAAGGCAATTTTGGAGCAGCTCGAGCACCTCCTCCTTGTTGATCATGGAGGAAGCCGACAGCGGCATCGGTCGGGCCGCGTCCACCATCTCGATGGCCTGGCGCAAGAGCAGGTCGAATTCCGGGTCTACAAACGTCCCCGCGGCGGCGGTCTGTTGCACCCTGGTTGCGCTGGGGTCTGTATCAGCCATCTCGATACCTCTCGACGAGTCGTTTGGACACCGGCAGAGGGACCTCAGCCATCTCGATACCTCTCCACGAGTCGTTTGGATACCGGCAAAGGGACCATGGAGTCAATCTGGCGGCCGAAGCGGGCAAGCTCGCGGATCAGCTTCGAGGCCAAGAAAGAGTGCTTGCTCGCGGAGGGGATGAACAGGGTGTGAACTCCGGAGACAGCTTGGTTCATCTGCGCCATCTGAAGCTCGTTCTCGAAGTCGGACACCGCCCTGAGACCCTTCACGATGAAGTCCACGCCCTCCTGGGTGGCCAGTTCCACCACCAGGCTGGCGAACATGGTGGTTCGCACATTGGGCAGATGGGCGAAGCACTCCTCCAATATCTCCTTGCGCTCTTGCAGCTCGAACAGCGGGGTCTTCTGGGGGTTGCGGACTGCGGCCACGACCACTTCCTCGAACAGCCGCGCCGCAGTCTCCACGATCTCCATATGACCGTTGTGTATGGGATCGAACGATCCTGGGAACAGGACACGCGTCACGAGGAAGTCTCCCGGGGTATCTCGCTGCTATCGCCGACGGGCGATCACCACAACGGTACCCGCGTAGCGCCGCTGTTTGACGACATCCCATCCTGGTCCGGGTTCCACCGCACGATCAGACTCCACCACCACCACCTTGGCGCTGAGCTCGAGCAGCAGCTCCTCCCAGGCGTCGAACCCGTACGGAGGATCGCACAGGGCCACGTCGAAGTGCCCGCCCAACCGGGGCAGCTCCTCCATGACGTCGCCGGGCACGACTCGACAGCGGTCGCCGAATCCGGTGGCGCCGATGTTGGCCCTCAGGGCGGCCAGCGCCGGTCGAGCCGATTCCACGAACGTGGCCGATGCCGCTCCACGCGACACCGCTTCCAACCCCAGCGCCCCCGACCCGGCGAAGAGGTCCAGCGCATCGGCGTCTTGCAGCCAGCCCTGGCTGTGCAGCGAGTTGAACACCGCCTCTCGAACCCTGCTGGTGCTGGGCCGCAGGTCCATGCCCTCCGGAACCCTCAACCGTCGGCCCCGGACCTCGCCCGCGATGACGCGGAGCATCATCGATTCCGCACGAGGCGGGGCTCTCGTGTCATGGGGGTGATGAGCACCCCGTCGCCCACCGCGAACTCCCCGACCGGCTCAAATCCATGGCGCCGGTAGAAGCCCAGGTTGGCCGGGTTGCTGGACTCGAGATACGCCAACTGGCCAAGCCGGTCGCAGCGATCCAGCATCGGGGCCAGAACCCTTCCCCCGAGACCTCGGCCCTGCTGGCCCGCAGCGGTGCCCAGCACTGCCAGGTACCAATGGGGCTCAGACAGCCGAGCCTGGTGCATCTGGCCCAAAGCCGCCATGCGGGACGGGGCCAGATCCCCCAAGAGCTCGGTCATGATGGCGACGAATGCCGCCTGGCCGCCCGATCGCCGCAGCTCCGCCTCCTCGCGCCCCGCGGGCTCGTCCGGCCTCGGGGGCTGCCAGCAGGCCGCGCACCCTGAGACGCGGGTGCCGTGCAGCTCGGCCCCCGCAGGCAAGTGGTCCAGGATGAAACCCCACCACCGCCTGAGCGACTCGAGGCGGGCGGCGCCATCGGGAAACACCCATCTCATCAGCGGATCCGGCTCGAAGGCCTCCGCCCAGATGGCGGCGATCTGGTCCCGCCTCTCCAACCCTATGCGCACGATCTCCAGCACCAGAACTCCTAAAAACGCCAGCTTCTCACCTGCGACGCACCACGAGACCAACCCGATCTCAGGCCGACATGACCCCCTCCCCCGAGGTCAGACCTTGATCTGCGCAATACGCATCGCCGTCCCTGCGAAAACAGCTCTCGACTTCAGCTCTTCATCAGGTACTCCGCATCGTCGTCCCCCAAAAACAGCTCGACCTCTGAGCGCAACTCGGCATGGCGCTGCAGGCCGGGGTCCTCGTCCAGCATCTCACCGGCGGCGCGGCGGGCCCAGACCACCCAGTCCTTGTCCCGACGCAGCGATGCCAGCTGCAAGTCGTTCCGGCCCTTCTGGCGCTCGCCCAAGATGGTGCCCTCGCCCCGCAACTCCAGATCGACCTCCGCCAGCTCGAATCCGTCGGCAGTGTCCACCAATGCCCGAAGCCGCTCGGCGGCCGGCCCCACCGCGTCGGCGGCCAGGAGCCAGCATGCGGACTGCCGGTGACCCCGGCCCACTCGGCCCCTCAGCTGGTGGAGCTGCGCGATCCCGAACCGGTCGGCGTCCACCACCACCATGATGGTGGCATTGGGCACATCCACCCCCACCTCGATCACGGTGGTGGCCACCAACACGTCGATTCCCCCAGATCGGAACAGGCCCATCACCGACTCCTTCTCCGCCGGGGTCAGGCGGCCGTGGAGCAGGCCCACCCGAAGCCCCGACAGCTCCCCGGCCTGAAGCCGCTCGTGGATCTCGGTGGCAGAGCGGGCCTCAACGCTGGCGGAATCCTCGATCAGCGGGCACACCACATAGGCCTGGCCGCCCTGGCCGGCCTCGGACCGCACCTGGGCCCACACCTCGGCCTCCTCGGCCGCGGTGCGGGCCCAGCGGGTGGCAATCGGCGCCCGCCCCGGGGGCATCTCGTCCAATGTGGACACGTCCAGATCGCCGTACACCGTCATGGCCGCAGTTCTGGGAATGGGGGTGGCCGTCATCACCAGCACATCAGGGGACGCGCCCTGCGAGCCCTTGGCCCGAAGGGCGGCCCGCTGCTCGACCCCGAACCGATGCTGCTCGTCCACCACCACCACCCCCAAGCAGGAAAAGCCCACTGCCTCCTGGATCAGGGCGTGGGTGCCGATCACCATGTCGATTTCCCCTGTGGCCAGCGACTCCTGAATCCGGGACCGCTCACCCCCCGGGGTTGGATTGGCCAGCAGTGCCAGCCGCAGAGGCCGCTCGCCCAGAAGCGAGTCTTCCGCCGGCACGGTCAGACCTTCCAGCAGCGAGCGAACCCCCAGGAAATGCTGCGTGGCCAGCACCTCCGTGGGCGCCATCAACGCCGCTTGGTGCCCGCCCTGCACCGCGGTGAGCATCGCCGCCACCGCCACCACGGTCTTGCCCGCCCCTACATCCCCTTGCAGGAGGCGGTGCATCGGAACGGAGCGGGACATGTCGTCGGCCACCTCGCCGATCACCCGGCGCTGGGCGCCGGTCAGGGGAAAGTCCAGTGACTCCGTGAATCGCTCAACCAGCTCTCCGCCGGCGTCATGGCTGATTCCGACCGCGGCTCGCTCCACGGCGCGCTTGCGCATGACCAGCTTGAGCTGGAGACGCAAAAGCTCGTCGAAGACCAGCCGGTTTCTGGCGGAAATCCGCTCGTCCAAAGTCGTCGGCCGGTGGATGCTGTCGAGTGCTCGGTGGCGCCCGACCAACCCGTGGCGCTGCCGCAGCGCCTCCGGCACCGGATCGCTGATGCCCCGCGGCCGTGAGCGGCGCAGCGCCTCGTCCACCCAACGCCTGATCTCCCGGGTCTGGAGCCCGGCCGATGCCGACTGCGGGTATATCGGCACGATGCGCCCGGTCTCGTCGCCCACCAAATCCACGATGGGATTGGTCATCTGATGCTGGCCCCGGTACCGGTCCAGCTTCCCGAAGACCACCACCTCCTGGCCTTGGGCCAGCTGGCGGTCCCGCCAGGGCTGGTTGAAGAAAATCAAGCTCAAACGGCCCGTGTCATCGCTGACCGACACTCTGACCATCGTGCGGCGACCCGCCAGCCGCTTGGAGAACACGCTGTCCACTCGGGCCATCACCATTGCCTCCACATCGTCTTCGAGGTCGACGATCGCGGCCTGATTGGTGCGGTCGATGTAGCGGCGGGGGTAGTAGGTCAAAAGATCCAGCATTGATTCCACCTCGACGGCGGCCAGCGCCTCGGCTTTGGCGCGGCCCACTCCGCTCAGCACCTCGACCTTCATGGCCTCAAAGTCGGCCATGGTGAGCGGAGGCCGACCGGCGTTATCCCGACCAGCGCCGGTCGCGGGCGAAGGGGTCACTCCACTCCGAGACAGAACGGATAGAGCGGCTGGCCGCCGTCGTGGACTTCTACCTCGACGGCGGGATGGCGTTCGGCCAGCCAAGCAGCCACCTCCTCGATTTCGGCCGCAGTGGCGTCGGCCCCGGAGATGACCGTGACCAGCTCATGGTCGTCGGCGATGAGCTGGTCCAACAGGCCTATTGCCGCCTGAGCGGCGCTTTGGGCCACCAGCCGCAGACCTCCGCCGTCCAGTCCCAGCCATTGGCCGGCGCTGATAGGCCCCAACTCGCTCTCGGTGCTGCGCACCGCCTGGGTCACCTCCCCGGTCACCACTGCAGCCGCGGCTTCAGCCATGGCCGACGCGTTCTGGTCGGCGCCAGCCGAGGGGTCGTAAGCCATCATGGCGGCCAGCCCTTCGGCGATCCCCCGAGTGGGCACGACGCGCACCACGGCGTCGGCGCAGTCGTCCACTCGCTCGGCCACCGCCACGATGTTCTTGTTGTTGGGCAGGAGCACGATCTCGCCGGCACCGATCTGATCCACCGCCTGAACGAAGTGCTCGGTCGAGGGATTGGCGGTCTGGCCTCCGGCGACGACGGCGCGAACCCCGAGCGACTCGAAAAGGCGACGCACCCCGGATCCCGCCGACACCGCCACCACTGCGGTGCGAACCGGCTCGCCGGCCACCGTGGTGACGGCACCGCCGACACCGGTCCCCTGCTCGGGGCTCTCACCTGCTTGGAGATCCGACCCGCCCACCGAAAGGACGGCCATGGACTCGACGTGTTCTACCTGCTCGAACAGGTCGGTCACCCGGATGTCGAAGGGGCGCCCGGCGCTTATGCCCGCCTCGATGCTGCCGCCGATGTCGTTGCTGTGAATGTGACAGTTCCACAAACCGTCGCCGCCCACCACCGCGATGGAGTCGCCCAAGGCCTCCCAGGCCGAGCGGAAATCGCCGATCCGGTGATCCTCGGCCTCCAAGAAGAACATCACCTCGTAGCGGGTTCCGGCGGCCTCGTCTTGGCGCCCGGGGGCGCCTGCGCCGCCGGTCGTCGCACCCACCCCCGCCGCGGGATCCACCGGCGGCGGGTCGGGCAGGGGCCGGCCGTCTATCGCGGTGGCCAGCGCATCCAGAAACAGCAGGAACCCCGCTCCTCCGGCGTCCACCACGTCGGCCCGGGCCAACTGCGGCAGCAGCTCGGGGGTGCGATCCAGCGATGCCCGTCCCGCTCGCTGGCATCCCTCCACCAGACCGATGAGGCTGTCGACTCCCTGCTCGACCGCTTCGGCCGCGGCGGTGGCAACGTCTCGCACCACGGTCAGGATGGTGCCTTCCACCGGGGCGGACACCGCATCGTAAGCGGCGGCTGAGGCTTGTTGCAGCGCGGCGGCCAAGACCGGTGGATCGACATGGCCGGCGGCATCCACCGCATCGGCCAAGCCCCGCAATATCTGTGACAAGATGACGCCGGAATTGCCCCGGGCGCCCATCAGCGAACCGTGGCTGATGGCGCCGCACACCTCGCTCATGGCTTCCCCGGCAGCGGACGCCTCAGCTACCACCGCCTCCAGCGTGAGCGCCATGTTGGTGCCGGTGTCGCCGTCGGGAACGGGATACACGTTGAGCTGATTGAGTGCCTCTCGGTGCCGGGCCAGGGCGTCGCGGAACCACCCCATGGTGGCCCGCAAGCCATCAGCCCCCAAGCGATCCGCCGTCATGTCCCGAGATGGTAGCGACTCCGCGCTTTTCGACTCGCGCACCGCTCGGGCCAGCCTATACCCTGCCATAGCCCCCGATCGCTGGCAGAAAGAGTCTCCGTGCAGGGTGTGATCAAGGCTTACGATCCCGCCACCGGCCTCGGCGTCGTCGTGCGCGACACCGACCTGGCCGAATTCGACTTGGCCTCCGATGCGTTGGAGGGATCGGTCTTCCGGATGCTCCGGCAAGGCCAGCGGGTGCTGTTCGATCTCGCCGCGGGACAGGCCACCCGCCTGCGGCTGGGCTCCGAGGTGGACATGGGCACCCCGTCGTTCCTCAACCCCGCCGACGACTCGGAGGTCGCGTGACGGGATCGGTGGCCGAGCAGCTTCGCGTCCGCTTCGGCCTGGACTCGGTGGACGTCCGGGCCGGTCTGACCCAACCGGAGCTATTCGCCGCAGCCATCGCCGGCGACCGGGGCCGCACCCGCATCGACGGGGGCGAGCACGACCAGAAGGCATTCGCCACCGCGTTGGGTGCCGACGGGCCGCTGATCTTCTACTCCGATCCGTCGTGCACTGGCCGCCCCGTGCGGGACACCTTCGCGGTGGCATGGCCGGAGGTGGTGGACGAGGTTTGGTGGAAGTCGGACTTCAGCCCGCTGGACGGCGACCGCTACACCGGTCTGCTGGAGCGGGTGCTGGCCTACCTGAACGAGCAGCAGGCCACCCTGTACACCGCTGACGTGTTCTGCGGCTGGGATCCCGAGTTCGCCGTTCCCTACCGGCTGGTCAGCGAATACGCCACCCACGCCTACTTCGCCAACATCATGTTCCCCAAGCAGGTGCGCGACGACGCCGACCGCGAGTCCGTCGGCTGGACCATGATCAACGTTCCCCGATTCCGGTGCGACCCCGACCGCGACGGCACCCGCTCCGACCGGGCCGTCATCATGGACCTGCGCAACCGGCTGGGGCTGGTGATCGGGCGGGCCGACTACTGCGGCGTGGTGAA
>JAPOSH010000051.1 GCA_026709815.1 bacterium | reverse complement strand
CGGCGGATCGCCCGGCGGTGAGGCGAGCTTGTTGAATGGCGGGGCTGGCAAGGGCTTGGATCTCGGCCGCGGCAATGAGGCGGGGCAGGGCGGCGAGCGCCTGGGTGGGGACGGCGGGAGGCGGATTGGCGCAAGGCCTGCCGTCGAACTCGCATATCACCGACACCTGCCAATAGGCGGTAAGCGCCACCCGGTAGCGGAGGTCCGGCTGGTTGACCGACGACTGGCGGTAGTAGTGGACGCACTTGGAGGGCTGGTCCAGCGGATCCCGGGCGTGGTCGAAGGCCACCACGTCGTCGGCATCGCACCACAGGGTCTGACCGTCCCCCATGTCGATCCGCAGAAAGCCCAGCCGACGGGGCGAGGCAGTGGCGGTCAGGGTCAGCTCATGGCCGTCCAGGGTGGTGGTGACCGTCTCCGTCACCGGGGCGCGGTATCCGTCCGGCACCCACACATATGTGGGGAGGTGGACGAGGGTGACCTGGCCCGGGGCCATGAGCGTGACCGGCTCGGGGATCGCCATTCGGCCCCAGGCCTCGTTGCGCAGCCGGGTGGTTTCCCTCACTGTGGGCGCCGGCGGCTCTTCGGGCCCCGTGAGCTGGTAGACCCAGTAGGTGACGAGCCGCGTTGCGCCGCCGGCGTCACAGAACTTCAATATGTACACCTCATCGGGTGCGGGGGCGATCACGAAGTCGTTCTCCAACCAGGCGTTCAACTCGGTGTAGTCGCCTTGTCGGAAATAACAGGGCGGCGCGGAGGAGTCGTCCGGGCCCGGGTCGGACTCAGAGGCGCCGGGTATGTCCACTTCGATCCATACTCCGATGTTCACCTGCCCATCGTCGGCATCGACCGAGGCCCCCTCGTTTTGCTGCTGCCATCCCGAGGCCGAACCCGGACCGAGCACGACCGCCGAGAACGCGGCCGCCGACGCCAGGAGTGCTGAGACTCGCATTGAACTTCCCTTCGGGTCTTCGCAGGCGCGTGGCGCGAGACGGGGGGAAATTCAAGGGGAAGGCGCCTACTCTCCTACGGCGGCGCCCAGATGTCAAGAGGCGATTGCCGCGTTCGGTTGCGGCCGAGCCACGGTTCGGCTGACGATCAGAGCGATCACCGAGAAACACCCGCCGGCGAAGAAAGCCGTGGAATACGAAGACGCCGCCGCCACGCCGCCCAGGACCAGCCCGCCCACCCCAACGGCCAGGTCGAAGGCGATGCTGAAGGTGCCGATGGCCTGGCTGCGCCGGTTGATCGGCGCCGATTGGACGGCCATCACGAACAGAGCGGGGAACAAGAATGTCTGGCCCATGGCCAAGACCACGGTGCCGACGAACACGCCGGGGATCTGCGGCCAAAAAGCCAAGATCCACAGGCCAGAGCCCGAGAACACATAAGACAGGGTGCTGGTGCGCTGGGGCCCCAGACGGTCGGGCAGCCGGGCCAGCAGAATCCTCAAGCCGATGACGCATACGGCGAAGGTGGCGAACACCGCCCCGGCGTGAGGGAACCCGATGTCGTCCACGTGCAGCTTGATGAAGGCCAAGAATCCCGAATAGCCCAATAGCCCGAGGCCCAACAGCAGAGCGGGCCGGAGGGCGGGCCAGTGGATGAACGAGTTCGGCCAGCCAGACCGGGCCCCCTCGGGGCGACCGGGCATGGAAACCGCTCCCAGCATGATGGCCACGGCGCACAGCACACCGCCGGTGATCCAAACGGCATCGGCGCCCGCCGAGTCGGCCAGCTGCTCGCCCAGCACCGGACCAGCGGCCAGACCGCCGTAGACCATGACCGAGAAGTAGGAGGTGGCCTCTCCCCGGCGGTGTTCGGGCGCCATGTCCTGAGCGGCCGCGGCGATGCCCACGAAGAAGGCGGCCTCTCCCAAACCGGTGAGCAGCCGGAAGAGCACTGCCACCGTCACCGTGGTGGCCCACAGATTGCCGAGGATGCCGAATCCCACCAGCACGCACCCCCACATCACCAAGTAGCGGCGGCCCTTGGAATCGCCCAAAGGACCGACCAGCGGACGCGCGACGGCAGCCGACAGGCCGAACCCGCCGACGGCCAGGCCGACCGCCACCGGTCCTCCTCCCAACTCGTTCTCCACGAAACCGGGAAGCACCGGGTACACCAACCCCAGCGACATGAAATAGGCCAAGCCGCAAAGGCACAACAGCGCGAACCTGGCCGTGAAAAGCGGCTGGGCTTGGCGCCCCGCCGGCGGACTACCGCCGGTCATGCAAGAACGGGTAGCGAGCCCTGATCTTCTGCACTCTCGCCAAGTCGATGTCGGCGTACAGCACGGCCTCCTGCCCCTCCGGGGCGCGGGCCACCTCGACCCCGAAGGGGTCGATCACTGCAGAGCAGCCCGGGTAATCGATCCCGCCCCCCGTTCCCACCCGGTTAACCCCCACCACATAAGCCTGGTTCTCAATGGCCCGGGCCAACAGCAGCGCCGACCAGTGGGCCCGGCGGGTGAAAGGCCAGTTGGCTACCACCACATAGCAGTCGGTGTCGTGGGCCAGACCCCAGAACTCGTCGGAAAACCGGAGATCGTAGCACACGAACGGGGTGATCCTCACCCCCTCGACGGCGATGGTGACACGCTCGGCGCCCGCAGCGTAGTGCTCATGCTCGCCTCCGTAGGAGAACGGATGGATCTTGTCGTAGACCGCGGCCTCGCCGTTCGGGCCGGCCAGCACGAATCGGTTGAAGGGCAGCTCGGCCTTCGAGGGTTCCCGCACGGGCGCTGAACCACAGACCCAGACGCCGCAAGCTGCGGCCTGATCGGCCAGAAAACCGACGCTGGGGCCATCAGGCGGTTCGGCCACCTTTGCGGTGGCCATGGAGAAACCGGTGGAGTACATCTCGGCCAGCACCACCAATCGGGCGCCGGCGGCGGCGGCCTGCGCCACCTTGGGCGCCAGGTGCTCGAAGTTCGCCTCTGGGCTCTCCCAGACGATGTCGTGCTGAACCGCGGCGACCTTCATGGGCCGGTCCCCAGCAGGGCCAACCGCTCCACCGCCTCATCGAGCACCTCGGGGCGCTTGCAGAAGGCGAAGCGCACTAGATGGCGCCCCTCGTCCTCGTGGTCGTAGAACGCCACACTGGGCACGGCCACCACGCCGCACAGCTCGGGCAGCCTGCGGCACAGGGCCATGCCGTCGTCGAAGCCCAGCGGGCGCACATCGGCGGTCGCGAAGTAGGTGCCCGCCGGGCGGTACACCTCGAATCCCGCCTCAGCCAGCCCGTCGGCAAGCTGATCGCGCCGGGCCATCAGACCGGCCCGCAACCCTTGGAAGTAGTCGTCGCCCAGCCGCAGTCCCACCGCGATGGCATGCTGAAACGGCGCCCCGTTCGCAAAGGTCAGGAACTGCTTGGCCGCGGTCACCGCGTCGCGCAGCTCGGGCGCGGCGCACACCCAGCCGATTTTCCACCCGGTGAACGAGAACGTCTTGCCCGCCGACGACACGGTGATGGTGCGCTCCCGCATTCCGGGCAGCGTGGCCATGGGAATGTGCTCGCCGTCGTAGGCCAAGTGCTCGTACACCTCGTCGGTCACCGCCAGCAGGTCGTGGCGACGGCACAGCTCGGCGATCAACTCCAGCTCGGAGCGGTCGAACACCTTGCCGGTGGGGTTGTGGGGCGAGTTCACCACGATCATCCGGGTGCGGGGGCCGATGGCCGCGACCAGCTCATCGGGATCGAACCGATAGTGAGGGGGCCGCAGAGTCACCACCCGCCGCCGGGCCCCGGCCATGGCGATGCCGGCGATGTGGGAGTCGTAGTAGGGCTCGAACAGCACCGCCTCGTCGCCCGGCTCCAACAGCGACAGCATGACCGCGGCGACGGCCTCGGTAGCGCCAGCGGTGATGAGCACCTCGGTGTCGGGGTCGAAGTCCAGATCGTAGAACCGCTTCTGGTGCTCGGCCACCGCTGAGCGCAGATCGGCGACGCCCAATCCCGGCGGATACTGATTGTGCCCGGCCCGGATGGCCGCCACCGCGGCTTCGGCCACCTCCTGGGGCCCGTCGGTGTCGGGAAACCCCTGCCCCAGGTTGATGGCCCCGGTGGACACCGCCAGCGCCGACATCTCGGCAAAGATGGTGGTGCCGAACTCTGCCAGCCGCTCGTTCAACAACCGCTCAGGCACAGCTGCGACCAGCACTGAGCACGGGGAGGACCATCGCCGAATCCTACTCCCCGCCCCTCAGACAACCAGCCTCGAATATTCACGGAAAAATTCGATTTTCGGTGATAGCGTGAGCGAATGCCGGATTCGCTACCGCCTCCAGAGTTATCCCCGCCACCTGAGCTGCCTGCGGAACCGGTAATAGTGGAGGCAGAAATTGAAGAAACCGAATTCAGTCGCTCAATTGCCAACGCCATGGAACGCGTAAGGCTTTACTCACTCATTGAACGCAAAACAGAAGATTAGAAACACAGGCATTCGCTAACCTGGGGGGTTGTATGGGGCCCCGCCGCGGGGGTGGCGGGGGGTGGCTGTGGCGGGCTGGGGGGTGGAGGATGAACCGGCCGGTCTGGTCGTCTTGTTCGACGGGATAGCCAAGTTTGTGGGCTTTGCGGTGGCAGCTGGGGCACAGCAAGACGAGGTTGTCGATGTTGGTGGGCCCGTTGTGTTCCCAGGGGATGATGTGGTGGACATCGCAGGCTTGGGGTCGGATGCCGCAGCCGACGCAGCCGCGGTCTCGGCGGTATAAGGCCAGTTTCTGGGCTTTGGCAGGGGCCCGTTGGGCTTGGCCCACATACAAGGGCTGCCCGTCAGCCGAGAAGATCATCGGCACGATGTCGGCGTCACAGGCCAGGCGGCGGATTTCGTCGAGGCCGATGGGCGTCCCGTCGATGAGCCCGGCAGCTGTGAGCCGGCTCTCGATGGCGTCGTAGTCGGCGGTCACCACCAGCACCGTCTTCTGCGGGCGGACGCCGCCGCCGCATTGGCCGTCAGCCTCAGAGTTGGGGGCGTCGGCGGGCTGTTGGGTTATGAGTGCGACCAGCGCGTCGGCGTTGCGCTGCTCGAAGGTGCGAACCGGGTCGAAAGCGATGTCGTCGACGAGCATCTTGTTGCTCATAGCGCCGAGGGCGACTTTGACCCGGTCTCCGGCTATCTGGTCCAGCTCGGCGTGCAAAACGACCATGCCGCCGGTCCCGTCGAACACCTTGAGGCTGCGGCGGGCTCGTTGCCGCTCGGAACGGCTCATACCGTCGACGGCCCGGCGCTGGTCCTCCCGTGCGGCCACGGTCTTCTTGTACTCGTCACAGCCCTGCCAGCCGCCCAACTCCAACAGCTCCTGCTGATCTTGGGCGCTCATCGGCGCTCTTTTGTGCGACTCGGCCACCAACCCGCCCTGATCGGCGGACAAGCGCCCGTGCTGCACTGCGGCCAGAAAATCGGGCAGCGCTTTCAACCCCTCAGCAGTGCGAGCCAGATGGCGGGCTTTGTGAGCGCTGATGCCGAACTGATGGCACACCGACGCCGCTGCACTGCGTCCTTCCAGTTCGCCGTAACGGGCGATCAGCCCCACCAGATAACCCTCTGCCCGCCGGCGAACCGAATCAGCCTCGCCCATCAAACCCAGCAGCTCCGAAGCGCTGGCCTCGGAGAAGTTAGGAAACCCGAAACCCCCGGCAATACCAGCACTGTTGCTGCTTCTGTTGTTATCGGAGTTAGCTCCAAGTTCCATACATATAATTATACCAACCCTAGTGACAATACTCACCCAAAATAAGAAAAAATATAGCCAAAAATCGGAAAAATTATAGGGCAAAATCAGTCAGATGCTTTAATGGGTAGGGCTTGAATCAGGCTGCTAGACCACCGACTTGATCATTGGTGATCGAACCCAGATGTGCTAACAACTACCTATGGATTGTGATGCTCAAGCATATGGCGGCATCGTCGGCGACACCGTCGCCGACTCCACCCCGTGGTGGCCCGACCCCATAACCCCGCCCCCCGGCAGCCCCAACGTGGTGATGGTGGTGCTCGACGACGTGGGCTTCGCCGACTTGGGCTGCTTCGGTTCCGAAGTCGACACCCCCGCCATGGACGCCTTAGCCGCCGCCGGGCTGCGCTACAACAACTTCCACACCACCGCCGTCTGCTCGCCCACCCGGGCGTGCCTGCTCACCGGGCGCAACCACCACTCGGTGGGCATGGCGGTGGTCAGCAACTGGGACACCGGCTTTCCCGGCTGCACCGGGCGCATAACCAACCGAGCGGCCACGCTGGCCGAGATGCTCCGTCCTGAGGGGTACTCCACCTTCGCGGTGGGCAAGTGGCACCTGGCCCCCATCGAGGACACCACCCCGGCCGGGCCGTTCGACCAGTGGCCGCTGCAGCGGGGCTTCGACCGCTACTACGGCTTCTTGGACGGCGCCACCAACCACTGGGATCCCGATCTGGTGGCCGACAACCACCACATCGACCGGCCCGACCGGCCCGGCTACCACGTCACCGAGGACTTGGTGGACCAGGCCATCGCCATGGTCACCGCCCAGACCTCGGCGTGGCCCGAGCGGCCCTTCTTCTTGTACCTGTGCTTCGGCACCGGCCACTACCCGATCCACGTCCCCAAGCCCTACATCGACCGCTACGACGGCCGCTACGACACCGGCTGGGGCGCCATCCGCCAACAGCGCTTCGCCCGTCAAAAGGAGATGGGCGTCATCCCGGCCGCCACCGAACTGCCCCCGTTCAACCCCGGCGTGCCCGAATGGCACCAGCTGAGCGCCGATGAGCAGCGGGTGGCGGCCCGGATGCAGCAGGCCTATGCCGGGATGCTCACCCACACCGACGAGCACCTGGGCCGGCTCATCGCCAGACTCCACGAGATCGGCCGGGCCGCCAACACGGTGTTCGTGGTTTTGTCCGACAACGGCGCCACCCAGGAGGGCGGGCCGTCAGGCCACGAGAACGCAATGCGCTACGTCAACGGCCTCGAGGCCCGACCCATCGGCCAGCAGTTGGCCGACATCGACGAGATCGGCGGGCCCAACTCCTGGCTGGCATACCCGATGGGCTGGGCCATGGCCGGCAACACCCCGCTGAAGTGGTACAAGCAGAACACCCATGCCGGCGGGGTGCGCGACCCGCTCATCATCTCCTGGGCCGACGGGATCGCCGAGGCGGGCTCGGTGCGCACCCAGTACCACCATGTGAGCGACATCGCCCCCACGCTGCTGGAAGTGATCGGCCTGGCGCCACCGGCCCAGGTGGCCGGCATCGAGCAGATGCCGATGGAGGGCACCAGCATGGCCTACTCCTTCGCCGATGCCGAGGCGCCCACCGCCAAGGCCGAGCAGTACTTCGAGATGCTGGGCCATCGGGCCATGTGGGCCAACGGCTGGAAGGCGGTGACCCGACACATCCAAGGCGAGAGCTTCGATGACGACCGCTGGGAGCTGTACCACCTCGACGAAGACTTCTCCGAGGCCCGCGACAGGGCCGAAGCCGAGCCCGAGCGGCTGGCCGAGCTCATCGGCCGGTGGTGGGAGGCGGCCCGGGCCTGCCAAGTGCTCCCGCTGGACGACCGCATCCTGGAGCGGTTTCACGTGCCCAAACCCCGGCCCATAACCAGCCGCTCCCGATTCGTGTACTACCCGGGGGCCTACATCCCCAGCGACGGCTGCCCCGACCTCAAGAACGTGTCCTATGAGATCACCGCGGAACTGGACCGGGCCGACGGCGACGACGGCACACTGGTGGCCTGCGGCGACGTGGCCTCGGGCTTTTTGATCTTCATCCAAGACGGGCGGCTGGTCTGGGACTACAACATGGCCTGGGACCACTACGTGGCCGAGACCGATCGGGCGCTGCCCGCCGGACCGATCACCGTCACCGCCGCCTTCGAGCGCACCGGAAGCCATACCGGCACCGGGCGGCTGCTGGTGAACGGCGAGGAGGCCGCCTCGGTGGAAATGCCCGTCACCCACAACACCCACATCCACGCCGTGGGCATCAGCGTGGGCTTCACCAGGGCACCGTCTCCCAGCCCCCGCACCAGC
>JAPOSH010000166.1 GCA_026709815.1 bacterium | reverse complement strand
GAAGACGGCGCCGTCGCCAGAATCGCCTCCGGCGGGCGACCCCGAGGCCGACCACGACCGCAGGCGGTCGCCTCCGGGGGGCTCTGCCTTGACCACCTCGGCCCCGGCGTCGGCGAACAGCTTGGCCGCATAGGCCCCGCCGATGGTGCGGGTGAGCTCCAGCACCCGCACTCGATCCAGCACCGCCCCGGTGGGGGTGCCCAGCAGTCGGCCGGCCATCTCCAGCGCCTTTCCCCCCGACACCGACCGGCGGCTAGCCGATGACCACTGGGTTGATCGGGCTGCCGGTGGCGCCGGTCACGTTCAACGGCGACACCGTCATAAACCCCTCGTGGCAGCCGTCGGCGGCCATCTGCGAGAAGTCCAAGAACTCCAGCATGTAGATGCCCGCGCCCACCAGCAGGATCTTGTGGACGGTGAGGAAATCGTTCTCGTCGAACGGGATGACCTCGATGGCCGCGTTGTCCGACCCCACGGCCACGATGTCGTTGTCGGCCAGCCACCGGGCGCCGTCGTTGTTGATGCCGGGCTGGGCGAAGGGCTGCTCCGCCCCGGGATCGGCGTTGATCGACCACCACATGTCCAGGTAGCCGGTGCGTATCAGCACGATGTCGCCGGCCCGCACCGGCGTGGCCTGGGCCTCGGCGCAGGCGGCCAAGTCGGCGCCGCTGATCGGGGTGCCGGCCTCCAGCCACTTCTCGGCGCCAGTATGGGCCACCATGTCCAAGAGCACGGCCCGCCCGGCGATGGCGCCCACCTTCTCGATCCCCAGCCGAGACGCCCCGGTGTGGGTCTTCATGGCCTCCTTGGAGAAGCCGTTGTAGTGCCGGTCTTGGCCGTACACATGGCACAAGGCGTCCATGTGGCTGGTGGTGTGGGAGGCGAACACCAGCACGTCCTCATGGGCGCCGGTGCCGGCGTGACAGCCGTAGGCCGCGTAGATGCCCTCGTCGGAGGCGTTCTGGAGGGTGAGGCGCATCGGGGTGCCCCGGTAGTCCATGATGGGCACGCCCTGCGATTGGATGGGGATCCCCAGCGGATACACCTTGCCGGTAGAGATCGAGGCGCTGGCCTGCTTCACCACCTCGGGGGTCAGCAGGTTCAGCGCCCCCCGCTCATCCTCGTCCCCCCACCGGCCCCAGTTGTTCTCGCCCATGGCCGAGACTCTAGTGATGACTGCGCCGACTGGTCGCCACGGCCCGGCTATAAGCCTTTTGATTATCAGCCCTTTGAGGGGGGCGGCGGGGGCATGCCCATGCCTCCGAGGCGACGCTCGATGAGGGGCATCATGCCGGGAAAGCCCGGGATGCGGCGCAGGCGGCGATCCAGGTACAGGCCCGCGCCCAATATCGTGGCCAACGAGACCCCCCAGTTGACCCCCAGGCGGATGAGCACGAACTTGTTGACCGAGGCGTTCTGGAGCAGCCAGGTGTCGAACCCGACGCTGGCGAACACGATCAACGCCACCGCCACCGAGACCCGCCGGGTGGCCGCCCGGTACTCGGGGTGGGATTTGACGTCCTGGTCTATGGGCACGAGGTAGGGCAGGGCATAGCCGGTTGCGTTCCGCCGCATGGCCGCCGACGCCAGAAGGGCCAGCCCGGCCAGCGCCTTGGCGGAGATGCCGATGCCAAAGTACACCTCCTCGCTGTCGTAGATGATGCCCAGCGTGCCCCGGATGAGCAGGTACACCACGATGATCGGCATCACCCGCCCGAGGGGCAGACCTCGGCGGAACCGGCTGACCTGGGCCTTGACGGCCCACAGGGTCATGGCCACGATGGCGGGGACCAGGCCGAACGCGCTGTTGAGCACCAGGAACAGCACGATGGGCATGTACTGGTCGAACAAATCGGCCTGAGTGGGCGGCGGCATCGGTGCCGGCGATGCGTCGTCGGCCATGGCTGGGTTGCTCGGCGACGCTATCGGGACAGGGCGAACCAGGAGCGGGCGGCATCCGCGTCGCCGAAGGTCTCCACACCCGGGCGGTCGAGGCCGATGCGCTCCCACGACAACAGCAGCAGATCGGCGCCGGTGGCCCGCACGGCGGCGTCGCCCTTGGCGTGCTCGCGGGTCACCCTGACGCGGCCGGCGTCGTTTGCCAGCAGCCACTCCCCCTCGCCGTCGGTTCGATGAAGGTGCAGGCTGGCGTCGGGCAGAGCCATGCTCCAGTTGGCCGCGGTGAACGGCAGCACCACCTCGAACAGCTCGCTCACGCCGTCGGCCCCCAAGTCGGAGTCGATGGGGGCGGGCGCCCCGAAGGCGGCCTCGGCATCCCAGCGGTGTACAGCGGTCTCGTGGGCCATGCGGCGGAAGTAGAAAGCCATGGTGTTCTGGCCGGCCCAGCTCCACACCGCCTCATCGGGGTCGGCGCTGTCGAGCGCCTCCTGCACGAAGCCGTGCCCCTCCTCGAACCACCCCACGATGGCGTCGCCCTCTGGCGGCTTGGGGATCTCGTCGGCGGGGATCATCTCGACCGCCCGCTCGGCCACATGTCGGCCCACCGAGCGGTACACCCGGCCCACATGGGCCAGCAGCTGATGCACAGTCCAGCCCGGACAAGAGGGTACGCCTGCTTCGAGGTCGCGCTTGCCGGCCGCCGCGATGGCCTCCCCGCCGGACTGCAATGCTTCTCGGTATACCGCTCGGTTGATGGTCATCGTCTGACGGTACCAACCCGGAGGCCGCCGATTACTAGATTGAGGCCATGATCGAAGCCAATTGGGATCTGGAGGCGCTGCGCTCCTTCCTCCACATCTTGGGCGCCTCGGTGTGGGTGGGAGGCCAAGTGGTGGTGGCCGCCTTGGTGCCGGCGCTGCGCAAGGTGGGCCAAGAGGCCACCCAGGCCGCGGCCCAGCAATTCGGAAAGGTGGCGTGGCCGTTCTTCGCCCTGTCGGTGGTCACCGGGCTCTGGAACGTCTTCGAAGCCGACTTCGCCGACGCCGCCACCAGTTACCATGTGACGTTCGGAGTCAAGTTCGCGCTGGTCATCGCCACCGGGCTAGCCGCCTGGCTCCACACCAAGGCCACCGACCGCCGCCGCATCGCCATGCTGGGCTCGGTCTCGGGTGTGACCGCCATCGCCGCCCTGCTTTTGGGCGTGACCCTGTAGAGCCCCCACGCTCTTGTCTCAGAACTCCGAGTCGCCGAAGATCTCGGGAACTGCGAAATCGAATCCCACTTCAAAAGCCGCTCTGGCCCCGAACAGGGAGTCCATGGCGGTGCTGGCCATCTCGTAGGCCGCCCGTATCTCCGTGAGATCGGCTGAGCCGACCGCGGCCCGGGCGTCGATCAGGGCGTCAGCGGCCACGGCGCGGTTTTCAACCAGCAGGGCGTCCACCGCGTCGCAGGCGCTCTGGGCCCGGCGGCGGAACTCCTTGGCCTCGATGACGACGTCCCGGGCGGCATCGTAGACGTCCGTCGGCGTCTCAGAGCCGCTGAACGAATAGGCCAGGGCCGAGGCTGCGTGGACCTCGTCGACTTGGAGATTGTCGGCACAGGCATCGTCGGCACAGGCATCGTCGGCCCCGCGGCGATCGCCGGCCGCGGCTTGGATCTCCAAGACGGTGGCTGTGGCCGCGGCCAAGCTCGTCCGGGCCTCCGCCAAGGCCCCCCACAACTCGTCGGCGATCTCAGCGTTGTATGCGGTGCGGGTCACCGCCAGAGTGGTCAGCGCCGAGCGGAACTGGCCAATGGAGGCAACTCGAATGTCGGCGGCCACTGCGGCCTTCAAGTCGGCGGCCAGCGGGGTTCGCGCCGCGGCCTGCGACTCCTGGAAATAGGCGCTCCGGGCGTTGGCCAGCAGGATCAGCGCTTCATCGACCGCCCGATAAGCCGACCGGGCCCCCGCCAGCACCGAAAGGGTGTTGGCCATTTTGAGGTAGCCGGCTTCGCTCGGGTCCGAATCGCTCCCTGTCCCCTGACCACCCTTTGTTTCATCGCTCTCTGCTTCCCGCCCTTCCACGATGGCAACGAGGGCGCGGGCCAGATGCTCAAAGAACCTCCCGCCGCTGTCTTTGCCCTCGTCCGGTCCGTCGGCGCACCCGTCGCCGACGATGGCGCTGCCCAGCGTGTTGGGCGCCGCGAAGGCCGCTGTCACCTCGGTCAGCGTGCGGCGGGCGGCATCGGCGTAGGCGGCGACCGCTTCCTTGGCCCGCAAAGCCTCGGCCATGGCCATGACCGCGGCTTTGTCGGCGTCATGGGCCGAAGCGTCAGCCTCGTCGTTCCAGTCGGAGATGTCGGAGAAGAACCCGGCCCGCTGGGCGGCGTCAGCCGCCTCTCCTATATGGGCGCAAGAACTTCGCAGGGCCTCCACCGCTCCGGCGTAGTGGCGGGAGTCCGAGACCACGCCCCCATCGGAGAACTCATCGCTCGTTTCCGGCTCGGCCATGCTCAAAAGGCTAGTTTGGCAGCATGTCAGAGGCCTTGACCCCAGAGGAGATAGCCCGGAAGATCAAGCGGGCCGGAATCGGCAAAGCCCATTTCGACTTCACCCAAACCGCCATCCTCGGCATCATGGCCGGGGCGTTCATCGCGTTGGGCGGGGTGTTCGCCCTCACCATCGCGGTCAGCCCGGAGCTGGGAACCGGGCCGGCTCGGCTGCTCATCGGCGCGGGCTTCTCTCTGGGTCTGCTGCTGGTGGTGGTGACCGGATCGGAGCTGTTCACCGGCAACAACCTGATGGTGGCCAGCTTCTTCAGCCGCCGCATCAGCGGGCGGGAGCTGGCCCGCAACTGGACTCTGGCCTTCTTTGCGAACCTGGTCGGGGCTTTGGTCATCGTGTTCTTGGTGTACCTCAGCCGGTGGTGGGCCCAGGCCGGATACTCGTTCTCGGCGCGGACCATTCAGATCGCCAACGACAAGGCGAACCTCTCGTTCGGCACCGCCTTCGTGCGGGGGCTTTTGGCCAACATGCTGGTGTGCCTGGCGGTGTGGATGGCCGTGGCCGGACGATCTCTGGTGGACAAGCTGGTAGGCATCATCCTGCCCATCGCCGCTTTCGTGGCTGCCGGGTTCGAGCACAGCATCGCCAACATGTTCTTCCTGCCGCTGGGCTGGCTGGTGTCTGCCGACACCGCCGCGCTGGACGCCGCCGGCCTCACCACTGAGCAGGTCAACCGCCTCAACTTCGGGTGGATCGCCCACAACCTCGCCGCCGTCACCCTTGGCAACATCATCGGTGGCGCTCTTATCGGCCTCACCAACTGGACGGTCTACTTGCGCCGGCAGTAGCCCCCGGCGCCGCGCTTTACGGCGTTCCGCCTACGATGCTCGCCCTGTGATGTTCGCCCCGGCGCTCGGCCATTTATACAGGTTACCGCCTGAACATTGCAGTTGATAAAACAGGCTTCTTCCTGTATTATGTACCTTGTGCCCGATGCTGAACTGGCCCGCCACCGGCTTGACAACCGATTCAACGCCCTTCCTCCGGCCAGCTACTTCACGCGGCCTCACAAAGGCTGGATCAGGGCGATCCGCGACGCCCTCGGCATGACCACCGGCGAATTGGCCGTGCGCATGGGGGTCCGCCAGCAGACCATCAGCGATATTGAGCGCAGCGAGCAGCACGATACCGTCCAATTGAAAACCCTGGAGCGAGCCGCTCAGGCCATGAACTGCCGGCTCGTGTACGCCCTCATCCCCAACTCCAGCCTCAAGGAAACCGTCAATGCCCAGGCCAGGCGCAAGGCCACCAAACATCTGCAGACGGCCTCGCAGCACAGCCGGCTTGAAGACCAAGCGGTAAGCAGCCAAGAGCTCGCCGCCCAAATCGAGGAGTTGGCAGCCCAAATCGCCAACCGGCGCGGCCTGTGGACCCAGTAGCCGGCCGCTCCAGCGCGACCAATGCCATCTTGCCCTCGGGAGAGGGCCACACGGAGATGTCTCCCGAAGACCAAGACGGGTTGATCCCGAGCTATATCGCAACTCGGGGCGACTTGTTCGACGCAGAGCAGCGAAACATCGTCCAAGCGCTGCTGCGCCGCCCGCCACGAACAGAGGAGCTGCTCGACGACAAGTACCTCCGCGACCTACATCACGCAATGTTCGGCCAAGTCTGGAGCTGGGCCGGCCAGTACCGAACGCATGAGACCAATATCGGGATCGAGCCGACCCAGATTGCCGTGGCCGTTCGCTTGCTCGTCGAAGACGTCAGCTGGTGGATCGAACGTGAGACGTTCGCAACCGACGAGATCGCCATACGGTTCCACCACCGGCTGGTTGGCATCCACCCGTTCCGCAACGGCAACGGACGTCACGGCCGGGTCGCGGCCGACTACCTCGCAGAAGCACTCGGCACCGGGGCATTCACCTGGAGCCGCAATCTCGAACTGACCACCAACGACCTCCGACGGGCCTACCTGTCCGCACTGCAAGAGGCCGACGCCGGCGAGATCGCCCCCCTTTTGACCTTCGCCCGCAGCTGATCCACAGGCTGCTCCCCACCGCTCGCGACTAACCGCTCAAAGCCGTCATCCGCTGTTAGTCGAACTCGGATGCAGCCGCGCCTAGGTTGGCGGCGTTCTCGGAGACGGTGCGCCGGGCGGAGTCCTCGAAGCCGTCGGGGTTGGCGGCCCGAACCTCCAGCACAAGCTCGACGTCGGGACCAAGGTGAGAGTTCACGTGCTCGGCGATCTCTCCAAGCTGTTTGATGCAGCGCACGGGATCGAGGCTGAACTGGGCGTAGAACTGGGTCGGGCCGAGGGCGGCCACCGGCTCGGGGCCACCCCCCTCGCCGCCTGGCGGCGGAGCGCCAATGCAGCCCTCAGACTCCTCGACAATGGGCTCTGACTCCGCGGCGGGTCGGGGCAGCCGGTCGGGGTGGACAAGCAGACCGCTGGGGGCCGGGTTGACGTGCTGGGCCTGCTTCACTCCCGCCCAGGCCGAACCATCGCGGCCCTCGGCGTAGGCGAAGGTCTCCTGGGCCCAATCGGTGCTGGCCGTGCCCGTGCTGATGGCGGCGTCGAGCACTTGAGGCGACGAGAGCCTCGGCATGTGGGGGTAGCGGGCGTAGACCTCTCGCAGATTCGCGACGGTTACATCGCCGTGCTCAGACCACAGGCCGCGGCGGTCGATGTCCATCCGCACCCGAACGCCGCTGTAGCTGGTGATCAGCTTCTCTTCGGTTCGCAGCTTCTTCGAGACTCGGGCGCCGATGTCCCCGCTTGTTGCCGCCCTGGTCGTCAGCCACTCGACCTTTGCCATCCCCGCCTCCTGGTTGGGGGTAAGCACCAATGTGAAGGCCTCGGCGATGAGGCTGTCCACCTGCTGGGAGAGCTCTTTCGCCTTGCTCTCAGCCTGACCCTTCTGGTGGGGGGTCAAATCGAGGGCTTCGTGGTCGTCGACTATCGACTGCCAAGCCAGCCAGAGCCGCGCCGCTGCCCTCAGCTCGCTGAGTCGGTTGGCAGCCGCGGCCGCGAACACCAGCAGGTTCCGGTTCAGCCGCGGCCCGCCATGGCGCTGAGCCAAGATGCTCTGAGCCAGAGCCACCGCCGATGAGTTCGCATCGTTGAGCGAGTGCGTCGCCTCGGGGGTGAGCACCACGAGCCGAACCCCGTCATCGTCGTCGGGCACGTCGCCCGGCCCCTCGGCGAACACCTGCACGGCGGCGAAATCCCCCCGGTCCCGCTGGCCGGCGAGCCGGGTCCTCGCCTCGTCGTCGGCGTGGTCGTCGGTGTAGTTCGACGCCGCACGGTCGGCGGCCATCCGGGTGACGTTGGGCCGCAGCGAGTACCAGTACTGGGCCCCGTCCACATAGAGGTGGGTCGCCTCTCCCGAGAGCCGGCGGAGAGCATCGGCGAACTGGCCCACCGGCTCGCCGGGCTGCGCGCAGCCCAGTACCACCGATTTCAGGTCCACCCCCCGCTTGCCGTCGGGACGGGGCGCCGAGCCCATGTACACGGTCCGGGCGGCCCGCCTGGTGGCCGAGAGCTGCCCGAAGTGGCGGCTTTGGCCGTCGATGCGAAGGGGCAGGGCGTTCGGGCCGTCGACATCTGATTTGATGACTGGGTCCCAGGCCTCCTCCAGGTACTTCTTCATTTCGCTGACCAGCGCGCCCGAGTCCATGGGCAGGTTGCCCGGCATGATCAAAAGCGACTGGTCGCCGCGCTGCCAGAGCTGGGAGATGGCCAGCGCCATGAGCCTCAGCACCCCGCGGGTGCGCTGGAACTTGTCGAGGGCCGACCAGTCGTCGAACAGCCGGTCGAACAGCTCGGGGTGGATCGGGTATGAAA
>JAPOSH010000208.1 GCA_026709815.1 bacterium | reverse complement strand
GAACCCCAGCCTTCCAAGCTGATGACGCGAGTTCGATTCTCGTCACCCGCTCCCTTAACCTGCCATCGGCGCCAAAACGAGCCAAAACAACAGGAGGCCAAATGAGTTCATCGAGCCCAGCGCGGACGCTTATCGGACTGCTGTGCGCTCTCGGCTTGCTGCTAGCCGCCTGCGGCAACGACGACGGTGCTGTGTCGCCGCCGCCGGCCGAGGAACCCGAAACCGCCACCGACCACGACCACAGCCACGACCACGACCACGACCATGACCATGCGACGCTGATGGAGGTGGACTACGAGCCGGTGCCCACCATTGAGATAGCAACCCACCTCGACCCCATGTCGGGAGTCAATCTGGAAGTGACCACCACCGGCTTCACCCTGGCGCCGGAACGGGCCTCGACCGATCCGGTGGACGGCGAGGGGCACATGCACATTTATCTGGACGGGGTAAAGCTCAGGCGGCTTTACGGGCACTGGGCCCACCTCGACATCACCGAGCCCGGCGATCACGAGATCCGCGTCGAGCTGTCGGCCAACAACCACGCCGTGCTGGCGGTGAACGGCGACAAGCTCGACGCCACCGCCGTCGTGACCATTCCCGGCGACGCTGAACCGGTGGCCGCGGCCCAAGAGGGCGGCGGTGCCATCGAACTGGAATTGGCAGACGGCAAGCCGGTTGAAGGGGTCAAGCGCTACCGGGTCGGCGCCGGAGACACCGTCTCCATCGTCGTGGCCGGCGACACCGCCGATGAGCTCCACATCCACGGCTATGACCTGGTGGTGGAGTTCTCCCCCGGCCAACCCGGCACCATCACCTTCGAGGCCGACATCCCGGGGATATTCGAGGTGGAGTCCCACCATCGCGGCGATCTGGTGATGGAGCTTCAGGTGGGGTGACCCCGATGTGGCCATGCTGAGTTCCGTGTTGGCCCACGGGGTGGGGTCGCGGGGCGATCTGCCCCTGCCGTTCTATCTGTTCGGCATCGGCGCGGCCGTGGCCCTCATGGCGGCATTCGTCAGCTTGAGCTTCTTCTGGCGCCGGGCCTGGCTGCCCGGCGCCGCTTCGGGCCGCAGCCTGGGTTCAGCATTCAGCCGGGCGCTGGAAGCGGTGGCGGTGCCCGCCCGGCTGGGTGCGCTGGCGTTGTTCGTGCTGGCTCTGGCCAGCAGCGTCAGCGGCGCGCAGGTGGGGAGCCAGCGATTCGGACCGCTGACGGTGTATGTGGCCCTGTGGGTGGGGATGTCGATGGCGGCTGCGGTGTTCGGCGATGTTTGGCGGGTGCTCAACCCGTTCGAAACCATCGCCGCGGCCATTGAGTGGGCGGCGGGCAAACTGGGCCTGCCCCAGCTCGACGACACCGATGAGGTCCCCGGCGGCTACTGGCCCGCGGTTGTGGCGCTGGGAGGGTTTCTGTTCTTCGAGCTCTGCTACCACGACGGGACCACCAACGAGGCGGTGGGGGCGGCCATGGTGGCCTACACGGTGGGCATGGTAGGCGGCGCCGCGGTGTACGGGCGGCGCTGGGTGCGCCAAGCCGACGGATTCGGGGTGCTGTTCTCGCTGCTGGGCCGAATGTCGCCGTTGCACCGGGACGACTCCGGCACCGTGCGGCTGCGGGCGCCGCTGTCGGGACTGACGACCATCGCCCCCCGTCTCGACCTTACCGCCGTGCTGCTGGTGGTGCTGGGCGGCACCACCTTCGACTCGCTGGCCGGCAGCACCTTGTGGCCCGACCTGGTGGGCACCCACCGGGGCTGGACCGCCACCGGTGTCAACACCGCGGGGATGCTCGCCGTCATCGCCATCATGGCGGCGCTCTATTACACAGGATCGCTGGCCGTGGGCTGGTTCACCGAGCAGACCCCCTCCGAGGTGGCCCGGCGTTTCTCCCACTCCCTGGTTCCCATCGTGCTGGGTTACACGGTGGCCCACTATTTCTCGCTTCTCGTGCTCGACGGCGGCCAGAACTTCCTGCGCATGCTGTCGAACCCGTTCGACCGCGGCTCCAACTGGTTCGGAACCGCCGACTGGGCGGTGAACTTCTTCTTGGTCTCCGCCGACGCCATCTCCTGGGTGCAGTTCTCCGCCATCGTCATCGGCCACATCGCCGCGGTGCTGGTGGCCCACGACCGAGCGGTGGAGACCAGCGACGCCAGCGAGGCCACCTGGGCCCAGCGTCCCATGCTTTTGGTCATGGTCTTCTACAGCGTGGTCGGCCTCTGGCTCCTCCAAGAGGCCTGATCGGGCGCGGTAAGGCTGAGTCGGCGACTCTCGTGAAAAAGCGACCGATTGCCGTCGTGGGGGCCGGATGGACCGGATCGGTGGCCGGGCGCCTCCTCGCCGACGCCGGGTTCGCGGTAGAGGTGCTGGAGAAGACCGGCGTCGTGGGCGGGCACTCTCGAGCCGAGACCATGAACGGAGTGGTGTACGAGCCCAACGGGGCTCACATCTTCCACACTTCCAACGCCGAGGTCAACCGGTTCGTGAACGCCCACGGCCTTACCCGGCCCTATGACCACCAGGTGCTCACCGAGGTGTACCTGTCGCCCGACGACGATGACCGCGAGAGCCGTCTGCTGTCGTGGCCCCCGCAAGTGTCGGAACTGCGAGAACTGCCGATTTGGCCCACTGTGGAACGGGAGTTGGCCGGCCTCCCGCCGGTGCCCGTCGGCAAAAACTTCGAGGATTTCGTGGTCTCGATGATGGGCCGCACTCTCTACGACCTTTTCATCAAGGACTACACCGCCAAGCAGTGGGGACGGCCGGCCGCCGAGCTGTCGGCCATGTTCGCTCCCAAACGGGTGGAGCTGCGCCGTGACGGCCACAGGGGGCTTTTCCGGGACCGCTGGCAGTACTTTCCCCCCAACGGCGTCAACGAGGTGATCGAATCGGTGTTGTCTACTGTGGCTGTCACGCTGGACTGCGAGATAAGCGTGGACGACGCTCATGATCTGGCCCGGTCATACGAAGCCGTGATCATCACCGCCGCGCTCGACGACTTCGCCCGCCGCCCCGGCGAGCTCGAGTGGCGCGGCGTCGAGATGGTGTCCCGCCATTCATCCACCGCTGCGCTCAGCGGAGTGCTGACTCCGGCATATGTCACCAACCGACCGTCGGCTCGGGTTCCCTACACCCGCACAGTGGAGACCAAGCACGCCACCGGACAGCAGATCGGCGGGACGGTGGTCAGCCAGGAGATGCCGGGCGCGGCCCGGCGCCACTACCCGGTGTTGACCGCAGACGGGGCCAACGAGTTGCGGAATGCCGAGTTGGCCGACGAGATAGCGGCATGTTTCGACATTCCCGTGTATTTTGCCGGGCGCCTGGCCACCTACCGCTACATCAACCAGGACGAGGCCATCGCCGACGCCATGGCAGTGGCCGGGCGCGTCGCCGCCGACCTTTCCGGATAGCGGAGGCATGGGCAGACTGGGTGCCCACAGGTGAATTGGGGGGGTGACTTGACAGGGAGGGTAGCCTCGGATTCACCGTTCTCCCACAGGGCCAATTATCCAAGGACACAAGCTATGAACTCGAGCATCTTCAACACCCAGCGGTCTAACTGATGTGCCAGACTTGTGTCACTGCTTTCGACACGGCGGCTACCAATGGAGTCATCCTGGCTGCATTCGCGGTCAACCTGTTAAATCGCATTCGGGGCCGTTTCAGCCACCAGTCTCGACTAGAGCGAGAGATGGCCGTCTGGGAAGCAAATGCCGACTTCGTGGAGTCGCTGGGGCACGACCCTTTGTCAATTCTCGGTGTACCTCCGGCCATACCCATAATTCCATCCCCCGCTCATTCGGAAATAGAAACCAGCAGGTGCAACCGCAACCGCTTGACCACGGGCATCTCGCCTGAAGAAGTCCGCTAGATAATTGATGTTGTAGTCCAAATGGATGAGTCTCTACAGACTTCGCCGCGTATTGCGGCTAGATGGGTAATCGCCTCGCTTTTGGTGTATATATCACTCGGTGTGCCTTTGAAAGCTCCGGTGTTGAATTGGGTTGTCGGTCCTCTCTGGCTATTCGGGACGCTCTACGCCGTACCTGCTGCCGTCCGCAACCTGCTGCATAGGCTGGCAAGGCGGTGAGCTGGGCGGCCCATGAGTTTGAGAACTACTTCATCCAGCGCCATGTCGGGGTCAAGGCTTCCTTCCTCGCAATAGTGCTCGGCACTCAATTGCCCGACTTGTTCACCAAGAGCTTCGTATACGCTGCGGATGATCCGGCCGCCTTCCATCGGGGATGGCCCGGGGTTGGCTTCACCCATTCTCTGATATTCGGTTTTTTCTTCGCCCTCCTTACCCTGGCTGCAACTCGAAGTCGAAGCTGGGCGGTGGGCATTTTGATCGGTCATTGGGCCCATGTGCTGACCGATTTCGCCGACTCAGCCGGAACTATGGTGTTTTTCCCGTTTTCGACCGAGCCGGTAACCGTCAATATGTGGAAACACGCTGCCGCGGAGGGTGCATACGGCGATGCGGCAGCCTACTACTCCAGCTTCGGCGGGGTGTGGGATCTGTTCTGGTTTGTGACGGTGCTGGTATTCGCCCGTCAAGCCCTCACTCCTTCCTACTTCCGCAACGTGGTGATCCCTGCCGACCCAAAGGTGTGGGGGTGGCTGCACCGGTGCTTGCGGATCAGCGAGACGGGGCTTCTGTTGCTCTACTGGGGCTTCATGTTCTACGGCTTCGGACGGATGGTGGCCTGGTTCATCTACGCCCGCAGTTCTGAGGCCGATGCAACTCTCGACTTGTCCTGGGGTGGCCCATCGTGGGTGGTGGGCAATGACCTCTCCGACGCGGGCCTAAGCGAAGTGCTGATTCGCACCGGCATCGGAGGCGTGCTGTTTTCCCTGTTCGTGCTGCTGTGCTGGAAACTATTCGCCCGTCGGCTATGGCTTCGAGGTGAAGACCCGCCCCATGTTGAACGGGGTTCTGGACTGAGCGCTGTATTCGGACGCGACCATGTCTGAGCCCGGAGCAGTCCGGGTCGCCACCTACAACATCCGAAACCTCCGAGCCCTAGACCAGGCGTCGTGGTGGTGGCGGCGCCGAGATCGCCTCGGTGCCGCGCTGAGTGCAGTCGATGCCGACATCTGGGGATTCCAAGAGGTTTATCAAACTCAGAACCGCTGGCTGGGCACCCGGGCTTTTGGCTCTGGATGGGAATACTGCGGTCGAGGTAGAAACCGCAGGGGCGGCGGTGAAATGTGCCCGATCTGGTTCCGAAAAAGCCGCTTTGCCGTGACGGGGGCTGCCGTTCGCTGGTTCGGCGAAACCCCTGCTCGACCGGGGACCCGCCTGCTTGGTGCCAGGTCCCCCCGTCTAGCCACCGTGGTCGAGGGCTACCTCCGAAGGGTTGATCAGCCCTTCGTCGTGTTCAACACCCACTTGGATGAGGGTTCGCAGCAGCGGCGGCTCGAGGCTTCAGAGAACCTCGCGGACTGGCTGACGGCCGAACACGCTGGGAAGCCGGCCATAGTCTTGGGCGACCTGAACTGCACGCTCGATCAATCGCCGGCCCGCCCGCTGATGGCGTTAGGACTCCGCCCTGTGCTCAACCCCGACGACGGCCCTACGGCCCACGATTTCGGAAAAAGCCCAAACCCGCGTCAGATCGATCACATTTTCGTTTCCGAGCACTGGTCGATAACCGCCAGCAGAGTGGTCCGAGAAGCGGGCAACGCCTCCGACCATTGGCCGGTCGCAGCCGACCTTGAAATTCAGACTTGATCGCTCCCCGCACATCTGCGCCACGGCCCACACGAGGAGCTGAGCTGAGCAGAGGCCACGGCCCACACGGGGAGCCGCGCTGGAACCCTGGGAGCAGCCCCACCCGATTCCGACACGTCGTCATTCGGCTTGCCGCAGCGCCGTGGCGGTGAGAACCTTGGGCCATGGCGGTGGAACTGGAATGGCTAGTAGACCAGCCCGCCCAATACAACCCGGTCATGGCAGTGGCTTTGGAAGGTCTGTTCGACGCCGCCGACGCCGCCACCGCCGCGGTGCAGATGATGAAAGAAGGCGCCCACAGCGTGGTGCCGCTGGCCTGCATCGACCCCGAGGGTTTCTTCAACTTCCAGGACCGCCGGCCCGAGGTCCGTTTGAGCGACGACGGCCACCGGGTCATCGACTGGCCGCTCACCGAAGTCTCCGCGGTGGAGCGTTATGGCGCCAAACACCCCCTGGTTGTGGTGGAAGGGGTGGAGCCCCACCTGCGGTGGCGGACGTTCGCCGAGCACCTGGTGGAAGTGGCCACCAAGTGCCAGGCCGGGCTGGTCGTGACCCTGGGCGCAATGGTCGGTCTGGCGCCCCACACCCGTCCGCTGGGAGTGGTGGGCAGCTCCACCAACGCCGAGTTGGCCCGCATGTTCGGCTTGGGCCGGCCCACTTACGAGGGTCCCACCGGCCTGGTGGGCGCGCTCCATGACGCTTTGGACCAGGCCCGCATCCCGGTCATCTCTCTTCGGGTGTCGGTGCCCCACTATGTGCCCGGACCCCCCAACCCCGAGGCCACTCGATCGCTGCTCAAGCGGTTCGAGCTGATCACCGGCATCATCACCGACCACGATGAGCTCGACGAGGCGGCAGCCGCCTGGCGTGAGCGGGTTGACGCCGCGGTGGCCGGCGACGACGACCTCAAGAACTACGTCGCCCAGCTCGAGCGACAGATCGACGAAGCCGAAGACCTCCTGCCCTCGGGCGACGACCTCGCCGCCCAATTCGAAGCCTTCCTCCGCGACCCCTGGAAGTAGGGGCTACGCCGCAATCAGGCGGGCAACGGCTTCGTCGATGACGGCGGCGGCCAGTTTTCGGAGAGACTCGTCATCAAGAGTGGAGACCGGATGGGGGACGGTGACCGCGGGGTAAGACGCCATGCCCACGGTGGGGGCAAAGGACTCCACGACCGGTTGGAAGGGCTCGGTGATCAACAGCATCGACGGGATCCCCCGGGACTCCATCTGAACGGCGTCGTGCAGACTGCACGCGGTGCAGGCCCCTCAATCACCCAGCCCGGAGATGACCAGGTGGGCGCGGGCGGCCAGCATCTCAGCGTCGTCGGCGTCGATGGGCTTTCCCGCCGCCGACTTGGAGTGGACCACGACGTCGGCCACCGGCAGGCGGGTCCGCAGCCCTTCGGCCAGATAGGTGAGCAACTCCTTGGCGTTGCTCTTGGCGTTGTCGATCAGCCCGATCACCACCGGCTCAGTGGGAGCGAAGCGGGGCGCCATGGCCACCTCGGCTGGGGGGGCATCCTCATAGACCGGGGACAGCACTGTGACTGATGACATGAGGACTGATGACATGAAACCTCGCTTGCCAGGACCGCCCCTTGCTAGGCCAAAGGCAGCCCATCGCCGGGTGCAGCCACCTTGCGGGTGACAGCCTCAGAGTGTACCACCGGGGCCCAGTTGGGGATGTAGGCCGACCAGCCGGCCCCCGCGCTGCCCGCGGTGACCAAGTAGATGTCGTCAGGGCCCCGAACCGTGTTGAGCTTGCCGTCGGCGTCGGGAGTCATGTCGTTCTGCGCGGTGAACTCCAGCAGTACTCCGCCGGCGGCCAGATGCTCGGGAGTCACCCTGCTGTGCTCGGCCAGGAACTCCCGCACCTGCTTTTTGGTCCAGCCGGCGGCGGCCAGTATCTGGCGGTGCTCGTGGCCGATCACCAGCAGCACTTGGTGCTTTTTGGCCACGGCGTAAGTGGCCGGGTTGGTCATGGCGGCGGCAAACGTCAACAGGATGCCCTCGGGATCGCCGTTGAGGTGATTGGCCACCTGATGGGGGCTCTCAGAGGGGAACATGGTCACCGTGGTGTCGCCCGCGCCGTAGCCCAACTCCACCCGCAGCGGCGGCCATCCTTCGGGCGGAGGCGCCTCGGCCACCAGCATGGTGTATTTGCCGGGATGACCCAGCGAGGAGCCGTCAAGGGTGTCCGACCGGGCCCCCAGCACGTTCATGACCACCAATCGCAGTGCCCGCCCCACCGTGGCGTTGGCCCGACAACCTGGCCCCAGCGCATTGCGAGCGGTGTTGAACCCCAGCTCAGCCACCAGCGGGCCGCTCACCACCGCGCCCAGCGCGGCGCCGCCGGTGCTGGTCACCACGGTGTGGCACCCGAACCGGGGGTCGAAAACAGCCGACAATCCAGCCAGCACCACCGGGAAGTACTCGGGACGGCAGCCGGCCATCACGGCGTTGATTGCGGCTTTTTCGGCGTTAACCTCCCGCGACCGCTCCGGGACGCGGCCCACGATGTCGGTCGCACCCACTCCGGCGTAGTCCAGCATCGCCCGCACCCGCTCCGGGGTGGGTGGAACCACCGGCAGCCCGTCAGTCCACCCCCGGTCGAAAAACTCCTCTTGGACGTCCCTCGCGTCGAACACCAACTCCTGGGCCATCTGCCCAACCTATCCCGCGGG